>DAOUFT010000074.1:0-3738 GCA_034429855.1 Dehalococcoidia bacterium
AGCACCTGTGTACCCGGCTCCTCCACTTTCTTTTCCTCTTTAAGTTTACCTTCATAAACTATGCCGTGCGTTCCATCGACCGTAACAAGCATTTTATCGCTCAGCACCTTGGTGGCGTTGCGTGTACCGACGACACAGGGTAGGCCCATCTCGCGCGACACAATGGCCGCATGGCAAGTCATGCCGCCACCGTCCGTGACAATAGCTGATGCCTTCTTCATTAGGGGCACCCAATCGGGAGTCGTCATTTCGGCAACCAGCACGTCTCCGCTCTCAAATCCGTCGTCCTTATCGGGAGATGCCAGGACGCGCACTTCGCCGCTACCTCGTCCGGGACTGGCACCCAATCCCCTGATCAGTTCGCGGCTCTCCTCCACATCCACCGCTTTATCAAACACCCCCTCCGCCGCATGTATTAAAGTAGTGATCGGCCTTGATTGGACCATATAGATCTTCTTGCCCTCGATGGCCCACTCCGTGTCCTGGGGGCTGCCGTAGTGCTGCTCGATCTTCAGCCCAAGGCTGGCAAGCTCCAGAACCTCAGCTTCGCTCAGTACAGGCTGTTCTGCCTCCTTATCACTCAGGTCAACGTTCTTGTTACGGCCTTTTTCATCACGTATGATCTTGAAATTTTTATGCGATATCCTGGCATCTTTAACCTTAAGGCTGCTCTTTTCCACCTCATAATAGTCGGGCGACACCAGACCTCCCACCACAACTTCACCTAAACCGAATGCGCCCTCGATCACAAGGCTGCTCATATTATTGTTGCTGGGATTGGCGGTAAACATTACGCCTGCTTTATCGGAGTTGACCATTTTCTGCACGACTACCGCTATCACCGGCTCATCGAGAAACTCTTTTTTAGCCCGATAGAAGATCACCCGTGCCCCATACAGCGAGGCCCAGCATTCCTTGACTTTCCTGATCAGGTCCTCCTTGCCATGAACATTGAGAAAAGTAGCGTTCATACCGGCGAATGAGGCCTGCTCCGAGTCCTCCATGGTGGCGGAAGACCTCACCGCGACATACAGCGCCCTTGAGGAATCCCTCTTCGAAAGTTCTTCATAAGCCTTGATGATCTCACCCTTGATATTGGCAGGCATCTCCGTACCTATTATCAAGCCCTGAACTTCTCTGGACTTGGCTTGCAGCTGCGACGTATCATCCACATTAAGCCCCTCCATAGCATGCGCTATTTTCTGAGAGAGCCCGCTTTCTGTGGTGAATAAAAGATATGCCTGCGCGGTAATAACAAAACCTGGAGGCACGGGAAGCCCGGCTCTTACCAGCTCGCCGAGATTGGCGCCCTTGCCGCCGGCCTTGCTGACGTCAGACTTGCCCAAGTCCTCAAACCATTTGACTATTTCCATGGGTAAACCTCCTCAGATTATTAGAAATACTATCAGGCTCGCTATTCCTCAATGTTTTTCACTGTTCCACTTTAACGATCAGTGTAGCATGGTATTCAACAGGACATAGGCTCTATTGCGATAGAACAGGAATATATTTGAGGAAACGTTCATCGATAGTCTTCTTATTCTGCCAGGTATCCTTGAAGGGCGTATAAACGATCTCGCCCTTTACCTCACCGACAGCATGTCCTTTTTTCCCGTTGAGCAAACCTTCAACGGCAGCCACGCCCAGACAGCTGGCAAGAATTCTATCGGCCGCTGTGGGCGATCCTCCTCTCTGTATGTGGCCGAGCGTGCAAAGGCGCGTCTCGACCTTGAGGCGCATCTGGACGTATTTCTCGATATTGATGGTATCATCCACAGTATTCCCTTCGGCCACCACGATGATGCTGCTCCTCTTGCCCCGCTTGAAGCTTTCCCTCAGGTTCTGGCAAAGGTCCTCAACATCCATATGGATTTCCGGCACAATTATCTGTTCGGCGCCGCCAGCAAGGCCAACCGTTAACGCGATAAATCCGGATTTTCTGCCCATTACTTCAACAAAGAATATCCTCTCAAAGGCGCTGGCAGTATCCCTGATACGGTCGATGGCATCCAGAGCAGTGTTTACCGCCGTGTGAAATCCGATCGAGTAATCCGTGCCCCAGATATCGTTATCGATGCTCCCCGGTATACCCATAAATGCGATGTCGCATTCTTCGCTCAGGTGCTGGGCGGCGTGAAAAGAACCACCTCCGCCTATTATGACGCAACCGTCGATCTCCTGGGACAGCAGGGCATCGATGGCCTTCCTGCGTCCTTCAATCTCCATCATCTCAGGACAGCGGGAGGTCTCAAGGATGGTCCCTCCTTTTTGAATTATATTGGCCACTGATCGCTGGTTGAATTTCTGAAATTCACCTGCTATCAGGCCGGAGAAACCGCGTCGTATGCCGACGACCTCCAGCCCGTGGAAAATGGCGCTGCGCACAACGGCCCTTATGGCAGCATTCATGCCGGGCGCGTCTCCTCCGGACGTTAGCATACCGATTTTTTTAATTTGCTTCTTCATTCGATTGGTGATTTCCCTCATAGCTTACTGAATTATTAATCATATCACAATACGTATATGCGACAATATGAAGCCGTTGATAGACGCTCTATTCGAGACTGTTTACCTCGGCATAACGTAAAGCTTTAAGATAAAATTTCTCTACATATTCGCCGGCCATGCGGGACGTATTGAAAAGCGGCGCATTGGAGCGTATGCTCTCCTTCATCATTTTTACCCAGCCGTGTGGAGTACCATTGATATCACGATCATAGTAAAGCGGAATAATATGATCCTCCAGCAACTCGTATAAAGCATTGGCCGTTACGCTATCCCGGTCTTCTGCATCTATCCGGTTGCGCTCATCCACAGCCCAGCCATTGTCACCGTTGAAGCCCTCAAACCACCAACCGTCCAATATGCTCAGGTTAACAGTTCCGTTGGCCGACGCCTTCTGCCCGCTGGTCCCGCTGGCCTCCATCAAGGTTACAGGAGTATTCAACCATACATCCACACCTGCAACCATATCCCTTGCCATATGCATGTCGTAATCTTCCACAAAGGCTATCCGCCCTCCAAAATCGGCATCTTTGGCATAACGGTAAACGTGCTGTATCAGAAGTTTTCCATCATCGTCCTGGGGATGGGCCTTCCCTGCAAATATTATCTGTACCGGTTGAAGCTCCTGATTTAAAATTTTCTTCAGCCTTTCAACATCCTTGAATATAAGGGAAGCCCTTTTATATCCCGTAAAACGCCGGGAGAATCCGATAGTCAAGACCTCCGGATCGAGCAACGCTCCCATGGCCAGCGGTTGGACCGCCGCCACACGGTCATGGGACCATCTGTCGCGCGCCCGGTCAAGAATCGCCCCTACCAGTTTTAACTTCAGCCATCGGTGGATGTTCCAGATCACCTCATCGGGTATATCATTAATGGCGTCCCACCTTTCCCTCTCAGTCTGATGCTCCTCCCAATCATCTCCCAGGAAGCGCCGGAACAGTATTTGAATCTGTGGTGCTGCCCATGTGGGCAAGTGCACACCATTAGTAATGGAGTTTATCGGCACCTCTGATTCGGGCTTGCCAGGCCAAAGGTCGTGCCACATTCTGCGACAGACCTCTCCATGCAGCTTGCTGACGCCGTTCCTGTAACCCGCCAGCTTCAATCCCAGTATTGTCATATTGAACGTTTCTCCGCTCTGACGGCTGGTGCCGAAACTGAAAAACTGATCCCTGGTGATTCCAAGTTCTTTCCAATACGAGTGAAAATATTTTTCGATGATATCCGGGG
>DAOUFT010000075.1:0-14158 GCA_034429855.1 Dehalococcoidia bacterium
CTGGAACAGCTATGGGAACAAGAAGAAAACAAAGTCCAACCTAAACGCTATGGAATTCATAAGATTTAGGTAACAGGATTTATGACGCAATGATCACCCTTTCGGTAACAGTTTATTTTGACGCAACACGAGGGAAATACATGCAGTACTATTGTACTATGGAATCAACTATAATTTTCATGAAATTTTCAGCTTTTTTTACGATCGTCCACGAGAAATTTAGGGTTTTATAGCTATTTTAAGGCTGCAGCCTACTTGACAAGCTTCAAACAATCCTCTATGCTAAGTTCAAATACATAGGAGGTACATTGATGGACGCTTATTGCATGAAATGCAGAGCCAAGAGGGAAATGAAGAACGCCAAAGCCATTAAGATGAAGAATGGCAAACCGGCGACCCAGGGCGTCTGCGCCAAATGCGGCACTAAGATGTTCCGCATCGGCAAAGCCTAAACATCGTATAAGCTGACATTGGCTAACCATAGGCAGCCTTTAAAAAGCTGCCTATGGTTATTTGTTTTTTGTATACATTCAGTCGGGTATCAATCCCTTCTTGACGTAAGACCGGTGCACCATAGCTTTAACCGAAGAGAATTTACGGGCAAATATCACGCCCGCCGCCAGTATCAGGACGCCGCCGATAAGAAGTGTGTACGGCGCGCCTATCACATCCGCCAGTCCTCCGAAGAGCAGGCTGCCGAAGGGGGCCAGCCCCATAAACGACATGACGAAAAAGCTCATGACGCGCCCGCGCTTGTCGTCATCGGAAATCGTCTGGAGTATGGTGTTGCTTGCCGCCAGCTGCACCACCATGCCGAAGCCCGTTACCGCCATGAACAGCATGGAAAGTATCATTATCCGTGAAAAGGAAAAGCATACCAGTCCGGCGCCGAAGCTGCATGACGATACCACTATAATATTGTCGAGACCGAACACATTTTTGCGCGAGGCCAGATAGATAGCCCCGGATAGCGCGCCCACGCCGGCGGCCGCCATGAGGAAACCCAGCGCATCGGCCCCGCCCTGTAATACCTCTTTGGCAAAAACGGGCATGAGCACGGGGTAAGGCATGGCCACCAGCGCCGAGAAGGCCAGCAGTATTATGATGTATTTCACCGGCGGGAAGCCAAAGGCGTAGCCTGCGCCCTCCTTCAGGCCGCGCAGGAAATTCTCCTTCCCTCCCCTGGCCTGGGTCGGCGATATGTGCATGGCCAGCAGGCAGGCGATGACGGCAATGAAGCTGATGCCGTTGATCAGGAAGCACAGCCCCTCCCCCACCAGGGCCACCAGCACGCCGGCTACGGAGGGCCCGATCAGCCGGGCGGAGTTGAAGAGCGAGGAGTTGAGCGCGATGGCGTTTCCCAGATCCTCGCGGTTTGGAACCATGTCCAGCACGAAGGACTGGCGGGTGGGCATGTCGAAGCCGTTGATCAGCCCCAGCGCTATGCTAAGTATAATCAGATTCCACACAGCCGCATATCCCGCCAGCACCACAACAGCCAGCGTCAATGCCTGCAGCATGGCCAGCACCTGCGTTATAACCAGTATGCGATGGCGGTTGAGACGGTCGACCAGCACCCCCGCAAAAGGCGTCACCAGCGAGTTGCTGATCAACCCGGAAAAGGCCACCACGACCAGCAGCCAGGCGGAGTTGGTCAGGCTGTAGACCAGCCAGCGCATGGCCACTTGCTGCATCCAGGTGCCGATCAGCGATATTCCCTGCCCGATAAAAAACAGGCGGTAATTGCGGTAGCGCAGCGCCCTGAAGACGCGCGCTATACCGGTGGGATCATTGGAAACAGCCTCGGCGGCGGGACGGTTCGTTTCCGGCACAATACATTATTTTAGTACAATTAGGCCCCCTGCATGAATTTGTTCCCCCTTATATTGAATCGTCCACCACATAAGAGCTATCATTTATTGTCCCTTCCCGGCGATAAAAATGAGGAGGCTGCAACTATGGACGTGCTGGAAGCTATTAATAAACGACACTCCGTGCGGGCCTTTAAACCCGACCCCGTCCCCCGGGATATATTAAAGAGGATCGTGGAAGGTGCGCTGCGTGCGCCTTCTGCCTCCAACAGCCAGCCCTGGGAATTCGCCATCGTCAGCGGCAAAAAGCTGGATGAGATCAAACAGGCCTTCGTGGAAAATTCCACAAAACTGCCCAACCTGGATATACCCATCTCTCTGCAATACCCTGAGCCCTGGAAATCGCGACGGTCGGCAGTCATGGCCGGCGTCCTGGAGGAGCTGGGCGTGGCGCGAGAGGATAAGCAGAAACGCCTGGAATGGCAGATGTTCGGCTTCAAGCTGTGGGGCGCTCCCAGCTGCATCTATATCATGATTGACAGCGAGTTCCACCATGCGGATAACGGCACAAACATCTGGAACATCTTCGATTGCGGGCTTGTCGCGCAGAACATCATGCTGCTGGCCACGGTGCACGGGCTGGGCACCATCCCGGCCCTCATGCCCGTGCTCTACCCGGATGTGCTGCGCAGCGCGCTGGGCCTGCCCCCCTCCAAACTGATGGTGATGGGCATCCCCATAGGCTACGAGGACGATAAAAATCCGGCCAACCGCTTCCGCAGCAGCCGCGAGCCCTTCGAAAAGGTGGCCAGGTTCTACTCGTAATCTCCACACCACTGGCTTCGACAGTTCAATAAAAAATTAGGAGGCTGAAGTGAAGAAAAAAGGCGGAGCCGGCAAGGCCGGCAGAATCGTTCTGTTCATTATCCTGGCCCTTATCGTGCTGCTGTTCGGTGGCGGCCTCATCTACTATCAGTCGATTATCAACAGCCCGCAGCCGAAAATAGACGGCCGGCTGCAGGCCAAAGGGCTGCGCGATAGCGTGGAGATTATCCGCGACAGCAGCGGTGTGCCCCATATCTATGCCAAAAATATGCACGACCTGTACTTCGCGCAGGGCTATGCGCAGGCGCAGGATCGCTGGTGGCAGATGGAGTTCTTCCGCAAGACCTGCGGAGGCCGCATTGAGGAGTTGACCGGCAAAAAAGCAAGCCTGGTCAATACCGATATATATCTCCGCTCTCTCGGTCTCTACGGCGTCTGCCAGAAAGAGTACGATTCCTGGACTCCGGAGCAGCGCGCCCCACTGGACGCCTTCAGCGAGGGGGTTAATGCCTATCTGGATGGCAAGAGCCCCGGGCAACTTTCGGTAAACTACTCCATCCTGGGTCTGACCGGCGTAAAGTTCAAGGTCGATTCCTGGAGCCCTCTGGACACGATCGTCTTCGCCAAGCTGATGGCCTGGGACCTGGGGCTTAGTCGCGACCCGGAGATAACGCGCAGCAAGCTGTATAGCGTGATGGACCCCGCCATGGCGGAGCAGTGGATGGTGCCGGCCTGGCCGATCGGCCACAAACCGACCATCCTGACTATCGATGATATCGAGGCCATCGAGAAATCGGCGGGTGTAAAGTCGACCTCGGTCGATATCAACTCACTGCCCACCGCGCCAGGTAAAGTCTATGATGTGCTGGTGCCCGACCTTACACAGATAATCGGCGGCCTGGAGGGAACGGGCAGCAACAGCTGGGTAGCTACGGGCAACATGACCGCCGGCGGCAAGGCGCTGCTGGCCAACGACCCGCACCTGGGCATCGCGCAGCCGTCGATCTGGTATGAGGTGGCGCTGCATTGCCCGGATGATGGCACGGGGCGACCCTTCGACGCCTCGGGCTTCACCTTCGCCTCCAACCCGGGAATCGTCTCAGGCCATAATAACGACATCGCCTGGGGCACCACCAACGTCTACCCCGATGTCAACGACCAGTATATGATCAAAGTGAACCCGGATAACCCCCTCCAGTACGAGTGGGACGGTAAATGGAGGGATATGACGGTCAGGGATGAGACGATCTCCTTCGGTGACGGCAAGCCCCCTATAACGATCAAGGTCAGGGTAACCCACCTTGGCCCCATCACTAACGACAATAAATATGATGCCAAAACCGGCCAGACGACCGGATTCAACAACAAGGACCCGCTGGCCCTGCACTGGACGGCTTTGGAGCCCAGCCGCATCTCCCTGGCCATCCTCGGACTCAACACTGCCAGGAACTGGGATGAGTTCCGGGATGCGCTGCAATACTGGGATGTGCCGTCGCAGAGCCTGATTTACGCCGATAAACAGGGCAACATCGGCTACCTGATGCCCGGCAGAATACCTGTACGCCCCGCCGGCTACACCGGTCAGATGCCCGCACCCGGCTGGACCAGTGAATACGAGTGGAAGGGCTATATACCATACGACCTGATGCCGCGTGCATACAATCCGGCGCGCAACTATATAGTCGCTGCCAACCAGGAGGTCGCTCCCCCGCAATACTATGAATTCCTTGACCAGAGATTGGGGCCTGATGTAAATGCAAACTTCGGCAGCAGGTACAACAAATGGGTCTACGGCTACCGCAGCCAGCGCATCAACGAGCTGATCAGGCAGCTCGCCCCCAACACGGTCGCCACGTACCAGACAATACAGGGAGACGTCAAATCACTGCCAGCCGAAGAGGTATTGCCTTACCTGTCCGGGCTGAAGTTCGATGACCCCGATTTGAGCGATGCCAGGGACTGGCTCCTCAAATGGGACCGCCTCTGCACCGAGGACAGCGGCCAGGCTGCACTCTATAACGAGTTCTGGATGTGCCTGATGCGCAATGTGTTCCAGGACCAGCTTGGCGATGCCGCCAAAACAGACGGCCAGGACAAGGAAATGTGGGCCGTCTATATGTTGCTGCAACAGCCCGACGACTCCTGGTGGGATATCACCGCCACCGTCGATAAAAAGGAGACGCGCGATGATACGCTGGCGCAGTCGTTCAGGGAAGGCTACGCGGCCGCCGTAGCCGCCATGGGCAAGGACCGCAATCAGTGGCAGTGGGGCAAACTGCACAAGGCCACCTTCGTAAGCAATCCGCTGGGCGCCAGCGGTATTGCCCCTCTCGAATCTCTGGTCAACCAGGGCCCGGTTCCGGTGGGAGGCAACACCGAGTGCGTCAACAATGAGATCTGGTCCGCCAGCAAGGGCAATTTCAACATCACGCTCATCCCCTCCATGCGCATGATCGTGGACATGTCCGATCCCGGTAAAAGCGTCGGCATGAACTCCACCGGGCAGAGCGGGCACCCCGGCAACCCCTGGTACGGCAGCATGATACTGCCGTGGGCCAAGGTCAAGTACCATCCCATGCTCTGGACCCGCGAGCAGGTGGAATCCGGCGCAGCACACAAACTTACGCTTAATCCATAGGAGTCGAGGCCGAACAATGGATACAGCAATCAGGGATGATTTCATCGGCAAATGGAAGAAATACTTCGGCGGGACCGGCCTGCCGATCACGTTCTACTATACGGATGATGCATCAAAGGCCGAGCCGGTAAAGGCCGGCTCAGGCCACAGATGTGTCATCGCTGCCATCCAGTCTGTGAGGAAGGGTAAATCCATCAGCTTCCAATCGGAATCGGTCGGCTGCCCGGGCGGGAAAAGGTATCTGGGTTTCAGCCAGCATATCATGCCCCAAATAGACTACTTCCTGTCCTGCGGCATTCCGGGCAAGCTGGAAGGAGAGCGCTATAAGAAGTCACCCGAGCTGGTCAACCGGTCTTTTAAGCACCTGCCTCCCTTCGTCGCGCCGGGACGTTACATTGTGTTCAAACGCTGGGATATACTGGATGCGGGTGATGAACCGCAGGTGGTCATATTCTTTGCGACGCCTGATGTGCTGGCAGGCCTTTTCACCCTGGCCAACTTCGACCAGGAGGGTCCCGATGGTGTGATATCCCCCTTCGGTTCAGGCTGCGCCACCATCGTCAATTACCCCTTCCTGCAGCACGATTCTCACAACCCCAGGGCCATTATAGGCACCTTCGACATTTCCGCACGCCCGTATGTGGGCAAATACGAACTGACTTTCTCCGCGCCCATGGCCAAATTCCTCGCCATGCTGAAAAACATGGACGAGAGCTTCCTCATCACAAAGAGCTGGCAACAGATACAGAAAAGGCTCGACTGAGCCGGCCATTTAAACGCGTTTGCCGTCATGTTCGCACCGCTTTGACGGCAGACGCGTTTTCAGAGTAATATCATGCAGGCAAAGGGACTGTATCTGCATGCTTCGTCCACGAAATAGAATTTTGAGAGGAAGGAGGACACCTTGACTAATAACGATAAGCAAACAACGACCGCTGCAAGCGAAGCCAAACCCCCCAAAAAGAAGAGGAAAGGCGGCAAATCGAATCTAATCACTGCACGGGTCATACTGGCAATTATAGTCATACTGGTGGGAGGAGGCGCCGGCTACTTCAATTACATCAACAACGCCCCTCTGCCCAAGGTGGACGGCAACGTCAAGGTGAACGGCCTCTACGACAAGGTCGAGGTGATACGCGACAGTAACGGCATACCGCATATTTACGCCAATAGCATGCACGACCTGAATTTCGCCCAGGGCTACATTCAGGCGCAAGACCGCTGGTGGCAGATGGAGATGTTCCGGCACATCTGCGGCGGCCGCATTGAAGAGCTCACCGGAAAAAGGGCCAGCCTGGTCTCCTCCGACATCTACCTGCGCACACTGGGCTGGTACAACGTGGCGGAGCAGGAATATGCCGGCTATGCACCGGAACAGCGCGCACCGCTGGACGCCTTCGCGGCCGGCGTCAACGCATATATATCCAAACGCAGCCCCCAGGACCTCTCGGTCAATTACAGCATACTGGGACTGACCGGCGTCAAGTTCAAGGTGGAGCCCTGGACTCCCGTCGATACGCTGGCCTTCGGCAAGCTGATGTGCTACGACCTGGGTTACAGCGGTGATGAGGAGATTCCGCGCACCAAACTTTACAGCGCATTGGGCCAGGTTACGGCCGATAAATGGCAGACGCCACCCTGGGGCTTCGGAGACAAGCCCACTATTATCCACGACGCAGACGTACAGGCGATGGAAAAATCGGCGGCCCCCGCAATCCCTTCCGCCTCTTCCCCCGAGGTATCGGAGCAGCCCCTCACATCCATACACGCTTACGACGATCCCAGGCCGGACCTCAGCTGGGTGACAGGGCCTTCCGCAGGCATAGGCAGCAACAACTGGGTCGTCTCAGGCAAACTGACTCAGAGCGGCAAGCCCCTCCTGGCTAACGACCCGCACCTGGGCATCCAGATGCCCTCCATCTGGTACGAGATAGGCCTGCACTGTCCCGACGACGGCAAAGGCCGGCCGTTCGACGTGGTCGGATTCGCCTTCGCGCCCAGTCCGGGCATCATCATCGGACACAATAACAATATCTCCTGGGGCGTGACCAACGTCTACCCCGATGTTCACGACCATTATCAGATCAAGATAAACCCGGACAATCCCCTTCAGTACGAGTGGAACGGCGCATGGCGCGATATGACCGTGCGCAATGAGACAATCGATTTCGGCGACGGCTCCTCGCCCATCTCCTTCAAGGTCAGGCAGACGCACCTCGGCCCGATTATCAACGATAATAAATACGATGCGGAGACCGGCCAGTTCTTCGGGTTCAACAACAAGGACCCGCTGGCCCTGCGCTGGACAGCGCTCGATCCGGGAACGCTGTTGTCCGCGGTTTACGGACTCGATACAGCCGGCAACTGGAATGAGTTCCGCAATGCTCTGAGAAACTGGGATGGCCCGTCACAGAACTTTGTCTTCGCCGACAGGGAGGGCAACATCGGCTACCAGATGCCGGGCAAGATGCCCATCCGCAACATCAACCACAGCGGCCTGCTGCCCGTGCCGGGCTGGACTGACGAGTTCGAATGGAAGGGCTTCATACCCTTCGACCTGCTGCCCCGGTCTTATAACCCGGAACGCGGCTATATCATCACGGCCAACCAGGCCGTCGTGCCACCGTCTTACTACGATTTCCTGAAAAATCACCTGGATCCCAACTTTAACTACAATCTCGGCTATGAATGGAACTACGGATACCGCGCGCAGCGCGTCGAGCAGCTGATCAAGTCTCTGGCGCCGCACGACATCGAGACTTTCCAGAAGATTCAGGGAGACAATAAGGTGTTGAGTGTTGGCGAGATCATGCCCTACCTGGCCAATGTCAAGTTCGAGGACCCGGCACTGACGGACGCCAAGAGCTGGCTGGAGCACTGGGACCAGAACTTCAACGCGGACAGTCCCCAGGCCGCACTGTACGCAGAGTTCTGGATGAAGCTGGTCAACAACACGGTGCAGGACCAGCTGGGCGATATCATCAAATCGGAAGGCGACGACAGGGACATGTGGGCCATCTACCAGATGCTCAAGAGCCCCGACAACCCGTGGTGGGACGACCTGCGCACAAAGGACATAAAGGAAACGCGTGATGATATCCTGGCCAGATCCTTTAAAGAAGGTTACGCTGCAGCGGTGGCAGACCTGGGTCCGGACCGCAGCCTGTGGAAATGGGGTACCCTTCATACGGCCACTTTTGTCAGCAACCCGCTGGGCGCCAGCGGCATCGGTCCGCTGGAGTCTCTGGTCAACAGGGGGCCCTTCCCGGCCGGCGGCAGCACCGACGCTGTGAATGCGTGCAGCTGGAGGGTCGACAAAGGCAACTTCAAGATAACCATGATACCCTCCATGCGCATGATCATCGACTGGAGCGACCTGGGCAAGAGCATCACGATAAATAACACCGGCCAGAGCGGTCATCCCGCCAGCGAATGGTACGACAGCATGATTAAATCCTGGCTCAACATCAAATACCATCCCATGCTGTGGACCAGGGACCAGGTCAACGGCGATGCCGCGCACAAGCTGGTGCTGACACCCTGATAATAACACCATTAATCGATTACCGGTCCCTGCCGCAGATTGAATTAGAGCAGCCTGCGGCAGGGAGTTCGCGATAACGGAGGTTGGAGATGGAAACGGTGCACATCCTCGGATTTGCGGGAAGCCTTCGCCAAGGATCGTATAATAAGGCCTTGCTGCGTGCGGCTGGAGAACTACTGCCGTCCGGCGCATCGCTGGAGACATTCGACCTGGAGGGCATACCGTTCTTCAACCAGGACCTTGAGGAGAACCTGCCGGAACGGGTGAAGGAGTTCAAATCGAGAATCAGGGCCGCCCAGGCTGTGCTGATCGTCACGCCGGAGTACAATTTCTCACTGCCAGGCCTGACGAAAAACGCGCTGGACTGGGCATCCAGGCCGCCAAAGGACAGCGTCTGGCCGGGAAAACCGGTCGCTATCATGAGCGCATCCACCGGCATGCTGGGTGGGTCGCGGGCGCAGTACCACCTCAGGCAAACCCTGCTCTTTTTCGACGTAAAGGCAGTAACCAAACCCGAGGTCTTCGTGACATTCGCCGCCCAGAAATTCGATCAAAAGGGCAATTTGATAGATACAGCAACCAGGAGTGTGGTGGCCGACCTGCTCAAGGCACTGGTCAACCTGGCTGCGGGGACGGCGCGTTGAGGGCTGACCGTCTACTGCAACAAACCTGAGGAGGTCCCGCATGAAATACGTTGGAAAAGGCAGCAAGGAGGCCATCGTCCGGCGTTTCGCCGAATATGTCTCATCGGGCAAGGCCGAGACTTTCAAGTCATACGATATGGAGTTCGTCTTCGGCCGGCGCGAAGGTCCTTATGTCTGGGACGCCGCCGGCGGCAAGCGCCTGATCAACTGCCACTGCAACGGTGGTGTTTTCAATCTGGGCCACCGCCATCCGCAGGTCATCAAAGCCCTGCAGAACAGCCTCAAGGAGCTTGATATCGGCAACCACCACCTGATCAGCGAGCAGCGTGCGCTGCTGGGGGAGAAGCTGGCCGGCCTGATGCCCGGCGACATCTCCTGCACGGTATTCGGCGTGGGTGGCGGCGAGGCCATCGACCTAGCCATCAAGCTTGCCCGCGGCTACACGGGCAAATTCAAGGTCGTCTCAGCGCTGGGCGGTTATCACGGCCACACCGGATTCGCGCTGGCCACGGGGGATGAGCAGTACCGCTCCCCCTTCGGACCCAACTTACCGGGCTTTCTGCAGGTTCCCTTCAACAACGTGTCGGCGCTGGAGCAGGCCGTGGACGGCGACACGGCCGCGGTCATCTTCGAGACCATACCAGCCACGCTGGGTATGCCCGTGCCCTCCGCAGACTTCTACCGTGAGGCGCGCCGCATCTGCACAAACAAAGGGGCGCTGCTCATTATCGACGAGGTGCAGACCGGTCTGGGACGCACCGGTAAATTGTGGGGCATCGAGCATTTCGACGTCGTGCCGGATATAATCGTGATCGGGAAAGGGCTTTCCGGCGGCATCTACCCCATGAGCGCAACTTGCTACCGCAAGGAGCTCTCCGGCTTCTTCCATAAAAATCCCTTTATTCACGTTTCCACCTTCGGAGGCGCTGAGGTGGGCTGCCCAGTGGCCGCCGCTGTTCTGGATATATCCTCCAGCCCGGCTTTTCTGGAGAACGTCAACAGGCTGGCGGCCATCTTCAGGGACGGCTTCGCCGAGATGAAAAAGAAACATCCTTCAATACTCACAGGCCTGCGACAGCTCGGCCTGATGATGGGCATCGAGATGGTCAACGACACCTGCGGCCCCATAATGACCAAGGCCTGTTACGACCACGGCATACTGGCCATTTATGCCAACAACGACAGGAGGGTATGTCAGCTGCTGCCGCCTCTCATCATCGACACTAAAACGGCGCATCAGATTCTGGAAGGCGTGGATGGCGCCCTAAGCGATACGGCGGCCTTCCTTGGCCTGAAATAATACATTGACAGGAGGCCAAAGTGCAGGTAGATATAGAGCTGCTCAAGGAATTCGAGAAGGGTCTGGACCCGGCGCACCCAGAAAACAGTAAAATCCCCGCCCGTGTGCTGGGATACGGCGAGATCAGCACCATCTTCGAGATACAGGCTGAGACGACCAGGGACCTGGCCTGCAAACGCATGCCCATCTTCAGAACTCAGAAAGAGGTCGCTCAGTACGAGATACTTTACAGGGACTACAACGATGTCCTGTCGAAGGAGCTCGGCATAAACATACCGGAGTGGGGCTTCGCCTCCTTTACCTCGGACGCCGGCAATATCATCGCCTTCGACATCCAGCGCAAGCTTAACCCCGATTCCATCGGCAACCGCGCCATCCATATATTGAACACCGAAGGTGTACGCACACTGTTCGTGCTCGTATTGCGAGAGTTGACGAAGGTATGGAAGTTCAACGCGGACAACCCGGACCGCGCACTGGGAATAGACGGGCAAATATCCAACTGGGCCATCGACGGTTTCGACTCTTCCAGGCCGCAGGTCAACGAGCGGTCCCGATTGCTGTACTTCGACACCAGCACTCCCCTGATGAAGAAGGCTGGTGTAGAGCGGCTGGACCCGGAGCTTTTCCTGCGCAGCGCTCCCTCCTTTCTGGTCTGGCTGATCCGCTGGCTTTTTCTGAAAGGGGTAATGACGCGTTATTACGATGCCCGCCTGGTCACCATCGATCTGATCGCCAACTTCTATAAGGAGCAGCGGCCCGAGCTGGTGCCCGGACTGGTGCAGGCCGCCAACGAGTTCTACGCCTCGGAGGTGGCTTTCCTGGGCATCAAGCCACTTATGGAAAAGGAGATCAGGGACTATTACAAAGAGGATGCCATGATCTGGGTGCTCTTTTTGGCCTTCCGCCGCTTCGACCGCTGGCTGCATAGATATATACTACGCAAGCCCTATATCTATATACTGCCGGGCCACATCAAGCGTTAGCCGGCAGATGTTTTAACTGGCCCAGTCCCACGTTCCGATAGTTTATGTTGGATTGCAGCGCGAACATGGCGGCCATGGGATTACGGGTTGTGATCAGTGTCCGGCAGGCCTTTCTCAGTATTACCGGCCAGGAGTACAGCATACGATTGCAGTGCAAGATAGCCGACGAAAGCTCCGCCGGGCTCATATTTACGGCCCTGTGTACCGCCTGCGTCATGTCATATTTGTTCCAGTCCTGCGGGAAATCATCGCAGATAATACGTCCCTCCCGCCGCAGCCTCTCGAAGAGCCTCGTACCCGGCAGGGGTGTGAGATGCGTCACCTGCATAACGTCCAATTCGCTGTCGATCATATACCGTGCCCGTGCCTGCAATTTTTCCGGCGTATCACCGTCCATCCCGAAGATAAACGCGCCCAGTACGGCAATGCCGGCCTTGTGTATTCTTCTGAAAGCTTGAGAATAGGCCGCAACATGCCTTTTCAGGTTTAACTGCTTGTTTATTTCAGCCAGGGCATCTTCATCATCAGACTCGAGGCCGAGAAAGACCATCTTGCATCCCGCTCTGGCGGCCCAGCAAAGTATCTCTTGATCGTCGGCAAAATTGAGCGACGCCTGGCAGAACCACCATTTATCAAATTTCCGCTCCACCATGCCTCTGAATAGTTCCAGAGCGCTTTCCCTGGCTTTTTCCCCATAGCCAACGATATTGTCATCGACAAAGAAGACCATTTTCTGCTGCACGAGGGATAGCTCATCCAGAACCTCCTGCACGGGCCGGCGCCGATACCGGCGTCCATTGAAAGCGGTGACCGAGCAGAAGCTGCAGTCCATGGGACAGCCGCGTGAAGTCTGCACTGAAGCAAACATATAACCCGGATCGAACAGGTCATGCCTGGGACAGGGACTTCCCGCCAGATCGCCACTCTGGCCGCAATAATTTGATTTCATACTTCCCGCCTCGAAATCAGCGATGAGCGCCGGCCATACTTTTTCCGCCTCTCCTGTTACAACACAATCCACATAGCGCAAAGCTTCTTCAGGGCACATCGATGCATGGATGCCCCCCAGCACCACCGGCACACCTTTCGAACGGTATAGCCGGGCTATCTCATAAGCTCTGGGAGCCGTGGCTGTGAAAGCGGTGATACCGACCAGGTCGGCCTCCTGATAGGTGAATGGCTCCCAGGTCTCATCCAGCAAAGTTACATCCCAGGAGGACGGCGTCAAAGCAGCCACTATCCCCAGACCCAGCGGTGGAAAGCGTGAGCTTTTATTCACCGTCAGACCCGTGCGCACATGATTGACCGGATTTATCAGGATGAGTTTGCGTTTCATACCGGCGTTCTCCCTGTTTTCATGGATTTACTGCCAATTAAAACCGAGCCCGTGCGAGGCCTTCAACAGCAACTTGTGCAGCGTTGCCTGCTCCACAGGCAGCAGAGGTGAAAAAAAGTCCCGCGTATACTGTACTGTGCCCTGTATAATGGAGACATAGGCTGCACGGCCATGTTCCGTCAAACTGAGCCACCAGATACGGCGATTTTTCTTATCCCGTTCACGAACGATCAGGCCTTTATTCTCCAGACGCTGCAGGTACAGCGAAATGGTGCCGGGATTAATGAACATACGCCTGGAAAGCTGGCTGGCGCTGATCGGCTCCAACTGTCCCAGCACCATTATCACAGCGCAATCGGATAGCTTCATATCGCCGGCCCTGGCCTTGGCATCTTTCAACATCCTCGTTTCATATGCATGCGCCAGAGAGAAAAGGGCCTGGTTAACCTGGATACATTGCTTCTGATTCATCATTGCGCTGCCTCCTACCATTATTGTAACATACTATTATTGTAATATACAACTATAACCACTTACAACCTTTTCCCGATGGTTGTATGGTGTATAATTTCTTGCTATGCTGTCTCAGCACCGTTAATTATGCTCGAGGGAGGTATTCGCCATGTCCCAGATGACCGGCAAGCAGTATAAAGAGAGCCTGAAGAAGCTCAAGCCCCTGATCTACTATATGGGGGAGAAGATCGCGGATATAACCGAACACCCGGCCTTTATCCCGCACATCAACGCCGCCGCGCTGACCTACGAGATGGCGCTGGCGCCCGAGTTCGAGGAGATATGCTCCGCCAAATCCCACCTCACCGGTGAGAGGATCAACCGCTTCACACATATCCACCAGGGACACGACGACCTGGTCAAGAAGGTCAAGATGCTGCGCGCCATCGGACAGCAGACCGGAAGCTGCTTCCAGCGCTGCGTGGGGTTCGACGGCCTGAACGCAACCTACTCCGTAAGCTATGATATCGACAAAAAATACGGCACGGACTACCATGAGCGCTTCAAAAAGTTTTTGAAAATGATACAGAGCAAAGACCTGATGCCGTCCGGCTCCATGAC
>DAOUFT010000076.1:0-16362 GCA_034429855.1 Dehalococcoidia bacterium
AACCTATCCATTTAGGCAAATATTTTCTTAAAAGCTCTATCTCGAATTCATATTCCTTATAATCAGCCGGCCTTTTTAATTTATATTCATCGTCGATATCTTTCAGTTTCCTAATCGGATTACCCCCGTAAACACCCGGCTCAAGTATATTCTTATAAACGTTGCTTTCGGCAGCAATAATTACATTATCGGCAATGGTCAAACCGGCAATCAGGGAGCACATGCTACCTATCATGGCTCCAAATCCTATCCTGGTAATAAGCTGTACCTCAGGTATATTCCTCCTATGCATCACGTTTTTTGTATGATTCGTCATTACACCCGGACCGATAAAAGCATTATCATTTATAATCACTGACCTCGATATGCATGCTCCTGTTCTTGCGCCAACACCATTACCTATTATGCAAATCCCTGTCGTCTTCACATAGTCGGCTAAATCAACATCATTCATAATCCTCGTACCACTTTTTAGAGTAACATTGTGGCCAAGCTTAACACTGTCACCAACAACAACATCCTCTTCAATTATTACATTGTAACCACACTTAAAATTGACCCCATGAACAAAAGATTCGTGAATATAATTCATACCATTTCTCCTTTTCTATGTTGTCCTTTGTGAAACAATTTTGATTATGTTGCGTAAATATTTATACATTTTCTCATAGAGCCTGTCATTTTACTCTCTTCCACAGATCTATGTCACAATGTAGAGCTGCATAATGATTCATTTTGTTTTTCTTATCTCTTTCGCAGGCGTTCCGTAAGCCACGATCCCATCCCCGATATTTTTTAGCACCAGGGAGCCCATCCCGATTATCACATTATTACCAATACTAATCCCCTCCCGTATACAAGACGCTAAAGAAATCCGCGAATTATTCCCAATATGACAGCTGCCGCCTATCACACTACGCGTTATTATAAGACAATTCTCACCGATGACCACCTGATGTCCGATAGAGCTGAACGGCCCTATTTTTGTTCCTTTGCCAATTACGGTGTCCCTGAATAAGCCGCCCATTATACTAGCATTGCTGCCGATCCAAACATCATCACCTATAACGACACCGCTGATATGTGGTACATCCACCATTTGACCTGATTCATCTCTGGCAAATTCCATTCCCGGAGCGCCAATAACTGTTCCCGCATGGATAACGACTCGTTCCCCGATATTAACATTGCTGTACATATATACATTTCCAAAAATTACAGTTCCTTTTCCTATCTGGCATTTTCCAATGTATGTATTTGGACCTATAAAGACATCGGGGTGAATCTTGGCATCTTTATTAATAATCGCCGATGCATCAATACCAACTTTTCTTTCCTCTGGAAAGAATTCCTTTATCACCCGTGCTAACGTAAGCTTCGGATTTGACGAAAGTATCAACGTTTTGTCCCTGAAGTCATTTTCAGAAATCCTCAATTTATCTGAACAAATAATAACCCTGGACTTGGATTTCTTTATTTTTACCAACGCGGTGTCATCTTCTTGTACACAATATGAAAGCGATTCACTATCTGCATCAACCAGAGATGATACTGTACGGATATTTCCGTCGTAATGATACACAATCCGAGTATTATGTGATGCATCGCATATGTCCCTTATGCTTATCATTTTTCGCCTCTTTCCGCGGACAAGTGCCTGCTTATTATTTTGCTTAATATGAGAATCGCTCATATATCTGCTCCCTAATACCTGCTCACAAAATTGACATCCTGAACACCGCAATACAGGTATCACGTATTAAGTCATACTATGCACTAACCAGCCACATACGCACATATTATGCTCATTGTGTAATAACAGTATTTCCGAAGCTTTGGCAAAGAGGGTTATTAAGGGCCTCCTTTTCTGCTTCTTGCATATTGAGACCGCGCAAACGCGCTCTGGCTAGCAATTCGCCTACTTTCAATCCCGCGGTATGTAAATCAACAACCGGCTTTGGCCCGAGGTAGCCAAGCGAAACACTCATATATCCCGGAGAAGCAAAAACCGACGGACGGCAGGGAATCCTGGCCTTTTTAATGGCTTCCTGATCTACATTTCCTGCAATGTGTACGATGGAGATATGTGGAGCTACTTCTAATAACTCGTGGATGCTGATCTGACCATTTTCTCCCAGAATTAAATCACGTGCCTCATGTTCCGCGATCACAAGCAGGTCACAATGAGTTAACCTTCGCTTTGACTCTTCAGTAATTAGATTATCTCTTCCACTGATCTTAAAACTAATTACATCAGCACCCGCATTGACAAACGTATCGATTACGTTGTCCCCGAAATGACCACCTCCTATTACGGCCACCCTACTTTTAAAAACTTCAATATTCAGCTCATACGCCAGTTTCAATGCAAGGTTACCGACATACTTGAATGTCTCGAGCCCACCGATATTTTCATTTGTGCCAAGAACACATATATTTCTTTTCCTGCATGCTCCGAGATCGACATCTTGTTCTCTGTATTCCCAGGTCTCGAACATTAGAGGAATAACTGCGGTATCTTTCATATGCGAAATAAACCATCTGTTGATAGGTCTGACAAAACCCAGGTTGGTAACGATGTCCGCTTTTTCGATAATGCGCGGTTCCCGAGAAGTTTGAATCAGAAGTTGATCCGCTACTCCAAATTGCGCAGCAATGATCCTGGTCTCTCTGATCACTTCCTCTGCCGTAGCATACCGAGAATCTTGTGTGACGGCATACACCATTTTCGCGCCGGCCAGTGCTGCAATTATTGGTGTATAGATATAATTATGACTGGCTGCTTCCGTAAAAATGGTGAGATCAGTCAGTTCCAGACCGAATCTGTCAACGGCATCCGTGATCAACCACTTCGCACGCTGATGTTGTGCTGAATTGAGTTTTTCCATATTGCCTTAAAAACTCAAACTTGGTCACAATTATTCATACATGTAATAGTACTAAACGCAATATAATTCGTGATCAAAGCTTTTTATACCATTGAATAGTCGATTCCAGCCCCGTTTCCCAAGGCGTAACAGGATTGAAGCCTATTAATTCCCTGGCCAGGACGACGCTTCCTACCAATCTTCTCAGATCCCCGGGTCTGGCTGCATCGTGCACAATAGGTTTTTCACACGAAAGTTGTTTCGCTATTATTTTAACCAGGTCATTTATCGATATCTCTGTTGAGCCAGCTATATTGAGTATTTTGCCTCTGGAACTATCATGATTGAAGATTTTAATCATAGCTTCCGCAGTATCACCCACATATATAAAATCTCTGGTTTGTTCGCCATCTCCATGAACAACAGGATTGTCACCAGCCAGAATCCGCCTGATGGTAATCGGGACCACCCCGGCGTAGCTTCCTTCATTCTGCCGTGGCCCGTAGTTATTGAACGGTCTGACTATAGCAGTATCGATTCCGAATGACCGGTGGTAGGATAGTACCAGATGGTCGCAGGCAGCCTTGCTGGCGCCATACGATGTTGTCGGATTGAGCGGGTGCTTCTCATCCATAGGCGCATACAGACAATCTCCATAGGCTTCCGAAGAAGAGCAATGAATTAAAGTCTTGTACAAACCTTTACGCGCCATTTCGCAGACGCTTAGCGCCATATCGACGTTATGGCGATAAACCCAGCAGGGCTCTGTAAGAGATACCGGGAGCGGTATCACAGCCAGGTTAAAAAGTACCTCTATATCCTCCTCTTTAACCAGCTTCTCCATCCTGTTCTGATCTGAACAATCCAGTTTTACGATCTTAAGAGACGGAAAATTAGCTTTTGCTTCTTGAAGATTTGATCTCTTGCCGAGATAGAAATTGTCTACCACAACGATATTTGACGGTTCCTCTTGAATCAAGCGGTCCACCAGATGGCTGCCGATGAAACCGGCGCCGCCTGTAACCAGTACCGACTTGCCTTTCAGGCTCATTGGTTGAATGAACTCCTTTCTATCTTTAAGGCAATCTCTAGCGTCCTGAGCCCATCTTCCCCACTGATCAAAGGTTCCTTTTTTCGTTCAACACATTCCAGAAAGTGCCTTAACTCCATGCTCAACGGCTCGCTTTTCTCGATCTTCGGCTCCATTTTCCAAGATGAATTAAAAATCGTTACACTCTGTTCGATATAATCGGCATAGGCTATCCCTTCCGTCCCCGTCACAACCAGGCTTCTGACTTTATGAGGGGTAAACCAGTTGACCTCAATAGAGGCCGTCACACGGCCGAAATCCAGAATCATGATGGCGCAGTCGCCTTTCTTGTTCTTTACATTAATAGATTTTGCCAGTACCTTAATAGGTTCACTATTTGTTAGGTATCTGGCAATGTCTATGTCATGAGACGCCACATCCATTGTGATCCCTATGTCTTTCACCCTGGGCACGAAAGGACCGACCCTTCTGGATGAGAGGACTACAAGATCGCCAAGCACTCCCTCACCGATAATCTGCACCAGCTTTTGCACTGCCGGGTTAAACCTTTCTATATGTCCCACCATCAGCACTACATTGGCTCGTCCGGCTGCATCGATAATCCTCCTGCCGCCCTCCATCGTATCTGAGATTGGTTTCTCGACCAGCATATTTACTTTGTAATCGGCAACTTCTGCCGCGATCTTGGCATGCAGCTTGGACGGAACTGCTACACTGACCGCATCCAATCCCTGTTCCAGTAACTGCGAGACTTTTTTATACGCCCTGGTATTATATTTACCAGCTGCTTCCTGAGCTTTCTTGATATCCATATCGGCTATGCCGACAAGATCGGCGCCCAGCTCTCGATAAATCCTTGCATGATGATTTCCCATCACACCAGCGCCGATTACTCCTACTCTCATGTAATGAACCTCGCTTGTAGCTACAGTTTATTGATAACTCTCGTACCGCTCGGCAGGCCTGTACATCTGGCCGGCACGCCAATCGCCAGGGTCCAGGGCGGTACATCCTTTACCACTACCGCACCAGCAGCAACCATACTCCCCTCCCCAATTTCAACTCCGGGTAATATCGTAGCATTGGCGCCGACAGATACCCCCTTATTAAGTACCGGCCCCTTCATAACGGTGGGTTTTCGCTTCGGTGGATATTTATCGTTGCTGAGCACCGCATTGGGACCAATGAATACATAATCAGCTATACGCGAATTTGTCGGTATGTATACATTGCTTTGAATGCTGACATTTCTACCAATATTAACATGCCCTTCAATTATCACATTGCTACCGATAAGAACATTGTCTCCAATAACTGTGTTTTCCCTGATTAAAACACTGTGCCCGCTGCGGAAATTCTTGCCGATAGTCACCTTGCAGTAAATAACGGTACCGGGCCTTATCAGCGCATTGGCTCGAATAGTTGCACCAATGAATTCCAGGCCCTCAATCTTATCTTCCTTTTTCTGGATATCATTCAATATGCTGGCATCGGGATAGCCTACGATCACGCCCTCCATTATCCAGCAGCTATCATGGATTTTGTTTTTGCCATAAAGTCTGGCAGTCTGATGAATCATTTAACTGCCCTCGTAAGCAAAACCTCTTTCGTGACCTGACGAAGATTATTAATCACGTAATCCTGTTCAACATCTGTCATTTGCGGATACAGGGGAAGAGCTATAGTGTGCAGTTCTGCCCGCATGGAAACGGGTAAATCATTGTCTTTCAGTCCGTACTTTTTTCGGTAGTAACCTAGTCTATGTACGGCTGAAGTACCCTGTCTGGTAGCAATTCCCCGCTCTATCAGTTTGGCCATCACTGTGTCACGAACATTACGCAATTCATCAATTTGTCTCAACGATTTAGATTTGTTGTGTGGATCACGCACGGTGACCACATACGATTGATAACTATGTCTGTATCCTTTAGGTACGTATGGTACCTGCAGCCATTCTATGTCCCTCAGGGCACGGTCATAAATAGCAGCCTTCTCCAACCTTTTCTCAATAATCAATCCTATTTTTTTCATTTGTTCAGTGCCTATTGCGGCCTGGATATCGGTCAGGCGATAGTTGTAGCCTATGCGATCAAAAGCCGGTAGTAAGCTACTATTTTTAGTATGCCTCTCCAGATCGGATACATCTGCTCCATGATCGCGTAAACTGGAAATAGCACTGCCAATATCAGGGCTGTTGGTAACAACCGCGCCACCCTCTCCTGTGGTGATAAGCTTACGCGGATGAAAACTGAAGCAACCCGCATCACCTATCGTGCCGGCGTGACGGGAGCCACAGTAGCTTCCCAGTGCACATGCTGCATCCTCGATTACACAAAGACTATATTTTTTAGCCAGATACATGATAGCATCCATATCGGCACAGAGACCGAATAGGTGAACAGGCATAATCGCGGTTACTCTTGCCTTTCGGTGATTCATATCCGACAGCTGCTTCTCCAGTGCCTCAACATCGATATTGAAACTGTTTATATCGATATCAATGAAAACCGGTTTTGCTCCCGTATATTCAATCGCATTAGCAGATGCAACAAAAGTAAAGGACGGAACAATCACTGCATCACCAGGTCCAATTCCCACTGATACCAGTGCAAGATGGAGAGCAGTAGTACATGAACTCGATGCCCTGGCATATCTTGCACCGGTAAATCTGCATAAGGCCGTTTCGAATTCAGCTACCTTGGGTCCCTGTACCAACCACCCTGATTCCAGCACCCCGGCTGCTGCCAGCTTCTCCTCTTCACCGATATATGGCTTTGCTATGGGTATTCTCATTTAGCCGTATCCCTGATAGACAAATTATATCACGATGAATATCGAACTTCTCCGGGTAATCATCGCATTTGTACCAGTCAATTCTATAATCCTGACCTTCACCGATAGGGAGCAGGTTCATTTGCCGGCAGGTGCGGCAGTATGTTTAGCGTACTCGAAAATTTGGATGCTGGGCTGCGACACAGAACCGACCGAAGATTGCTGACTGGAGCTGTAAACCAACCTGTAATCCTTTAATTTCTCCAGCGGTACCGGTCTCTCAGCGGTGTCATCTCCTGCAATAATATAGTTCCTCCCGCTGTTTTGTTCTATGAAGTGCTGAGCATCTCCGTATGACGAGAACACCTTTTTATCGACTATTTCCTTATATACATTTTCATTTTGTGCGGCGAATTCCCTGAACTCGATTACCTCAACGTTCCGGGGCGTAACAGCTTTTCCATCGAAATTATATAATCTGACCACCATGCTGCGGTAATACTCTGGGAAGAAATAAACAGCAGGCACATACTGGTTGTTCTGTCTGGTAAAAAACACATCGTAATAGCGCGAATAGTCCGAGCCGCTCAGCGTGGCCAGCGCATGGAACTTACCGTCATGAGAGGCTATCTCGTTGTCAACCACGATATATCGCGCACCGTATTTGTCGACGGTTGACCGAGCCGATGCCTCATCCTGCGCGGTGAAAAAATAGGCCGATTCGAGCGCGCCCGTCCCCGGATTGGTGGCCGGAGCCCTCCGACCTATCCTGGCGATCCAGTAACCGTAATCCCACCAGGCCAGTATTCCGTAGGAATTCGATGTATATTCAAATCCATCCGGCTGGCCGGCGGGCTTGTATAATCCGTAATAATCATCCTCATCACCGAACGGCTCGGGCGTACTCGTCCGCAGCCAGTCCGCAGCCTCGCACCAGGCATTCGAGGGAGCAAACAATGGCCTCCTCGCCAAATCAATAGATGGCCGCTGCCCGTCGGGCAGCGGGCCTATAACGGGATAGTATACGACCAGGATTATTACACCCAACACCGCCGCAACGGCAAAATTGCCCTGCATAGAGGTTTTTCGAGACTTCCTCATATGCACGGCAGTACGTTTCTTTCCCTTGACCAAAGGCTTCTGTGCAACAGCCGCTACAGCCGCACTGTTCTTCCGAATCAGCGCTTCCAGCGGTATCCAGCAGAGGTAACCCGTCAGCAGTGCCACGTTGACCGCATAATAGTAGGCGAAGCGCCGCATGGAAAGAGCCGCCAGCAGAATAATTACGCTCCATACGAGCAGCAGCGTTATATCCGCCTTCCCCTCCTTTATCGCCCGATAAAACAGCACGCCTATGCATATGATGCTAAGGAAGAAAGCCAGCATATAGTTTCCCAGGGCTACGGCAAAGGTGAAATTGCCCTGCTGTATCAGCAGGGGCTGCATCTCCATCACTGTCGTCCCCAGCGGCCAGATGAAAATATCGGCCAGCGCGCCCGCCATCGACTGGAACATGGAAGGACTTACAACAGCCAGAGCAGCTGCGCCCAGCGCCGCCAGCCCCACCAGAATCAACGGGTAATACAGAGGCCGCAGACCCCTGCTGTTTATCCAGGCTGAGATCAGAGGTAAAAGCACGCTGACCAGCAGCGCCGCAATCAGCGCCATCACCACCATGGTATTCTTGATCCAGGGTAGATACATTGCCAGCCCCACGCCGAATATGCAGACGCCCATAAGGCCGAGGTAGCCCGTCGGACCGCTGCGCAGGTGATCGATAACTGCCTGGACTACGATAAATACAAATATAACCAGAGCGAAAAGCAAGGCACCGGCCCAGGTGAGCATATATAGTCCCATGAAAATCCCGGCCAGCACTGCGAAAACAATCGATCTGCCAATGCCTCCCCACCCCAGTCCCGCCAGCTCACGCAGAGGCCTTTCCTTGCACACGCTCAGAGCCAGGAAAGCGAACAGCATACTGCATGTCGAGAATAAAACCTCGGCTATATGATGGTCGGTATAGCCCAGCAGCGACCTGTTGAGGAACTCCCCCGGCATAATCGCAAGCAGGCCGGCGGCAAGCAGACCCAGCCACCTGCCGCCCAGCAGCATACCGATGAAAAACACGGCCAGCACGGTCAATACGGCCAGCGCCGGCGGTATATACACCGATATCACATCCACCGCTTGCTGGCTCACATTGCCCAGCGTGAATATCCAGATAATGCCTCCCATGAAATAAGCGAAGAAATCGGGGGCGGCTCCCGTCATGACGCCGCCGGGATAGAGCAGATAGGGATCGAACTGGGTGAGCTGCGGGAAGTGCGCCATCAGGTTATCCACCAGGCGCATATAGTAATAGGCGTCCACGCCGGTCATCTTCACCCAGTTCCCGACAAACACCTGGTTATAGGGCAGGAACACACGCAGCCACAGAGTAAGCGCAATGATCGCTATAAGGAGCAATACGACGATCGACCAGGACCACACATTCTTGGATGTCATGTATTAAACCTTGCGATAGATTATAGCGTCAAGCTTCAGCCCATGACAACGACTTGGAGCGGCATGTATTTTGACATCGGGTGTCCAAAACTATATGCTTTAGTCTAAATTGAATAGCTGAAGCAGGGCGCCCGCGGGTGACCGCGGGCTTAAACGGAATGCAAACCGGCGCAATACCGGTACAGTCCCGCCTACTGTTACAGTCAGAACGCCACCCTGCCGAAAAGCTGCCTCCGCGGAGTAAGGGGGCGGGATTTGTTATTTGTTAACGGTCCCCCTGCCCGCAGGAGCAGGGGGTTTTTGTTTACCCAGGAGGTATATTTGAACAACTTCCGGAATAGATCTGTCATCCCTCTGGTACTGGCTATCGTTGCATGTCTCTGTGCATGTGCTGCTCCTGCATCGAATGCGGAATTGAGAGATGACGCCGGCAATGCCATCACCCCGGCACCTCCCGCCGAGCGCATCATATCGCTGGCTCCCGCCAATACCGAGATAATCTACGCCCTGGGACTTGAAAACAAGCTTGTGGGCGTTACGGAGTACTGTAACTATCCAGCCGCCGCCAAAGACAAGCCCAAAGTCGGCGGGTTCAGCACCGTGGATATAGAGAAAGCGGTTGCGCTTCAGCCGGACCTGGTGCTGGCGGCAGAGAAACACAGTAAAGGCGTTACTCCGCAACTGCAGAAGATGGGCTTCCGTGTCGTATCTCTTTATCCTGCATCGGTGCGGGGCGTCATACAGGATATAACGCTCACCGGCAAGCTGTGCGGCGCAGATAAAGAAGCTGCCGCGCTGACCGACAGCCTGCAGAAACGTGTTGATGCCGTTACTGCAATCACGGGCAGTCTGGCCCCCGACAAACGCCCCCGCACGCTGCTTGTCATCTGGAACGATCCGCTGATGGTGGCCGGCGCATCCACGCTCATCGGCGATATCATATGCCTGGCTGGAGGCGATAACGTGGCCTCGCAGGTCATCGGCTTCGCCTCGATGAACCTGGAATCGATCGTCAGCGCCGATCCGCAGGTCATCATCGTGCCCACCAGTATGGACGAGAAATCCGACAGGCTATGGGATTTCGTATCCACGGATGCGCGCCTGGGCAGCACGTCCGCAGTCAAAAACGGCCGGCTTTACAGGATTGACGGGGATCTGATCTACCGCCACAGCCCTCGCTGCATAACGGCCCTCGAGCAAATCGCCGCCTTCCTGCACCCCGACCTGTTCAGCCGGCCGGCACAATAATCGAATTCGGAGATGTCTTCTATACCATGGCAACCGTATTGGAAAATGAGCTGGATCTTCACCTCGCAAGGTTGCGGCGCGGCAGGATATTACTGATACTTGCGTCCCTTGTCCTGATCTCGGTCGGTCTGTGGGCCATCACGGCAGGCAGCACGGCTATCCCGCTCCGCGATATACTGGCCGTCCTGCAGACAAGGATATTTGCGCCGGACCGGGCCGACGCCTGCTCGGCCATATACAATACGATCGTCTGGGATATCCGCCTGCCGCGCATCATCATGGCCGGGCTTACGGGAGCAGCGCTGGCGGCGGCAGGCGCAGCCTACCAGGGCATGTTCCGCAACCCGCTGGCCGATCCCTATCTCACAGGCGTCTCGCAGGGGGCCGCGCTGGGAGCCGTCGCCGGCTTCATGCTGCCCAACTCTGTCCCATCCGCCCTTGTGCCCGTGCTGGCCTTCCTGGGCGCCGTACTCAGCGTGGCGGCGGTCTACTCAATAGCCAGGACCGGCCGCACTCTCCCGGTCACCACCCTTATCCTGGGCGGAGTCGCGGTTGGGGCATTCCTGGCCTCGATCACTTCCTATCTGATTATTGTCTCGGATGACAAGGTGCACGGCATCGTCTTCTGGCTGCTGGGCACCTTCTCCCTGGCGGACTGGTGGCGGGTGGCGGTCATGCTGCCCTATATCCTGGCGGGAACGGCGATCCTGCTGATTATGGCACGTCCCCTAAACGTCATGCAGCTGGACGAGGAGCAGGCCGAACAGCTGGGAATCAATGTGGAGCGCACCAAGCTCATCATACTTGTGGCAGCAACCCTCACCACCGCCGCGGCGGTGTGCTTTTGCGGCGCTATCGGCTTCGTGGGTATTATCATCCCCCATGCGGTAAGGATCACCTGTGGACCTGACTACCGCCTGCTGCTTCCCATGTCCCTGCTGGGTGGCGCAGCCTTCCTGATACTGGCGGACACGGCGGCCCGGACCATCATGGCACCCACCGAAATACCGGTGGGCATCATTACCGCCATCATCGGGGCTCCCTTCTTCCTCTATCTGCTCAACCAGAAGAAAAAGGCGGTGTTCTGATGCCGGTCATATCTCTGGTCAAAGCGAGCTTCGGGTACGGACAAAGGACCGTGCTCCAGGATATCACACTTCAAACCCGCGCGGGCGAGTTCCTCACAGTTATCGGACCCAACGGCTCCGGCAAGAGCACACTGCTCAAGGGTATGTGCGGACTGCTGAGGCCGTACGAGGGTTCTATCAAGCTGGACGGACGGCCCCTGGGAAATTACAGCCGCACGGACATCGCACGCAAAGTGGCCCTGATGCCTCAGAGCGCCTCGCTGCCCGAACTTTTCACAGCTATGGAGATCGTGCTGATGGGCCGCACACCGCACCTGGGCCTGCTGAGATACGAGGGCAGCAGCGACCTAATGGCGACAGCCCGCGCCATGGAAGCCACGGAGACTACATCGATGGCGGGGCGGCGTATCAACGAGCTGTCCGGCGGAGAGCGCCAGCGTGTGCTGATAGCACGTTCCCTGGCGCAGGAAGCGGGGATACTGCTTTTAGACGAGCCCACTGCCAGCCTGGATATCAACCACCAGTCTGCCATACTGGGTTTTCTCAAAAAGCTCTGCAGAGATAGAGGGATTACCATCGTCTCAGCCGTGCATGACATCAACCTGGCCTCACAGTTCGGAGACCGCATTATCGTACTTAAAGACGGCACGATTTATAAAGAGGGCAGGCCGGGCGAAGTCATCGACAGCACCACTCTACAGGAGGCCTTCGGCACAGGCGTGACCGTCTTCGCGCACCCCGTTAACGGGCTTCCCACCGCCATGATAACGTCCGAAGCCGATAGGGAGTGCAAATAATGGAGTTTTACGGCCTGTATATACTCTGCGCAGCGCTGCTGCTGGACGCCCTGATCGGAGAAGCCCCCGACCGCTGGCATCCCGTGGCCTGGCTGGGCAGGCTCATCTCACTCGAGCTTAAACTCGAGCCGTCTCAAGGGCCACACCGACAGATGTTATTTGGGACAGCCCTGGTTATCACCACCTGTATTGTGATTGCAGTTCCACTCTGGCTCGGGCTCAACTCACTGCTCGGCCTGAGTTCCATCGCTTATATACTGCTTTCAGCATGCCTGCTTAAAAGCACCTTCGCACTGAGAGGATTGTGGAAGGCGGTGGAAGATGTAAAACTGTGCCTGCTAAGCAAAGACGCCGCTCAGGCCAGGCTCAAGATGAGGTCGCTGGTCAGCCGTGATACATCTGGCTTGTCGGATCAGCAGCTTATGTCGGCGGCGGTCGAGTCCTGCGCGGAAAACCTCTGCGACAGCTTCATAGCCCCCCTGTTCTACTACGCTATACTGGGTCTGCCCGGGGCCGTTGTCTACCGCATCGTCAACACCTACGACGCCATGGTCGGATACCACGGACGCTGGGAATACACCGGCAAGTTCGCTGCGCGCCTGGACGACGCCCTCAATTTCATCCCCGCCCGCCTGAGCGCCCTGCTGATCGTGGCAGCCGCCGGCATCTGTCGCGCCGACGTAGGCCGAAGCTGGCGCACTATGCTGAAACAGCATGGCAAAACATCCAGCCCCAACGCCGGCTGGACCATGTGCTCCATGGCCGGCTCGCTGGGCGTGGAACTTGAAAAAAGCGGTGAATACGTATTGAGCGGCGGCAGCGCCGCCCTGTCGTGCGCCGTTGTGTCCCGGTCGCAGGCCGTTATGCTTACGGCCGCGGGCATATGGGGAATGCTGCTCGCCGTTATCGAGGTGTTGATTGGGTTTGCGCTCTAATCCTCATATAAACAAATTGCCTCCCGTCGAACACGGAGGCGCGGGTTACGCCGGGCTGAAAACCGACGGTCTGCTGGATTTCAGCACCTGCTGTAATCCCTACGGGCCTCCGCGGGCAGTATACCGCGCCCTGAGATCGTTAAATATCGGCGACTATCCGGACCCCGATTCAGGTGAGCTCGCGTCGGCCCTGGCCGACGATCTCAGAACACATATCTCAAAGATCATCATCGGCAGCGGCTCGACCGAGATCATCAGGCTGGCCGCCCTGGCCTACCTGACAGCCGGGGATAAAGTCGTCATACCATCGCCGACCTACGGCGAGTACGCGCTGGCCGCCGGTATCGCCGCATGCACCGTCCTCACATACAAACTGCATGAGAGCAACGACTTTCGGTTGAGCCTGGCTGACTTCGCTTCTTTCACGCAGGTACACAATCCCGCTGCAGTCTTTCTGTGCAACCCCAACAATCCCACCGGTCAGCTTCTGCCGGCCGCCGACCTGCGCAGGTTTATTAAAGGCCTGCCCGATACGCTGATTATACTGGACGAGGCCTATATGGCATTTACTGATGGAAACGGCGGAGGGCCCGACCTGGCGGATGAACGCAATGTATTGATCGTGCGCTCCATGACCAAGGACTTCGCGCTGGCCGGTCTGAGGCTGGGCTACGGGCTGGCCTCTCCCGCGATCATAGAAAACCTTAAAAAAGTGCGGCCTCCCTGGAACGTGAACACACCCGCACAGCAGGCAGGCATAGCGGCAATAGCCTGCGGCGGCTACGTGCAGCGCTGCAATGCCCGTATGCAACAAAGCCGCGCCTACCTGGCCGGGCGGCTATCAAAAATGGGTTACAGGATCATACCGGGCGACGCGCATTTCTTTCTGGTCAGGGTGGGAGACGCCGCCGGTTTCAAGAATAGACTGCTCAAACAGGGATTCCTGGTGCGCGACTGCACCTCCTTCGGCCTGCCGTCTTACATTCGCATTTCGCCGCGCCGTATGGAGGACTGTAAAAAGCTGGTTCGAGCCATCGCACTGATGGCACGGAAGGCCGATTGAGATCTATGTTGTACAATATGTCGGCGGAGGTATAAATGTCGGAACGCGATTTCAAAGGTCTGGTGCAGGTTTATACGGGCGACGGCAAGGGCAAGACCACCGCCGCCCTGGGTCAGGCGCTGCGCGCCTGCGAGCAGGGGATGAGGGTCGTCTTCATTCAGTTTCTTAAATCGCAGCCCGGGGGAGAGCATCTCTTCGCTCAAAAATACAAGCCCTTCGAGATCATTCAGTTCGGCGAAGGCGACCTCTTCGAGAAGGGGGAGGAGCAGCTGCTGGCCGAGACGAAACAGGCCTACGATTATGCAGTCAGGGCGCTGACCGGCGGTGAGTACGATATGGTGGTGCTGGACGAGATATTCATCGCCCACTGGCGCGGTTTCCTCAGCCTGGCTCAGATCATTGACCTGATGAAAATTAAGCCGGCCAACGTTGAGTTGATAATGACGGGACGCAAGGCGCCGCAGGAGGTGGTCAAGAAGGCCGACCTGGTGACCGAGATGCTCATGATCAAGCACCCGTTCTCTAATGGCGTCCCGCAGCGCAAGGGGATCGAATATTAATGAAATGAATACGCGGGCGGGTTTAAAAACCCGCCCCCACGAGTATTAAATATTGGGGCGTACCTTCAGGTGCGCCCGGTGAAAATGAAATGGACATTTCGAATTCACTGCAACGATTGATCGACCGCATCAGGCCTCCCGATGCTTCCTTCCGGGAAGCAGCCAGGCGCAGACTTAACAGCCTGACCAAGCCGCGCGGCAGCCTGGGGGCGCTGGAGGACCTGGCCGTGCAGATCGCCGGCATACGCTGCGAGGTCATTCCCCGCCTCAAGAACAAGACCATCATAGTCATGGCAGCCGACCACGGTGTGGCCGCTCGAGGCGTCAGCCTCTATCCCCAGGAGGTGACCTCTCAGATGGCCCTCAATTTCGCAGCCGGTGGCGCCGCCATCAACGTCCTTTCACGCATGGCAGGGGCACGTGTGGTCATAGTCGACATGGGTGTCAAAGGCGGGCTTCCAACATATGAAGGGATCCTGTATAAAATGATCGATTTCGGGACGGACGATATGAGCTACGGACCCGCCATGAGCCGGGAACAGGCTTTAGATAGCCTGCTGTCGGGTGTTGACGTGCTGGAAAACGAGCTGGTTGCCGGCCTTGATATAGTGGGTACCGGCGATATGGGCATAGGCAATACTACCTCCGCCAGCGCCATTACCGCAGCTATGACGGGCGCAGGCGTACGCGATGTAACGGGACGAGGAACCGGCATCGGCGATGAACAACTGGAGCATAAAATTAAAATTATTGAGCAGATACTGGCGGTCAACAGCCCGGACCCCGCCGACGCGCTGGGAGTGCTGCAGAAAGTGGGCGGATTCGAGATCGGCGGACTGGCCGGCGCCATGATCGCAGGGGCGGCCAATCGCATACCGGTCGTGATCGACGGTTTTATCTCGGGCGCCGCCGCTCTTATAGCTGCCGGCATCTGCCCACAGATCAAGGACTATTTAATTGCAGCCCACCTCTCGGCCGAGAGGGGCCACGCCGCCTGCCTGAAACACCTGGGACTGCGGCCGCTGCTCGAGCTCGACCTGCGCCTGGGCGAAGGAACCGGAGCTGCGCTGGGCATATTCCTGGCGGAATGCTCGATCAATCTAATGCGCGATATGGCCACCTTCGAGGGGGCGGGCGTGTCGGACATTCCCGGTGGAGGCTTGACCTGAACTTCCTGGCCGTGCTCCGCTTCCTGACCATACTGCCTGCGCCGGCATCCGATTCAGGCCGGGAAAACACACGCCTGGCCACACCTCCATCCGCAAAGAGCAGCGAACACGCAGCCACTGACATGATGACGGTTCTCGCAATTCCCGAATCTGCGGCGGCGGATGAGGAGATGCGCTCGGTCGGCCGCTCTACTATATATTTCCCCCTCGTAGGGCTGATCATCGGATTGCTGCTTGCACTGCTGTATGTCGTATGCCGCATGTTCCTGCCTGTATCTGTCAATTGCGTTCTGCTGATCGGGGC
>DAOUFT010000077.1:0-38297 GCA_034429855.1 Dehalococcoidia bacterium
GAGATACAGGTCAGGGTGGTTAAAGAGTACAACAGGGTCAGGCAGCTTGCCGGGCTCAAGACGATAAAATGAAAGATAAAGTAACCGCCATCATCAAGAAGTACGGCAATGACAGCAGCCAGCTGGTGTCCATACTTCAGGATATACAGGCCGAGTACAACTATCTGCCCCGCGCGGCGCTGGATAAGCTGGCTAAAAAGCTGGATATCCCGCAAAGCCGCGTTTACAGCATGGCCACCTTCTTCCGGGCCTTCAGCCTGGAGGAGAGAGGCAAACACATCTGCAACGTTTGCCAAGGCACGGCTTGCCATGTGCGAGGCGCCGACCTGATACTGGAATCGCTGGAGCGCCAGCTGGGCATCAAGCGCGGGCAGACTACATCCGATCATAAATTCACGCTTGAGACCGTTAACTGCATGGGCTGCTGCGCCACCGGCCCGGTGGTCAAGATCGATGACGAGTTCTTCGGGCACATGACCAATGACAAGGTCGAGCCTATGTTGAGTAAATTCAAAGAATAATATGGCTAATAAGTTGAAATCCGCTGCGGCGCTGGCTGCTTTACAGAAGAAGCTGGCAAAGGATCTCGACGCAGAAAAGTGCCGCATCTCGCTGTGCAACGGCACTGCCTGCAGGCCTTACGGCAGCAATCCCGTGGCCGAGGCCTTTAAAGCTGAGATAGAGAAACGAGGCCTGGCCGGTCAGGTGGAATTCAAGATAACCGGCTGCCATGGATTCTGCGAGAGGGGACCAATCGCCATCGTAGAGCCGGGAAATGTGTTCTACCAGAGAATCCAGGTATCGGACGTCCCCGAGATACTGGATAACACCATCCAGAAAAGGGCGCCCATCGAAAGGCTGCTCTTCAGGCAGGATGCCGGAGCAGAGGCTGTGACCGCGCAGAACAACATACCATTCTACACCGACCAGCAGCGCATAGTCCTGGGTGATAACGTCCGAATCGATCCGACCAGCATCGAAGATTACCTCGCCATCGGCGGCTATTCCGCACTATCTAAAGCACTGCTCGAGCTGCAGCCGGACCAGATCATCAAGATGGTCAAGGATTCCGGTTTGCGCGGACGGGGCGGCGGCGGCTTCCCCACTGGAACTAAATGGGAGACCTGCCGCAACGCCCACGGCGACATCAAATATGTCATCGTCAATGCCGACGAGGGCGATCCCGGCGCCTATGCTAATGAAGGCCTCCTGACCGGCAATCCCCACTGCGTGCTGGAGGGCCTCATCATCGGAGCCTATGCCATCGGCTCCCATCAGGGCTACATTTACGTGCGCAACGAGTATCCCCTGGCGCTTAAAAACATCACCCTGGCCATCGAGCAGGCTGAGAAGCTCGGTTTGATCGGTAAGAATATACTTGGATCGGGATTTGATTTTAATGTGCGGGTCAACCGGGGTGGCGGCGCGTTCGTCTGCGGAGAATCGACGGCGCTGATGGCATCGCTGGAGGGCAAGACTGGCGAGCCACGGGCCAAGTATATTCATACGGTAGAGCGGGGTTTGTGGGATAGGCCGAGCTGCCTCAACAATGTGGAGACCTGGGCCAACATACCGCTGATTGTTAATAAGGGCGCCGAGTGGTTCAGCAAAATAGGGGCTTCCGGCAACAGCGGCACCAAGATATTCTCGTTGACGGGAAAGGTGAACAACACCGGTCTGGTGGAAGTACCCATGGGCATCAAGCTGAGGGACATCATCTTCGACATCGGCGGTGGCATCCGCGGCGGCAGGAAATTCAAGGCCGTCCAGACCGGCGGTCCTTCGGGCGGCTGCCTTCCCGAGAAGCTGCTCGATTCGCCCGTAGACTTCGACTCGCTGCTCAAGGCCGGATCGATGATGGGCTCGGGCGGCATGATCGTAATGGACGAGGAAAACTGCATGGTCGACACGGCCCGCTACTTCCTCACCTTCCTCGAGGAGGAGTCCTGCGGAAAATGCGTGCCCTGCCGCGAGGGTGTCAAGCGGATGCGCCAGATTCTGACCGACATCACCGAGGGCAGGGGAATGGATGGCGACCTGGAGCTTTTAACAGAGCTTGCAGCCCATCTCAAGGACAGCGCGCTTTGCGCGTTGGGCAGCTCCGCTCCAAACCCGGTGTTGACCACCATCCAGTATTTCAGAGACGAGTATGAAGCGCACATAAAGGACAAGAGGTGCCCTGCCGGCATCTGCAAGGCGCTGATAAAATTCAGCATAATCGATGAGAAGTGTCCCGGCTGCGGCAGGTGCGTCAAGACCTGCCCCACGCAGGCCATAACCTTTATGGGCAAGAAGAAACCGGTTATTCTCGATCAAACCAAGTGCATCAAGTGCCGCACCTGCTATGATATCTGCAAGATGGGAGCCGTGAGCATTGAGTGAACTGGTGAACCTGACCATCAATGGCAACAAATACACTGCCGAGAAGGGCACAATGGTGCTCAAGGTGGCGCGCGACCACGGCATTAAAATACCCACTCTCTGCGACCACGAAGCAATAGAGCCCTTTGGCGCCTGCAGGCTGTGCATTGTCGAAGTTACCCGCGGTAACAGGACGCGCATCGTCACTTCCTGCCTCTATCCGGTAGAGGAGGGCCTGGCCGTCCAGACCGATTCCCCGCGCATCATTCGCAACCGCAAGATGCTGCTGGACCTGCTGCTGGCCAGGTGCAGCGAAAACAAGGTTATCAAAGAGCTGGCAGCCGAGTACGGGCTGGAGAAGCCCTCGTTCCGCAAGGAATACTGGGAGAAGCACGACTGCATTGTCTGCGGGTTGTGCGTCCGGGCCTGTGAGCAGGTGGTGGGTGTAAGCGCCATCAGCCTGGTCAACCGGGGCGTCTCCAAGGAGCCAAAGCCGCCTTTCCTTGAGAAGGCCAAAGCCTGCATCGGCTGCGGATCCTGCTATTATGTATGTCCCACCGGAGCGGTCAAGATGGAGGAGAAGAACGGCGTCCGCTATATCTACAACTGGAACGTGGCCTTCAAGCTGAAAAAGTGCCCGAAATGCGGCATCGATTGGGCGCCCGAGGCTCAGCTCGAATATATCCGCAAGAAATGGAAGCTCGAACCAGGATTCTTTGATCTCTGCCCTAACTGCCGGTAACCGCTTGATTCATCACTGTTTCTTGACTACGATTTAGCCTCAATCTATACTTTTGTTCTGCGGGGTGTAGCGCAGTGGCTAGCGCGCATGGTTTGGGACCATGAGGTCGGTGGTTCAAATCCACTCACCCCGACCAAAAGCAACGATCCAAGCTTTTTACCGCGAATAAGCCAATTAATGATCGAAAACGGCGCTTGACATAGAGCATGAACGCTGTTATTATTTTGAACCGGATTCAATATTATAGTTCATCTGTATTGATTTGATTGATCTTTTTCGTAGAGAGGTTGAAAGGGCATGGAAGTGATCGAGACAAAAATCGACACCTCTTCGGATGAATACCGGCGGAACTATGAGTCCATGGTGGCCCGTGTGGCAGAGCTTAAGGAGGAGTTGAGAAAGGCCCGGGAAGACCGTTCGCAGAAGGCTAGAGACCGCCTGGCGGCGCAAGGAAAAATGCCCATACGTGAGAAGCTGGAGAGGCTGCTTGATAAGAATACCCCTTTTCTTGAGATAGCTCCGCTGGCGGCACGTGGCATGTACGACGGCATGATACACGGCGGCGGCCTGGTCTCCGGACTAGGTGTTGTAAGTGGCAAGGAGGTGGTTATCACAGGCAACGACGCCACTATTAAAGGCGGTTCCACCTATCCTTTGACCATGAAGAAGGCCTTGCGTATACAGACCATCGCCATGCAGAATCGAATGCCTCTTATTACACTTGTCGATTCGGCCGGTGGATATCTTCCCCTTCAGTCGGAGGTTTTTCCCGACATTGATGACGGTGGCAGGGTTTTCTTTAACCAGGCCATGCTCTCCAAACTGGGAGTTCCCCAGATCACTGCTGTTATGGGGCTTTGCACTGCGGGAGGAGCCTATATCCCCGCCATGTCCGACGAGGTCATTCACGTTAAAGGCACGGGGGCCATCTTCCTGGGCGGGCCTCCTCTGGTAAAGGCCGCCACCGGCGAGGAAGTAACTGCTGACCAGCTGGGCGGCGCTGATCTGCACTGCAGGGAATCCGGCGTCTCGGATTATTTTGCCGAAGATGATGCACATGCCATCGAGATAATCCGCAATATCATGGAGTGTATGCCTGCGCGTGAGAAGACAAGACTGCCCATGCATGAGCCCAAACCTCCGATCTACGATCCGAAAGAGATATACGGCATCATCAGCAGGGAATTCAAAATACCTTATGATGTTCGTGAGCTGATCGCCCGCATTGTGGACGGCAGCGAGTTCCTGGAATTCAAGGAGCTTTACGGCTCGACGTTGGTCTGCGGCTGGGCTTATATCCACGGCTACCCAGTCGGTATATTGGGCAATAACGGTGTGCTCTTCCCGGACAGCGCCAACAAAGGCGCTCAGTTCATCCAGATCTGCGACCGGCGCAGAATCCCCCTCATCTACCTACAGAATATCAGCGGATTTATGATAGGCAGGGAATATGAGCGTACTGGCGTAGCCAAGAACGGACATAAAATGGTCACCGCTACGGCCAATTGCACGGTTCCCAAGTTCACCGTCATCGTTGGAGCATCCTTTGGAGCAGGGAACTACGCAATGTGCGGCCGCGCCTACGAGCCGCGTTTCCTCTGGATGTATCCCAATGCCGAGATCGCAGTTATGGGAGGAGAGCAGGCCTCAGGCGTGCTGGTGACGCTGCGCAACGACCAGCTCGCAAGGGAAGGCAAACCTCCTCTAACCCCGGAGGAGGCGGATGAGATCTGCCGGCCTATCATCGAGGCCACGAAAAAGGAGAGCAACGCGCTGTACAGCACATCACAGCTATGGGACGACGGTGTGCTCGATCCTGTGGATACGCGCGATGTGCTGGGACTTGCTATCTCAGCCTCTCTCAATGCGCCCATACCGGATGACGTCTTTGGTTATGGCATATTCCGTATGTAAATAAATAGAAATTAGCAGGAGGCCGGTTATTTTCAGGAAAGTCCTGGTGGCAAACCGCGGCGAGATCGCCTGTCGCATCATGAGCACCTGCCATGAGATGGGCATTACCTCAGTAGCCGTATACTCCGAGGCGGACCGCAGGGCAATCCATGTTTTAAAAGCTGACCAGGCTGTATTCCTGGGCGATTCTGATCCAGCCGAAAGCTATCTCAATATTGATAAGATTGTCGATGCAGCCAGACAGACCGGCGCTGAGGCCATACATCCCGGCTACGGTTTCCTGGCCGAAAATCCTCTCTTCGCCGAGCGTTGCGAAAAGGAGGGGCTGGTCTTCATCGGCCCTCGCTCCAGGGTCATCCGCGAGCTGGGCGACAAGACCATCGCACGCCGTACAGTAGCGGGTAGCGGTGTGCCGGTTATACCGGGTATGAACAAACCTGAATCGGACACAGGCGTCCTGGCCTCCGAAGCGGAGAAGATAGGTTATCCGGTCCTTATCACAGCTGCTGCAGGAGGCGGCGGCAAGGGTCTGCGCGTTGTAGAATCGCCCGGGGCTTTCCAGGATTCCTGCACTTCTGCTGCCCACGAGGCTAAACGGGCCTTCGGCGACGGATCCATCTATTTGGAGAAATACCTGTCAAGCCCCAGGCACGTGGAGTTTCAGATCATTGCGGATAAATATGGAAACGTTGTCCACCTCTTTGAGAGGGAATGTTCCATCCAGAGACGCCATCAGAAGATCATTGAGGAGACACCCTCGACAATGATGACACCCAAACTGAGGGAGCGTATGGGCAAAGCCGCAATTGCCGTGGCCAAAGCGTCCGGATATGTAAACGCCGGTACGGTCGAGTTCCTGGTTGACCGGCAGGGAAATTTCTATTTTCTTGAGGTCAACACGCGCCTGCAAGTTGAGCATCCCATTACGGAGATGATCACCGGTCTGGACATTGTGCGTCTACAGCTCGAGGTGGCTGCCGGAAGTCACTTGCCCTTTGAGCAAAAGGATATTCGCGGCAGGGGACATGCTATAGAGTGTCGCATATATGCCGAGGATCCCGAGAAGGGCTTCTGCCCCTCGCCGGGCAGGATTATCTATATGCAGGAGCCCTCGGGACCCGGCATACGCAACGACTGCGGCATCTATTCAGGCTTTCAGGTGCCTGTGGAATACGATCCTATCTTGTCGAAATTGATTGTCTGTTCAGAGGACAGGACACAGGCCATTCAGCGCATGATAGAGGCGCTTAGAGGCTATATAATCCTTGGAGTCAAGACACCCGTGCCCTTCCTTATCGACGTGCTCAAGTCCAAAGCCTTTATTAAAGGAGATACCTCGACCGACTTCATCGATATACATTTCTGCAGATGGAAGCCAGGCAGGGATGATGTAGAGGCCGCCTGCGCCGCCTATGTTATTGATGAGATGACCAATGCGGGCAAACCTGGGATTGCTGCGGAGCCGGCAAGTGTCGAGGTGTCTCCCTGGCGGACACTGGGTACATGGGGAAGATGAGGAGAAGTTAAAACTGAATTGAGATTGTGAGATGGTATACAAGTTGAGAATCGACGAGCAAGTAATCTCTCTAAAGGCTGAAAAGAACCGGGATGGCAAAGTTGTACTTATCAGAGACGGACGCACCCTCGATATTGAATATGCTATCGTTTCTGAATACCACCAGCACCTGGTTGTCGACGGTCGTCCATTCAACGTGTTCATCGCACGGGATCATGATACGAAGATGATCGTTATCAACGGAACCCCCTATTTCATCACTGACGCCGACGCAGGTGAGAGCCGCTCCAAAGGAAAGCAGAGGGAAAAGGTCATACCGCAGGAGGTCACGCCTCCCATGCCCGCCGTGGTAGTTAGGATACTGGTTTCCCAGGGGGATGAAGTCAAGAAAGGTGACGGCGTGATCGTGGTTTCTTCTATGAAAATGGAGTCTATATTGGTTGCTCCGGCGGATGGAAGGGTGAAAAAGGTCAATGTCGCCGAAGGTGACAAGGTTATGCCTGGCCAAATACTGATCGATTTAGATAAACACGTAGCAACTCCACCGCAATAGTAAGCTCAACATGTAAATTATTTTGGTATTCAGGAGGTAATAGATGGAGGGCCAGCATCTGCTCTATCACGTTGAAGAGAGTGTGGGATATATTACGATTAACAGGGAACAGCAGCGAAATGCCATAACACCTGAGGCACTGGTACTCTTTCACCAGTATCTTGATGAAGCTGAGAAAGACGAAAGCGTCCGCGCGCTGCTTGTCACCGGCGCGGGTGAAAAGGCCTTTTGCACGGGAGCTCAGCTCAGCGGTGACGTCAACAAAGGCGGACTGGATATCTTCGCCAGCTATGCCGACCTGTTGGATCGCATAGTAAGCTTTCCCAAGCCCACAGTTGCACGCGTCAAGGGGTTCTGCTTGGCGGGCGGCATGGGTTTCATGCTGGCGTGCGATATCGTCATCGCCAGCGACGATTCTAAATTCGGCACGCCAGAGGTCAACGTCGGTCTGTGGCCTATGATGATCGGCGCCCTTATCTTTCGTAATGTGCTGCAGAAAAAGGCCATGGAGATGATACTTCTCGGCGAGAGGATGACGGCGCAGGAGGCGCTGGCAATGGGTTTGATAACCCGGGTGGTGCCTGCTCGTGAACTGGAGGCAGAGGTAAAAAAAGTGCTAGATATTCTGACCGCAAAAAGCCCGATCGGCATGCGGATGGGTAAACAGGCGTTCTACGCTGCTGCCAGTATGCCGCTCAAGGACTCTCTGCATTACTTGGCGGAGAGGATTAAGGAAGTTGCCGGCACCGAAGACGCCAGGGAAGGGATAACCGCCTTTATCGAGAAACGCACTCCCAAATTCACAGGAAAATAGCACGGGTTTCTCGTATATAAAGCGTATTTTAATAGAAAAGGAGAAATGCCATGAGCTCCGATAACAGGATGGGAAAGGACAGGGTAATCATAGCCAATTGCAGCGGCTTTTTCGGTGACCGGTTGTCTGCCGCCGCGGAGATGGTACGGGGCGGCCCTATAGATTTTCTTACAGGCGATTATCTTGCGGAGCTTACCATGGCTCTGCTTTTCCGCTTGAAATTGAAAAACCCCGAGGCCGGCTATACTCCTACCTTCCTCAAACAGATGGAAGAGATCATGGGAGAATGCCTGGATAAAAAGATCAAGGTGGTATCGAATGCCGGTGGACTGAATCCACGAGGCCTTGCAGCGGAACTTCGCAAGATAGCGGATAAATTGGGGTTGCATCCCAGAATAGCCTGCATCGAGGGGGATGATCTCATGGCCCGGCTCGGTGAACTTCAGGAAGCGGGAGAGTCCCTGGTTCACCTTGATAAAGGTGTCTCTCTCAAGGATGGTGGTCTGGTTCCAATCACGGCTAATGCATACCTTGGCGGTTGGGGTATAGCCGAGGCTCTGGAAAAAGGCGCGGATATAGTGGTCAGCGGCCGAGTTGCCGATGCGTCGCTGGTAATGGGGCCTGCCGCCTGGTGGTTCGGCTGGAAGCGCAATGACTGGGATAAACTTGCAGGATCCGCCGTGGCAGGGCACATCGTTGAATGTGCTGCCCAGGCTACCGGCGGGAATTACTCCTTCATCGATGAAGTACCGTCGTTTCTTAAAGTCGGTTATCCCATCGCGGAAATCTTCAATGACGGTTCGTCCGTCATTACCAAACATCCGGGCACGGGCGGCCTGGTTTCCGTAGACACCGTGAAGGCGCAGCTACTGTATGAGGTCAGGGAACCCAGCTATCTGACTCCCGATGTTTCAGCCCGCTTCGATACTATCAAAATATCTCAGGAGGCACCCGATCGCGTAAAGATATCAGGCGTGCTGGGGTCACCTCCACCGGACACAACCAAGGTATGTATCAACTGCTTGGGTGGTTACCGCAATTCCACGACCGTTGTGCTGACAGGTCTCGACATCGAAAAAAAGGCCAGAATAGTGGAGGATGCGGTCTTCGACAGCCTGGGAGGGAAGGGGCAGTATGCCGTTGAAGAAGTCCAGCTTGTCCGCTCCAATCAGGAAGATCCCGGCATTAATGAAGAGGCCTTTGCCTATCTCCGGATATCCGTCATGGACCGCGACCAGAAAAAGGTTGATAGATTCTCTGCGGCGGTCATCGAGCTCGCGCTGGCCAATGTCCCCGGTTTCACATTAACGGCACCGCCCGCAAAAGGTACTATGGCAATCATTCACTGGCCTGCACTTATTTCACAGCACCGTGTCACCCAGAAGATCACTATCGACGGGGAAGAATTTTCAGTCGACTTCGTGCCGTCCGGAGCTTCGTCGCCGTGTCCAAAAGCACAGGAAATACCGATACCGCCCGTGCCTTCCGGCAACAAGGTCAAGATACCCATCGGCCGTATCTATGCCACGCGCTCTGGCGACAAGGGAGGCAACGCCAACCTGGGTGTCTGGGGAAAAACGCCGGAATCATACGCCTTTCTGAAAGATTTCCTGACCGTTAGCAAGCTGAAAGAGCTGCTCAAGGACTTGAGCAGCTATGAGATCGAGCGCTACGAATTTCCCAACCTGCTGGCTATAAATTTTTATATTAAAGGCGTTCTTGGAGAGGGGGTGGCGGCTTCATTGAGAAGCGATCCACAGGCCAAGACGCTGGGAGAATACCTGCGCGCCAAGGTCATTGAGGCGCCGGTATCCATTGTTCCGTGATCTATCCTGCTTGTAGCGGATGAAATATGGCCGGGATGGGAATGACCCGGTAACACAAAGGAGGTTGTTAGATGGCAGTGTATGATGAAAAGACCTGGGTCAGGTGGTACGATCCGGGACTGACTCCACAGATAAAAGCCGTGGATGAAACATATGTAGATATGCTTGAAAGAGGACTGAAATACCGGCCAAATATTGCAGCTTTTCATTTTTTAGGGATCACGTTTACTTACAACAAATTGGATCGGCTCTCCATGAGATTTGCTGCATACCTGCGCAAACAGGGATGCAAACCGGGGGATGTGGTGGGTATCAACCTGCCCAATATTCCCCAGTATCTGATCGCGCTGGCCGGAGCTCTGAGAGCCGGATGCATAGTGACAGGCATTTCTCCGCTGCTCACTCCTAAAGAGATGGCGCACCAGTTGAACGACTCGGGCGCCATGGTGCTTTTGACACTGGATGCCATCTATGAAAATCGTGTGCTAAAGATAAAAGACGAGATACCCACAGTGAAAATTATCATCGCGACCAATATTGCAGATTTCCTGCCTGCGCCCAAGCGCATACTGGGAAAACTGCTCAAGAAAGTCCCCTCCGGAAAGGTGGAGCCGATTGCGGGAAAGCAGGTGGTATCATTTAGAGACGTGCTCGCTATGAACCTCCCCGATATAGAGCGGCCGGCCGTGAGTCTCGATGATACCTGTCTCATACAGTATACCGGCGGCACCACCGGTACTCCCAAGGGTGCAGAGCTGACACACCGGAACATGGTCTCCAACTTTACTCAGGGGATACAGTGGCTGGACCTGCAGATGGACGGCGGAACTGTTTGCTCCGGATTCCCCTTCTTCCATATGGCAGGGCTCTATTTCGGGATGGTTTCCATGGCGCTGGCTTTTACCCAGTGCCTGATACCCGATCCCAGGAACACCAAAAATATATGCAAGGAGATCAAAGAACATCCTCCCGTTATGATGTTGCAGGTGCCTTCGGTTTACCAAATGCTGATGGACGACCCTGCCTTCTCAAAGATCGATTTCTCGGGCTGCAAAGCATGCATTTCAGGAGCGTCACCCTTTTCCAAAGAGGCCATTAACGCACTCGAAGCTATTGTTGGCAAGGGTAAAGTTGTCGAACTCTATGGTATGACAGAGGCCAGCCCGATCATCACTATGAATCCGTACAAAGGTAAAAAGAAGATCGGCTCAGTGGGGGTTCCTCTTCAAAGCACGCGGCTCAGGCTGGTCGATATAGAGACGGGCAAGAAGGATGTGCCTGTTGGTGAAGAGGGTGAGATCATTGTCCACGGTCCTCAGGTGATGAAGGGATACCATAACAAGCCTGAAGATACGGCACATACTTTACGCGAGCTGGATGGTGAGATCTGGCTGTACACCGGCGATGTGGCGCGCATGGACGAAGACGGATACTTCTACATCGCCGACAGGACCAAGGATATGCTCATTGTGAGCGGCTTTAAGGTATTCTCACGCGAGGTAGAGGAAGTGCTCTGCGAGCACAGTGCGGTTGAGCTCTGCGCCATTGTAGGAATACCCAATCCGGACCGTCCCGACAGCCAGATCGTTAAAGCTGTTATCCAGCCCACCAGAGAAGCTCTAAAGAAAGACCGGGAGGAAATCAAAAAACTGATACTTGAGCATTGCAGGGAGAACCTGGCACCCTACAAAATACCCAAGGTCATCGTCTTGACCGAGGCAATACCACTCACCTCGGTAGGAAAGGTGGACAAAAAAGCACTCAGGACGGCTTAAATGAATCGATTCGAACAGGAAAGGAGAATGGATAGTGTATTTTAACGAGACGCACGACGCTTTCAGGACAGCGGTCAAGAAATTCGTCGATAAAGAGATCAATCCAAATATGAATGAGTGGGAAGAGAAGACCGTGCCCCTGCACGATCTTTTCAAGAAGATGGGAGACCTGGGCTTCCTGGGCATCCGCTACGATCCTAAATACGGTGGTGGGGGACTCGATTACTGGTTTGAAACAATCATGCTGGAGGAGATCGGGCACATCAGGGGTATGGGCGTTTCGACCGCCATCGCCGTGCAGACCAACATGGCCACACCCGCCATTGCCGCCTACGGGAGTGAGTATCTTAAGCAAACATATCTCAAACCTGCTATTGCCGGAGATATGGTGACTGCCATCGCCGTAACCGAGCCGAGTGCAGGCTCCGACGTCTTCGCCATGAAAAGCAAAGCGATAAAGAAAGACGGCTATTATCTGTTGAATGGTTCAAAGACCTTCATCACCAACGGGGTCCAGGCGGATTACCTCACATTGTTGGCCCGAACAGATGAGGGCGAGGGCTACCACTCCTTCGGCCTGTTCGTGGTACCCACCAACCTCAAAGGTTTCAGCGTAAGCAGAAAGCTGGATAAGATCGGCTTGTGGAGCAGCGACACGGCAGAGCTGTTTTTCGATGATGTAAAAGTGCCCGCAGAGAATCTGATCGGCGATGATCGTGAGGGTTTTATAATTCAGATGAAGCAGTTCCAGCACGAGCGGTTCGCCGTATTGCCCGGCACCTGTACGGCGGTGCAGGATATGATTGCCATGACAGTCGACTATCTTCGCCAGAGGATTGTATTCGGCAAACCCCTTATCACCAAGCAGGTTTTAAGGCACCGACTGTCGGACTGGCTGGCCAGGAACGAGGCGCTGAGAGCGCTCACTTATCACATCGTGCATAAAAAGATGGAGAATCTGGATGTAACACGTGAGATCTCTATGGGCAAGCTCCTGGCAGGGCAGCTCATTGCTGAGGTCGCCAGCGGATGCCTGCAAATGTTCGGCGGCATGGGCTTCATGAACGAGACTCTTATTTCGCGCTATTTCCGGGACGTGCGGGTAATGTCCATAGGAGCGGGTGCGGATGAGGTAATGCTCGAGATAATCTCGCGGCTAGAGGGCTTTTAAGTTTTCTGACAGCCAGATATCTGTTAAAATGTTTCTTTGCTTGACGACGGTAAACATTAAAGGCAAAGGCTTTGGAGCCCTGTATGGCTAAGCTGAAAAACGAGGGCGGTCTGCTTTCACGCAGCGCACTGCGTCGCCTGAGAGAGAAAGAACAGCGGTACAATACCATCCTCAGAGCGGCCAAGATACTTTTTGCCGAGAAAGGCTATCACCAGACCAGCATAGAGGAGATAGCCGACGCAGCCGAGGTTTCTACAGGAGCCGTATATATCTATTTCAAGAACAAGGAAGACCTGCTGATCAAACTCATGCAGGAGATCGGCCATCAGTTGCGTCAACTGCTGGGAGAAGAGTTCAGAAAAAGCGGCTATTCACTGCAAAGCTTTGAAAACATATCCTTTGCTTTTTTAAAGGACTTCTGCGGTGGCCACCCCGAATGGCTGGCCATCTTTTTTCGTGAATCGGTGGGGCAGAGCGCCGAGGTGGAGGAACAGCGCCGTCAAATATTTATCAAGGTGACGCATGATATAAAAGAGGCGTTCATTCAAATCAGTCAGGAGCAGGGAATCGAGCTGGCCGACGATTCCAAGCCCGAGCTGATAGCCGTGTGTATAGTTGGAGTATTCGAAAGAATAGCCAGCCACAACTTTCTCTGGAAGGATCATCCCGGGGACATCAATACTCTGGCCCGGCAGTCCATCTCATATATGCTGGGGGGTATCGCTCGGCTGCTGAAAGATTGAGGTACCTATTTGCATAATATATCAGGAGGAATACATTGAAAACAAGAATCACGGAGATGTGGGGAATCCAGTATCCTATCTTTCTGTCGGGGATGAGCTGGATCAGCGTACCCGAGATGGTTGCTGCGGTTTGCAACGCGGGAGGCATGGGCATCCTGGCCACAGGTCCTCTGGATAAAAATTCGGTCCGAGAGGCGGTTCGGAAGATACACAAGCTGACGGATAAGCCTTTCGGCGCCAACACCGCACTTATGTTCCCGGGCGCTATGGAATCAGCCCGGGTGCTGCTGGAGGAACAGGTCCCGGTGATCAATTTTGCTCTGGGCAAGGGAGATTGGCTGGTAAAAGAGGCGCATAAATACGGCGGCAAGGTCATAGCCACCGTAGTGAGCTCCCGCCACGCCAAGAGGGCTGAGGAATACGGCTGCGACGCTGTCATAGCCACCGGCAACGAGGCCGCGGCGCACGGTGAATTCGTTACCACCTTCTGCCTTATTCCCAGCCTGGTAAATATTCTATCTATTCCGGTAGTCGCCGCCGGCGGTATCGCTGACGGCAGGGGACTGGCTGCAGCCCTGGCTCTGGGCGCTGAGGGTGTGGCTATGGGCACCAGGTTCATGACTACCAAAGAAAGCCCACTGCATCAGAACTTCAAAGACCTGTCGCGCACTAAGGATGTGACGGACACTCTGTATTCCAAACGCTTTGATGGCCTGTATTGCCGTGTGATGCAGACCGATACCGCCAGACGCGTTGCGCAAAAGGGACTGGACTTGCCCGCCGCATTTGTTAACGGGCAGGACATCGCCAAAATGCTTAACCTGCCTTTCTACAAGCTGGCGATTGGCGCAATGCTCTCTGGATGGAAAAACGCCAGGCAGCTTGCCTTTCTGGCAAATGCCTCCAAAAATTTCCAGCGTGCTACGGAAGAGGGCGACCTGAAGAGAGGCGTGCTGCCCGTAGGGCAATGTATGGGTTTAGTCAAGGACGAGCCTACGGTTAAAGAGCTTCTCGATCGCATTATAAGGGAAGCCCAGGACACGCAGAAAAGGATGGCGGGTATCTTCGTATAACAGTACGCCACCAATTGGTAAAAATTAACATACTGAAAATTCTAAAGGCGGCCCGGCAGGGAGACTATAAAAGCATCCCAGCCAGGCCTCCCTGCACATCTGATCATTTCAGGTCACTGCTTACTTTTGCTTTATTTAAAATAACGGTAGAATAATCTGAATATTATTGCACTATCTGACAAGAGGTTGTTCATGACAAATTCTTGGGGAGGTAGTGAGTTTTGAATCGGCTGCTGGTACTGCTGTGTCTTCTTATGCTGCTATTACTATTTTCCGTGCGCAGTTTTAATCCTGCAACCTTCACAATGTCCAGGGACGAATGCAAAGAAGTCCTGTCGGCATTTTCAGTCCACAGTAATCAAATTTTTACCGGGTCGGAATCTGCTTCAGACAAGGAGGAGGTTAGTCATGTCGGCGTGCTCATACCATGCCAGTAAAGAGTCCATAGGCGCATGCGGTAATTGCGGCAAACTGGTCTGTGCATCCTGCCATAGGGAAGTGCAAGGTAAATCATACTGCTATATCTGCGCCGAAAAGCTTTTTCCGGCAGCTGCCTCTAGAAATGACGCGGCAACACAGGAACCCATTGCACCGGCCACTGTACCTGAAAAGGCAGGAACGCCTTTAACCGTCATTGAGACTGTAAAAGGTGTGCCTGCTGCTGCGGCTACAGCCAAGGCTTCAGAACCCCCGGCTTCAACAACAAGCAAGGTATCTGGCAGGCCTGACGGAGTGAATCCCTTGTGGTGGGTAGCTGTAGCGTTGGGCGGATGGATCGGAGGCCTCGTGGCCTGGAGATTCAACAGGGCAAAGCAGCCTGCTGTGTCAAAGTATATGTTGTACGGCGGGATCGGCTGGTCTGCTCTGCAGGTATTTATAGCCGCCATAGTCTTGTTTTCCACCTTTATCGCTCCCGCCATCGGGACCCGCCTGCAACAGAGCAAGACTCCCCCTCCTGAGCCTGCGGTAATTGCAACTCAACCATCCGGCCAGACACGGCCGCAGTCTGCAACGGCTACCTCAACTCTCACATCGAGCGGTGCCACAACAACGATGCAGGTTGCAGGAAATACCGCGTCCGGGGAGGAAACACTTGAGGTAAAGCCACCCGCACCCCGTGCAACGGCTCAGCCAATTTATCAAACCAGCACCCTTGTAACTCAAGCCCTGCAACCTTCCAATGCAGACCAGACAGTTAAATATGAAGACAAGGTCGCGGTTACGGTGCCCGGCGGAGCTTTAAAGCAGCAGGACTCTGTAACCATAGCATCTGTTACTGGTGCGCCCGACTGGGACTATTCGGAACGCAATGATGTTGGGATATACAGCATCAGTTTTACGGGCAGTGCCACCTTCGAGAAGCCCCTAACACTCGAATTTGCCTACGATCCTGCTCAAATCGAGTCGCAGACGTTGGGACAACCTCAATTCGGCGCATCCTATCTGGCTGCTGACGGGAAGACCTGGATCGATATGCCGGCAACCGCAGACCAGTCGCGCCACAGGGTTGTTGTCAGCACACCGCATGCCAGCATATGGAGGTACTGGTGGTACGGTGGCTCTTCCAAGTTGTTCCAGTACGGCAAGTTCGACGTCCGCTACTGGGATTCGGATTTCGCAGCTTCGGCCTGGACACAAAAAGAGGAAGACGAGATGCAGGCCCTTAAAAAGAAGAGGACTTCGGATAATCTGACCGCTGAAGAAAAGATACAGCTGAACGAGCTGATTAAAAAATATAATAAGCTGGCGCAGTCCAGCGGGGGAACACAGGTGAAGAACCCGCTGGCAGATTTTCAGGGCTGCCTTGACCAGGGAATCTACAGCACATACAGCAAGTATCCTAAATACGTGGTGGACACCGGAGTGTCACTTGAGCGGGCCCGTGTTGCTTATCGGGACAAACTGGGCAAGGAGCTTAATCCCGACATACTTGTGAGCGAAAAGACTACACCGAATACCGATACATCGGCGGCGCCCTTCGCTACCCCGGTGGGGGAACAGACGGAACAACAATGGGAGAAGGGCAAACAGCTAATGGCGATTATCGACCCTGGGGAAAAAGCTTCCTCGCAGAGTGGCTGGATCGGACATATCAATGTGCATACCAATGCGAGCTGCGGCATGACGGGCCTGGCGGTCACAATGGCGCACGAGCTTTTTCACGCCGTGCAGAGCATGGACCATTACGCATTGGTGAGGCAACCCGGCGCAGTTTTCGGCCTGATCATTCCCCAGAGTCTGTGGTGGTACGAGTCCACGGCGGATTATGCCGCCTTTAAAATCGTTAAGGGATACGACCAGCCAACCAATCATGCACTCGACCCTGACTTTTTTAAGGAGGACTTTTTCTCAGACGGTAATCCTGATGAAAACCACCCGTATAAAGTGGCCTATTTCTATGATTTCCTGGCAAAACAGGGCATATCGTTCTCGGACCTGTTCAATGTTGTTGATTCGTCTTACCGCACCAAGCTGGCGCTGGATGAATATTTGAAGGAGAAAGCACCTGGCAAGCTCGGCCTGCACGCCATGTACCGTGAATGGGTCAAATCGGTTATTTTCGATGAAAGCGGCCCGTACAAGGGATCCCTGCAGGCGGAGGACCGCCCGCTCGACATGACCATGCAGCTTCTGGACGTCAACCTGGGCCATGGCATGACAGCAGATTACATCGGCATCAAACCATCCATCGACGCTGACAGCGGGAAGCGGACTTTAGTAGTCGACCTGCAGAAGATTGCCCCTGAGGTACAGCCCGAGTATTGCTGGGTAGACGTATGCAAATTAAAAAGCGATACACGTACTGCCGGAAGCCTCGAGGTTGTCGGAACCTGGGATAAGGAAAAGGATAAATGGCCTAAAACCATTTGCCAGGTCGATCTCAACGAGGGTGACGCCCTGTACATACTTGTGACCAAGTTCGGTGGCGGGCCTAACACGTTTAATATCAACGTGGGAGATATACCATCGCTCAAGGTTAGGGGCCCCGATCTGCCCGGTGGTGAGATGGGAACCATGGGCGAGCTCTATACATTCGAAGCCGTCAGCTCGGGGATTCCTTCTTCAGCAACGTATACCTGGACGGTGGACGGCAGCGCGCAGGACGTTAATAAGAAGTCTCTTGGTTACAGATTCTGGAAAGGTGGCGGACACAGCATCAGTGTTAAGGCTTCATGGAGTCTGCTGCGATCAGCGGAGTCCGAACAATACTCTTTTAATGTGGGCACTCCAGTCCTTACTGTTGTGTCGCCACTGGATGCAGGTGAAAAGGGTCTCGCGGGAACCTCCTACACCTTCACTCTGGGATCTGAAACCAGGTACATCCCCGGCGGAGCAGAGTACTATTGGTACTCTGGTGATAAAGAGATCGATGGTGGTAAGGAAGGCGCCTCAATTAGCTTCGATCAGCCCGGCACTTACCAGGTAAAAGCCAGAGCCGAGTGGCCAGTGCCTGAGGGCAGTCCGGGAAGCGTTACCGGATCGGTAAGTTTTAACGTGGCGGCGGGTTTCCAGATTACCGCTGACCCGAATCCGGGTAATGCCGGCGCACCCACCCGCTTCGGTATATCCGGCGAAGGAATACCAGCCACTGCGGGCTTTACCTGGGACTTCGGCCAACAGGAAGGCGGCATCAGCACCGGCTCCAGTGATACCAAAGCATCGCACACGTACAGCAAGCCGGGCACCTACCAGGTGACGGTCAAGGCAGTGGACAAAGCCAGCAAGAAGTCGCTGGGGAATGCCACTCTTCAGTACACAGTTCAAGCCCAGCCATATGTAAAGATAGATCCGCGGCCATCTTCCGCCAAGATCGGAGATAAAATCGCCCTTTCGGCCACGCTGTACAACATGCCTGAAGACGTTTCCATGGCCCCGCGGTATTCCTGGACTGTGACCAGGGAAGGCACTGAAATCGCCTGGCCTACGGATGAGTCCATCTCCTACACGATCGATAAGCCGGGGCAATGGTCATTCAGAATAATAATCAGGGCAACCGACAAGGACGGCCGCTGGATCAAAGGCAAACAGGGCCATGACTGGTTAGAGGATACTGTCAGTCTTAATGTAGAGGATGCGCCCTCATTGTCAATTACACCTCCGTCCGACCTGTTAAAAGGACAGGGTCTTCCGGAAAAGAATTACTCGTTCTCGGTCGTCCCCACAAACATACCTGCCGATGCGGACTACACCTGGTATGTAAACGATAAGCAGTTCGCCAAAGGCAAGAAGGACAAGCGGCCTTCTATCAAGACCGAAAAAGAGCCCAAAGACTATGTTGTCAAGGCCATTGCTTCGTGGAAGATTAAGAACAAGTTGCAGCAGGCCGATGCCGAGTTCAGGTTCACCACCATGACCGGATTTACGCTCGATAACGGTCGGGTTATCGAGGGAACCGGGACATGCATAATGAACAATCCCAGCCAGTTCGCCGATGTTTTCCTCAAACCCGTCCTTTCCAGGGTAACGATCACAGTAGCCAACAATAAGGCATCGGCGGATCAGAACATATCATTCAATATGCAATCTGATGAGATGACCATACCCTGCACGGCCAAAGTAAACTTCACCGGTAACGTAGTCAACGGGATCATTTCAGGCACCTATTCGATCGATGCCGTAGCCAACTATGCGAGTGAGGGCAAGACAATACCGATCGATCTGAAGTACTGGGGCAAGTTTACTTCCACAGCTTTGCCGGCCAAGCCTGCCGGCGAAAGTGTGACTCTGACTCTGACCGGGCCGCTTCGCAGCCATATGCTGATCGAGATCATTAAGAGTCTGGGAGCCGCATTTGCAGCCTGTGCCAGCAGCGCGGGAGCCAGCACATCCGAAACCACATTCGTTCCGCCTACGGATGACAATATCTGCAGCAGCTACACTGCTAAAGTACAATTCTCCTGCTCACAGAGCACCAAATGACCGAACCCTAAGTAACACCTCCTTAATTGAATAATCAATCAGACTCCTATAAAATATGTTAATTTTCAACATAAGGAGGTAGTACCATGTCCAAAAGGGTTGGCATTGTCGGTGCGGCTGTCACGCCCTTCAAGGCCAAATGGAACGAAAAAACCTATTACGAGCTTGCTCAGATGGCCACCCGCGAAGTAGTTAAGGATGCCCAGATTCCGATTAAGGATGTCGATGCTGTATTTTACGGAATTTATAACGATATTTTTGAGCGGACCTGCATCCCCGAACATCCGCTGCAGGGTTTGATCGGCATGCAGAACAAGTTCGGTATGCGCGTCAGCACCGGGGGCGCCACCGGCGCCTATACCATCTCGGCGGCGCACGCATACCTGGCTGCAGGACGGTTCAAGACCGCCTTGGTGCTGGGTGTAGAGAAGGCTACGGATTGCTTCGATTTTCTCTCCATGTCCGCTACACCGGAGGTTATTAAGACCATCGGCTGGTCGGGCGACAGCTTCTTTGAACAGCAGCTGGGATGGACCGCAGCAGACAGCTACGCCGAAGTGGTACTGGCTTATATGGATGAGCACCCCAAAGACCTCAAACCCCGGGTGACAGCCAAGATATCTTCCCTGCTCAGCCAGTATGTTAAAACCAACAAATATGCTCAGCGACAACATGACCAGGTAACGCCCGAAGAGGTAATGAATTCCAGGCTGGTTGTCTATCCGTTTAAAGAGCTCGAAATATGCGTTTACACAGAGGGCGCTGCGGCACTGATTCTGGCGGAAGAGGACACCGCCAAGGCTATCGCAAAGAATACTGGTAAACCGGTGGTCTGGATCACCGGCCTGGGCGAAGCCAACGAGCACTCCTTCGCGGGCAAGAAGCAGAAGGTTATGCCTCGCATCATGTCGGACTACCTCGCTTCTCACCGCGCATATAAAATGTCCGGCATCAAGAATCCGCTCAAGGCCATCGATATTGTTGAGCTTCACGATGCCTTCGTGCACCAGCTCGAGATCACCATGTCCGAGTTCGACCTGGTGCCGCGTGGCAATGCTGATGCTCTCATCGATGAAGGCCTGATGCTGCCTGGCGGAGAATATCTTGTCAATCCCTGCGGCGGGCTGATCTACAGCGGCCACGCTGTAGGCGCCAGCAATATCATGTCCGCATGGTCGGCGCGCAACGAGCTGATAAAGCGCAAGAAGAAAACCGCGCTCGTGCATGGGACGGGCAGCACCATCGCGCAGTATACAGCTGTCTGTATCCTGGAACATGATTAAGCGAGTAAGGAGATAGTTGAAAATGGCAAAGATAAAAGAGAAAGTAATTGCCCCTGAGTATATTCCCGATAAAGGCTCGCATGTCCTGACCATCGACAAACAGAAATACCTGATTGTCAACGACGCCATGTACACCTTTTACCAGAGAAGCAAGGGCGAGCTTTCACCATTCTTCCTGGGTATCCGGGACGACAAAAAGATTCTGGGTTGCAAATGCAGCAAGTGCGGCCTGGTCAGGTGTCCGCCCTTTTTGACACACTGCCCCGACTGCGATTTCGCACCCACCAGAATGGTTGAGGTGGGACAGGTAGGCAAGATGCTCAGCACACCGCCCATTACCTATTTCGCCAACTCGCTCTTCCTTAAAATGGCTCCCTACGGCAGGGGACGTGTGGTTCTGCAGGGCGCGGACACCGCGCTCAGCGTGAACGTCTATACCACCACCGGCATACTCGTGCCTGGACTTATCAAGAAGGGCACGGAAGTTAAAGTGATTTTCAGGAATGACCGCAACGGAGATATCAGCGACATCTTCTGTGTCCCAACTAAAGAGCTGACCAAAGCCCAGATCGCAAAAAAAGGTCTGCTGGCTTCCGAACTTAACTGGGAAGGAGCAGTCGAACCGGCCTTGAAGAAGCCCACCACTGCGGACAAGGCTGTCTATGACAAGGCACTTAAAGAAATCAAATCCATCATCAAGATGATGAACCAGACCGAGCGTGCGCGCAAGGATATCGCAGGATGGAAGCGCAACATCCAGGTCAAGACCACAGGCGGCGAGTTCGCCATCATTATTAACGACGGCAATATCAGCCTAGAGGAGAAGAAGCTGGCCCGGCCCGATTTCGTTATGGTGGCCAAGGACCCGAAGACTCTGGCAGACGGCCTAGCCTACCGCGGCGCCATCACTGATTCGATCATCATGAAGAGGCTGTGGATCAGCAAGAACATGGAGTTCACCACCATCTTCAAGCTGGACCGCATGGCCCGCTCGGTGGCACGCTCCAAGAAATAAACTTTATATTTGCTTTCAATAAGAAGACAGGGGATTCGAATCCCCTGTCTTCTTATTAACAATACGATTTACTTTTTTAGTATCGTCACGGCTGCTACATGATTCCAGCCGAATACCTGACACAGGCCTACTTTAGGGTTTCGAGAGATTTGCCTTGCTCCCGCTTGGCCCCTCATCTGCCATACGATCTCACATACCTGCCCCAACCCTGATGCGCCAGGTGGCTCGCCCTTGCACTGAATTCCTCCGCTGGGATTGACCGGAAGGCGGCCCGTGATGTCCCACACACCCTCGCGCAGCAATTTGTAGGCCTCTCCCGGCTTGCACAACCCAAGTTGCTCTATGTGCACCAGCTCATGGGCGGATTCCGTGTCCTGCACCTCGCACACATCGATATCGTCGGGACCCAATCCCGCAATTTGATATGCCTTTTTTGCAGCCAGTTCTGTTACCGGTATTCCCTTTTTATTCAGGTTCACGCTGTAGGTATTGCTGGGCTCGACCACGGAAGGTGGGTACTGTGCTGTCTGCATTACCGTTGCCGCGATGGATATCGGCTTGCGGATGCCGAACCTTTTGGCAGCTTTCCTGCTGCAGACGATTGCCGCAGCCGCGCCGTCATCCGGTGTGCAGAAATTGTACAGATGCAAAGGATAGGCCACCATGGGGGATCTCAGCACATCCTCCACCGTCAGTATATTTCGGAACAGTGCATACGGATTGTTGGCACCGTTTTTATGTGCCTTGACCGCCACCCGGGCGAAGTCCTCCTCAGTTGCGCCGTAATCATGCATATATTTCTGGGCAACAGTGGCAAAGGCCGCCGGGCTGGCCTTCATGCCAAGCACGTTCTGCCAGGGATCTCCCAGTTCATCGAACATGCCCTTGAATTTATCGAAGCCGTAAACTAGGACGATTTCGCAGGATCCGCTATTGATGGCATCCCTGGCCAACTTTAGCATGGCGCCGCCGGTGGCACACATTGCATTGATCTGATAGATGGGCACCCCGGTCATGCCCACCTTCATCATCAGGTCGATGCCGGTGCCGGCCTTCTTGAAAGCGACCTTGCCGGCCAGCACAAATTCGATATCCCGGTAGGTCATATTGGCATCTTCCAACGCCTTTAAAATTGCCTCGATGGCGATATCGTCAGGGTCCTTATCCTGGTATCTTCCGAACGGGTGCATGCCCACCCCGGCAATAACTACATCGCCCATGTTTCCTCCTTTGATACCTCCAAATTTACAGTCCGGCCAGCGCTGTTCAGCGAACGTCCACCGGCTTGAATTTGCAGATCATAATATCGTTGCCTTCCTTATCTTGACCAAACTTATCGAATACCAGCTCCATGTCCATGCCGACCTTGAGCTTTTTGGGATCGTTTTCGGTCAGCAGCGAGTACAGGACAGTGCCGCCCGGCATTTCGATCCAACCGAGTCCATATGGGATAAAAGGATCAGGCGGTTTATATGGTGGCGGAGCGGGATAAAACATTACTGAGAATGCGTACAGTTTTCCCCTGTTGCCCAGCAAGATATCTTCAAGTTCGCGCCCCTGGCAGTTCTCGCAGATATCCCTTCTGATGAAAAACTGTTCGCCACATTTTTTACATTTGCTGCCCAGCAGATTGCCTCTGTCGCCATCCGAAGTGGGAAGTACCATCATTCCCTCTTTAAAGGGCACCTGCCTGGCTTTAACATCTCCCATAAATAACCTCCATATACAAATGATATCTGCTTATTGACATCCAATATTTCGCTATGTTATAAATCCAACAGGTTGATAAACTGGTCAGTTTTACATGGCAGTATATTTTAATACGTCATTTCAACGGTTGTAAAGATAAGTTATATGTAGCAAGATGAAGAACCCGTACGCAAGCAAACCATGGCTGAAGTTCTATGACAAACACGTTCCTGCCAAGCTTAAATATCCCAACAAATCCTATCCAGAGCTGTACCGTGAAAACTTTCCCAAATACAAAGATATGGTCGCCATATATTATTCTGGTACGGCCATATCCTTTACCGAGCTGGACAAGATGTCCAACCAGTTCGCCAACTTTCTTATCAGGCAGGGTTTAAAAAAGGGCGACGTGGTGGGTGTCAACCTTCCCAACGTACCGGCATATTACATCGCCTTATTGGACACACTAAAAGCCGGATGTATTACCTCCGGTGTCAGCCCGCTTCTAACACAGCGTGAGCTGGAGTATCAGCTGAATAACTCCGGAGCGAAAGTGCTGGTGGCCATGGACCTATTATGGCCCAACGTCGGCGCAATCATTGCCAAAACAAGTGTGCAGACCGTGGCGATGGTAGGCATTGGAGACTTTTTACCCGGCGATAAGTCTGCCGCACCCGCAGGCCGTCCTTCGATTCCCGGCATCAACTTCGTACACTTCCTGGATGTTTTCAAAGACGCACCATCCACCGATCCGCTGGTAATAATAAATCCCGGTGACCCTGCATTGATGCAGTATACGGGAGGGACAACAGGGCCCTCAAAAGGAGCCCTACTGACGCATAAAAACATGGTGGACCACATCACCCAGCTGGTGTGGTGTGGCTGGATTATAAGATGGGCAAATCGGTAATACTGTCAGCGTTCCTGCTTTTCCATCAGGCGGGATGCGGAGTCGCCATGTGGAGCATGGCATTCGGCCAGACGCAGATAGCTGTAGCCAATCCGCGTGACCTGGCCGGCATTATCAATCTGACAAAGACGTACAAACCGACAGCCTTCTGCAATGTCCCGACTATCTACATCGAGCTGGGCAGGCAACCCGCTTTCAAGGAGCACGACTTCTCAAATGTACAATATTTCCTCAGCGGTGCCGCGCCCTTCCCGCCGGAGTATATCAAGGATTTCGAGGCCGTTGTAGGAGCGGGCAAGGTCTGCGAAGGGCTGGGCATGACCGAGACCAGTCCGCTTTCGGCAGTGTCTCCCTGCTACGGCAAGAAGAAGGCGGGCTCGGTCGGCCTTCCTTTCCCCGATGTGGAGGTCAAGATTATAGATCCTGTTACCCATGAGATTGTTCCTATAGGTGAAACCGGGGAGTTCGTTGTCAAAGGCCCGCAGGTTTTCACACTGGGCTATCATAATATGCCGGAGGAGACTGCTCGTACGCTGCGCGATGGCTGGATTTATACAGGGGACATCGTCCGCATGGACGAGGAGGGTTACGTGTGGGTGGTGGACAGGCTGAAAGACATGGTGAACGTCTCAGGCTACAAGGTCTTCACCCGTGAGCTCGATGATATTATCTGCGAGCATCCAGCCGTGGCCATGGCAGCCACTATTGGAATACCCGATCCGAACCGTCCCGGCTCCGAGATGGTGGCTACCGCGATCGTCCTCAAGCCAGGTGTGGAGAAGAGCGAGACAACCAGGGCCAGCATACTGGAATTCATCAAGGGAAAAGAGGCGCCTTACAAGGTACCCAAGAAAATAGAGTTTATGGATCAGCTTCCGCTAAGCGCGGTGGGCAAAATACTCAAGCGTGAACTACGCGAAATCATGAAGCCCAAAAGCTGATATCGCATCAGAGGTGCCGGCGGGTGATAATGTCTCTGCCGATGGGTCGGCGGATGACTACTTCCTCTTCTTGGTTGGCTGAGCAGCCATAATACCGCTCAATATGAAATCCGACATATGGGCGGCTATCTTAGGCGGACTCATAGCGCCCCTGGGTGAATACCAGATCCAGGTATAATTAGCTGCCCCGATAATGGTATATGCCAGCATTTTCACGTTCACTTTCCTGAAGACGCGTTGGCTGATGCCTTCCTCAATAATCCGGCACAGCATGTCCTCATAGCTGTCACGCAGCTTGACAATCTCCTTCTTGTGTCTGGTTGTTACCAGCCAGTCCTGCTGCGGCAACATCGGCCCGACACCTGTTACCACCGTTTGTGCGACATGGTTCTCGATCGCCCTCTTCAGTTTGGCATCAGGACTGTCTTTGGAGTTTACGATTTTCTCCAGGCTCTCAATTACTATTTTATAGGCTATGCGGTGCAAGTCGAATATAATCTCCTGCTTGCTGGCCCAGTGGTGATAGATGCTCACCTTACTGATGTGCAGCCGTTCCGCTATCTGGTCCAGTGTTACGTTGGCATAGCCTCGCTCGCGGATCAGGTCCGAAGCGGCTTCCAATATCTTTTTCTTGAACTCGCGTCGAGCTTTCAATCTCAATTGATACGATTTGTCAGCGTCTATAGCCATTATATTTTTACCAGAATACTCAAACGATTGACGAGATATTCAATGAATACTTCGGATTTGAGTTGGAATTTTAGGTTAAACAGCGGCGTTTGTCAAAGCTTTTACGTCCACAACATGGCATTTTTGACATATGCACCAAACGTGTGATATAAATTTGCGTCGGATGTACTGGATAGTTATACCAATGGGTTCTGAACAATAAAACCGGATTTTACCGGATATGTCAGGAGGCTTAGCCGTGGACTTTCAGTTTTCAGAGCAGCAGGAGATGTTGAGGGCGGCCGTGCGGGAGTTCGTGGAGAAGGAATGCCCCAGGCAATTGGTAAGGAAGTGGGACGAGGAGCATGTATTCCCCATGGAAGTTTTTGAGAAGCTGAAGGGGCTCGGTATCATGGGAATTATCACTCCCCCGGAGTACGGCGGTACGGGAGGCAGCATCGTGGACTATACCATTGTGGTGGAGGAGCTGGCGCGCTCAGGCTTCTGGGGACTGGCCTCCTATTTCAATGCGGTCATCATGTACGGGACAGATATGATACTGCACTGCGGCAATCAGGAGCAGAAGAAGTATTATCTGCCCAGGTTATGCCGGGGCGAGCTGCTTTTTGCCTACGGCATCACGGAGCCGGACTCCGGTTCGGATGCCGCAGCTGCCCGCACCGTGGCCGTTGAGCAGGGCGATCACTATGTGCTCAACGGCACAAAAATGTTCATCACACTGGCAGACAAGGCCGATTACACGATTACATTGGCGCGGACTGACAGGGACGTACCCAAACATAAAGGCCTATCCCTGTTTATTGTTGATACCGGTAGCAAGGGTTACCAGGCAAAGCCGATTAAAAAGATGGGCGGGTTCACCGATACCACCTGCGAGGTGGTTTACGATAACGTCAAGGTGCCCAAAACGCACGTCCTGGGAGGCCCTGAAGCCGTCAATAAAGGCTGGCAGCTGCTGATCAGCACGCTGGAAACCGAACACCTGGAGGTGGCCGCCAACTCCCTGGGCTACGCGCAGGCGGCCTTCGATGATGCCCTTCAATATGCCAAGGAGAGAAACGCCTTCGGCCAGCCCATCGGCAAATTCCAAGCCATTAGCCACATGCTGGCCGAGATGGCGGTTGATTTACATCTGGCACGTCTTTGCGTTTACCATCTGGCCTGGCTGCGCGATGCAAATAAGCCCTGCTATAAAGAATCATGCATGGCTAAGCTGGCGGCTACGGAGTGCTGGACCAGCATGGCACACCGAGCCATGCAGATATTCGGCGGCTACAGCCTGATGTATGAATACGATGTACAGCGGTATCTGCGCGATTCCTACATACTGCTGATCGGCGGAGGCACACGGCAGATACAGAAAAATATGATAGCCAAGGCACTGGGTCTATAGCGAAAGCCCTTTGTCGGATTTTGATCATGCCGGCCAAGCGAAAAATATCATTTCACACTGTGCTCTGCGCTATGCTGGGTATCAGGTATCCCATCATTCAGGGAGCCATCATGCATGCAGGCGGCCCCGGTCTGGTAGCGGCAGTCTCAAATTCGGGCGGTCTGGGAGTGCTTTCCAGCGCCGGCATCACTACCGCGCAGCTGGTCGAAGATATTGAAAAGACGCGCAAGCTTTGCCATGCGCCGTTTGGCGTAAACATACAGGCCAGCGCAGCGGATTTCGCCATGAGCAGAGCCGGAATAGCGGCCGATACCGGTATAAAAGTGGTCACACTCGGCCGTATCAACCTAAAATTACCGGTTATAGATTTCCTGAAGAAGCGGGGTATTAAAATCATGGCGGTGGTGGGAAACGTGGAGCGGGCTCGGGCCTGCGCAGAGCAGGGAGTTGACATAATTGTAGCTTCAGGCAGCGAAGCCGGGGGCCATGTCGGGCGTGTTGCCACAATGCCATTGATCCCCGCCGTAGTCGATGCTGTAGGACTGCCTGTGGTTGCCGCGGGGGGTATCGCAGACGCCCGCGGCTTTGTAGCAGCGTTGGCCCTGGGAGCATGCGGCGTGCAGATGGGAACTCGTTTCTACGCGACCAGGGAAGCAACCGCTTCTGAAGAGGAAAAGTATAAAATCGTGTCTGCCACTGAGGACGGCACAATTGTCTCCCGGGCCCTCACAGGTTATCCCTGCCGATTAATACGCGAATCCGTACTTGTTGAATGGGATAAACGAGTGGGGTCTGGAGCGTCAGCAGAAGTCCTTAAAGAGCTGTCGGCAGATATACAGAAAAAGTACTGGCAGAGGACATCGGATGCGGTGGTATCGGCCGGTCAGGCCTGTGGGATCATAAACTCCATCCCCGCTGTCGGCGATGTTATTGATGGCATAATCACCGGTTCCACAGAGATAATCCGCAACCTGAATAAGATTTCGGGCCGGTTTGCGGCCTGATAAAAATATTTCGCGAGGAGGATATTATGGCTTTAAGGACGCCTGAACAGTACAGGGAGAGCCTGCGCGACGGCAGGGAAGTTTACATGTACGGAGAAAAGGTTAAGGATGTTACTACCCATCCGGCCCTCAAAGTGTGCGTCGATACCATGGCACTGGATTATGAATGCGCTGAATTGCCCCAGTACAAGGATCTGGCCAACGTCTATGATGAGGAACTCAAGCAGGAGGTCAGCAGGTATTATTACATACCCAAAAACGGCGAGGACCTGCTCAAGGCCACCGACCTTATCATCGCTACTTCGACCTACGCTGATGGCTATATTCCGCTGGCCAAAGATATCGGGGCGGACGCCATCAATGCCATCCAGATCTTTGCCAATATGACCGGCAACAAGGAATATATCGACCGGGTGCATAACTTCCGCAAGTACATTATGAAGGAGGACGTGGCCATTGTTTCAGCGGTAACCGATGCTAAAGGCGACAGGCTGTTGCGTCCCTCGGATCCCAAACAGGTCCACCCTGATTTCTATCCCAGGGTAGTGGAAAGAAATGCCAAAGGCATTGTGGTACGGGGTGCCAAGATGCACATTACCGGCTCAGCCTACTCCAATGAGATATTCGTTATACCCGGCAGGGGCATGACTGAGGCGGACAAGGACTATGCTGTGGCCTTTGCTGTTCCCTGTAATGCCAAGGGTTTGAAGCAGATTTGCCGCCCCGTAAAGGCCGGTATCAGTTCAATGGAGTTCCCGGTTGACCGCCCCTGGCGCATGCACACAGACCAACTGATTATATTCGATGATGTTTTTGTTCCCTGGGAGCGGGTTTTCATGTGTGGAGAATGGAAGCAGGCCTTCCTCATCGCGCATAATTTCGGTCTGCTTCACCGGCGAACGGGCTGCGCTTACCGCATACCTCTTTCTGAGATTTTCGTGGGCATGGCCTATGCCATCGCTGAGTACAACGGGGTAGCAGATGTGCCGCACATAAGGGAGAAGCTAACCGAGGCTGCCATGTACCTTCAAACGCTCAAGTCTCTAACCCGGGCAGCCTGTCTTGATTTCGTAATGCACGGGGGCATGCCAGTTCCCAATCCCGTGACAACCAATATTGCCAAGTATCACTTCGCTGATAAGTATCACGGTCTGGCCAAGCTGATTCAGGATATCGCAGGTGGTGCGCTGATAACCAAGCCCACCTATCTCGACTGGCAGAATCCGGAGACGAAGCCCTACATGGATAAATACCTGAGCGGTAAGGCCGGCACGACAGCCGAGGCCCGTTTGCGCATGTTTGACCTGATACGCAGGCAGCTTGCGTCTGAATTTGAGGTCATGGTGCTGCACGGGGAAGGCTCCCTCATGTCCCAGAGAATGATGATACTGGCAGAGGCTAGAGAAGAGCTCAAGCGTTGCAAGAAAATCGCCGACGACATGGCCGGAATCAAATAACGCATTGGAGGTTAATTTATGGATGTTTCATACCTGTCTTTAAAGGGCAAGGTTGCCCTGATCACAGGCGGCAGCCGAGGCATCGGCAGGTCTATCGCGCTTCAATTTGCTGACGCGGGCGCAGACGTGATTGTCAGCAGCCGCAAGCTTCCGGACCTGGAAAAAGTTGCCGAAGAGATTAAGCAAAAAGGTGTGCGCAGCCTGCCGGTGAGTGCTCACAACGCCAAAATGGAGGACCTTAAAAACCTTATGGCCAGGGTCAAGGAGGAGTTCGGTCGACTGGACATCCTGGTCAACAACGCCGTGGCCAATCCGGTTATGGCCGATGTGCTGCATATGGAGGAGGCGCCGTTCGACCTGATTATGAACGCCAATATCAAGGGTTACTATTTCCTCAGCCAGGCGGCAGCCAGGATGATGGTGGAGCAGGGCAGCGGTGGCGCAATCGTCAATATAGCATCGCTGGGAGGAATCTATGTTACACCCGGTTTGGGCCCCTACTGCATCAGTAAGGCCGCTATCATCATGATGACCAAGTGTCTGGCAGCTGAGCTTGGCAGCCATAAAATCCGCGTCAACTGCATTGCTCCCGGCATTATCAAGACCAAGTTCAGTGAGGCGCTTTGGAGCAATGAAAAGTTGATGGCCGACTACCTGAAGCGTATGCCCCTGGGCAAAATAGGACAGCCGGAAGAGATATCCCGCGCGGCGCTTTACCTGGCTTCGGACGCTTCCAGCTTCACGACAGGGTCCACACTGATCATCGACGGCGGTGCCAACCTGTAACAACCGTCATCTATATATTGGATTATTTAAGGAGGTTTAGCTGAAAATGGTCTCAAAGAATTATGATGTAATCGTAGTTGGATCGGGTGTGGGGGGTCTGGCTACGGCCGCCATCCTGGCATCAAAAGAAGGTAAAAAAGTCCTGGTGCTGGAGAAGGAGTCTTTTTACGGCGGTCGCATACTCAGCTTTTATGGGAAAGACAACAAGCTCTGGATAATGGACAAGCAGTATTCCTACAAAGATCTGCAGAAGGCGCTGGCCAGCACGGGAACCTGGATCACACACGATATACCCTCATTTGAATCGGTGGTTAAAAAGGGCCTGTTCAACCACTGCATCAACGACGGCGGACATGGACTGTTCTGGGGCGACCGCGGCCGTATAACCTACCTGTGCAAGTTCCTGGGCAAACCCATTTATATGAAGACCAACAAGGGGTTCGTTGTCATCGACAACAAAGACCAGACCAAGTGGTATCAGGTCGAGCACGGCAAGCCGTACGAGTGGATGAGCGATGGCGGTAAGTCGGCTCGCAAGCTGCTGCGCGAGATGGCCACTCTAACATTCGACCAAATAGAGCAGATGAAGGGCTCACTGGGCGATTTTCTAAGAGAGAGGGAGTGCAACGAGGAGAACTGGCTGTTTATCCGTAACCTGGCGGGCTCTCAAACCGCCATGGCCAATCCGGACGATATGCACCTGCGTGACTACCTGAAATATCAGTCTATAGCCAAGGACATCCAGATGGATTTGGTCACGGGTTCGGTGGGACAGATCGATGCCGGCATCGGCACGCTTGACATCGCCCTGCAACTCGGCAACGTGATCCGGGCTGCCGGCGGTGAGATCTGGACAGACTCGCCCGTTCAAGAAGTTGTAATAGATAATAAGAAGGTAAAGGGGGTTAAGGTCAGTACCAAGAACGGGACGAAGACCATCGACGCCGACCTGGTAGTTTGCAATATACCGCCCAAGCAGGCCTTTAGCGTGATACCGGCTGGCAATTTCCCCGCAGATTTCGTGAAGGAAGTGAAGGAGAAATATTATGTACCAGGCCTGTTAACCGGATTCTTCTCCTCCAGGCGCGATTTCGCCCGTGAGAAGGGAATCGATCCCAGAAGCTTTATCTTCCTCTCGGGTGTCACCAAAAAGAAAGGCCTTGAGGGTCTCGACTTCGTAATGGCCTCCTTTACCTGGTGGGTCAACCATGCGCCGATAGGATTGAACAGCCTTCTCTTCTCCATTCCGCTGATGGACTATGAGATGCGCGATAAGGCCAAGGTCAGCGCCTGCATTGCCGAGGCCGAACGTTTCATGACGGATAACTTCCCTGGTTGGGAAAAGGATGTCATATTCCGCCTGTGGACCGCCGGCTCCGAGGCCTACGGGCACTGGCGTCCCATCGGACAGGACAGGCCGGACAACCAGTGCCCCTGGGTTGAAGGTCTGTATTTCGTAGGCGACCAGTACGGTAAAAAAGAGTGGGGTGGAGGAGTCGACGGGGCTGCGCTATCCGGCGCCCTCTGCGCGGATGCCATTACCGGCAAAGACTACGAGAAGCAGATATTCCCTTCCTACCATCGCTCTTCCTGGTAGAGGTGGATAAAAAAGGGATGGGCTGTGCATGGCCCATCCCTTTTTTATCGCTATAGACCTCAGGCTTTGACAGCCGGGCGCGCCTCATATAGTTTAATCGAATCGGTTGTGCACTGAACCGCGCACACTCCGCATCCGAAGCACTTCTCAGAATTGACCCTGGCCTTCATCTTTTTTTGCCCTGCAATCTTTATCATTTCAATCGCGCCGAAAGGACATTGCTCGACGCAGTCCTGGCACCCGCTGCAAGATTCAACATCCACGCTGGCTACGAAGCGACTTTTAGCTATGCCCTTCTCAACGCCGCCATAGGTCAGCCATGGCATCATGAAGATACAGCAGTCCGAACAGCAGTTGCAGATAAAATGTCCCATCTCTGGCGTATTCGTCACACTGTGTACCAGACCGCCCTCCGAAGCAATGCGTAGTATCTGCTTCGCCTCGTCTTTGCTGACCTCCCGGCCAGAGCCGCGCTTGATTGTGTATTCGGCACCCTTGTTGAGCTGCAGGCAGACCTCGATCGGTCTGTCGCATTTCTGCGCCATGCGGCGGCAGGGACATTTGACGACGGCTATCCTGGTGGTGCGGTCGATGATGCGCTCGATATCCTCGTCGGGCAACAGCTTGTCGGGCTCGGCAATTGCTGCGCGTGCCGGTATGACCTTGGAAACTGGTGTGACGAAGTCTTTCACCCATTTGGCCAGGTCTTTATACAACTCGTTTTCGGAGAAGTCCCACCAGGCGTCCAGCAGGGCCCTCCCCCATAGCTGGTCCGATCTCATATCGCTGCCGGTGGCATCGTGCAATTGAAATATATCGCGCGCCGGCCTGTAGCCTTTGGACGACTCGAAAATAACTCCCTTTTTAAAAAGTCCGGCCAATATGTCGTTTACTTTTTCAACCGGCTTACCTGACTTTGCCGATAACTCTTCCGGTGCGGCGGGCAGCATATTAGCAATCCTGACCTCATCCTCATCCATCAGGACCTTCAACACTTTCCTGAAACGCTCCGACCCCTGGTAGGCATATTTACCTGCAAACTCTGTGTAAGGATCGCTCATCATAACCTCCTCTTTTAACAGCCGTGTTTGAGATGCTTGCGATGGTTAAATGGTCCTGATCACCGCCACCACTCTACCCTGTATATCCAAATTGGCCGGATCCGTATATATCGGCTCCATCCCTGTATTGGCCGGTTGCAGCCTGACCTTTTCCTTTTCTCTGTAGAAGCGCTTGAGTGTGATCTCCTCTTCCTTCTTCAGCCAGGCCGCCACCATGTCGCCGTTCTCTACATCTTTGACGGGCTCCATGACAACGATATCTCCGTCGTCTATCAGTGCATCGATCATGGATGTACCTTTCACCCTGAGGGCGAATACTTCTTTGTCCCGCGTGATCTCGCCGGATAGCTCCAGGGTATCCACAGCCTCCTGGTGCCAGGTTTCCGCGCTCATCACAGGCACGGGTGTACCGGCAGCGATAAAGCCTAATACGGGAACACGGATTGTGCTCCTACGATCGGGCAGATGGATGCTTCTGAATACGTGCGAATCCCTCTCGATCTGGTGCTCGTTTTCAAGCAGCTTGAGATGGTACTGGACAACTGCCGTGGAGCTGAGCCCGCAGCCTTTTTGGATGTCTCTTACTGTAGGGGTATAACCACGCTCGTCGTAGAAATCACGGATAAACTCTATGATCTTGTCCCGTTTTTCACTCGGTCCTGCTTTTCTCATATTTTCTATCCATTTTCGTACATTTGTTCTTTTATTCAGTGTATACAACAGCGACGAGGCATGTCAAATCCCACAGAAATAGCGACAACAGGGTGTTGTTCAGGACTACAGTCGGAATACTATATGTTTCCGCCATTTTTCGGAAGGAGCCGGAAAGTCTGAACGATAGTGCGCGCCGCGGCTTTCCTCGCGCAGCAGCGCTGCCTCGGTCATCAGCCGAGCGTTGGTGACCATGGTGTTCAGTTCGTAGGAGAGGCGGTCGGTAGCCACCGGCAGTATACGTTCCCAGGCCGAAAGGGTGCCCGCCGCCTGGTACAATCCGTTGAAGTCACGCACGATACCGACTCTGTCCCACAGCATTGATTGAAGGTTGGTTAAAACAAGCGGGGGAGCATCCTTATTAGGCTCTCTTGAGGGCAGTTGATGCATATCTACAGGCCACTGTTTGTCGTCTGTCCCCCGCTCTTCCAGCTCGGATCTCTCGATAATCCTCTTGCTGAAGATCAACACTTCCAGCAGTGAGTTGGAGGCCAGCCTGTTGGCACCGTGAACGCCGGTACAGGCTGTCTCGCCCGCTGCGAAAAGGCCCGGGATATTAGTCTCACCCCATGTATTCACCTTCACACCCCCCATCAGATAGTGAGCAGCGGGAGCGACAGGTATCGGTGTCCTGGTAATATCCAGCCCGTGGTCCAGACAGAAGCGGTAGATGCGAGGGAAGCGTGTTGCCACCTTGGTGGCGGGCAGGTGCGTAACATCCAGAAAGACACGGTCACTGCCGGTCTTTCTCATCTCGAAAAGTATGCCCCGAGCGACCACATCGCGTGGTGCCAGGTCTCCATTGGGAGAGTAGTCCGTCATGAAGGCACGTCCCTCTTCGTTCCTCAGAATACCCCCTTCGCCACGCACGGCCTCACTTATAAGGAAGGGCGAGACGCCGGGCAGCCTGAGCGCCGTGGGATGAAACTGGAAAAATTCCATGTCAACTATCTCTGCGCCGGAATTATAGGCCAGCGCAATACCATCTCCGGTGGCGGTATCCCCGTTGGTCGTGAACTTGAACAGCCTGCCGGCTCCACCCGTCGCCAGTATTACAAATTTGCAACCGTATTCTTCGATGATGCCACTGCGAAAATCGATGGTCTTGATGCCGCAGACACGCCCGTTGTCCAGAAGTATCTCGGTTGCCAGACAATATTCAAGCACCTTGATAGGTGACATGCGCACCTGTTCGCTGAGCGTGACCTCGATATACTCTCCCGTGGCGTCGCCGCCGGCGTGAAGAATGCGAGACACAGAGTGGGCCGCCTCGCGCGTCAGCGCCACCTCGCCTTCCAAAGTATCGAAGGGCACTCCGAATCCGATCAGGTCGGCAATGCGGTTGGGCGCCTCATTAGCCAGTATATGCACCGCCTCCTCGTTGCACAGCCCATCACCAGCTGCGATAGTGTCCTTAAAATGCAGGTCAGCGGAGTCATTCTGGCCTATGGCGGCGGCGATGCCACCCTGCGCATATCTGGTATTGCAGTCCTCAATGCCACCCTTGGTCACGATCAGAACGCTGCCGCTCTCAATAGCCAGCAGTGCGCTGTAAAGACCGGCGATGCCGCTGCCTACGATAACATAGTCATAGTAGTTCATGTCTAAGCCGCTTTTTCACCCTGTTATTTCCATTATAACAGCAATCTCTCCGCTACAAGCTGTTCACGGATACAGCCATACCCTGCAAAGCCCAGGCACTGGCGGTATTAATCTCCACATCCACTAGTCGGCCTTTCAAATCGCTCTCATCGCGAAAGAAGACCAGCCTGTCACTGCCAGTACGCCCATACCATTTTCCGGCCTTGCTTCCCTCGACCAGTACCTCTACGGTGTTGCCGACCAGACTCTTATTCATTGCCGTCTGTATGCCGGATTGCAGCTCCTCGATAGCATGCAGCCTTTCCAGTTTGACCTCCGGCGGCACATCGTCCACAAATCCGGCGCAGGCGGCCGTGCCCTTCCGGGGAGAATAGGCAGCCACGTGCACGGTATCAAATCTCAATGTCCGAACTGCCTCGTAGCTGTTTTCAAATTGCCGATCTGTCTCACCGGGAAACCCGACGATCAGATCGGTACTGATCGCCATATCCGGGACTGCCTGCCGCACTTGGTCCAATAGTGCACAATAATCGTCACGCGTGTAGCCGCGGTTCATCTTTCTAAGTATCTCATCGTCACCTGCCTGCAGTGGCAAACACACATGGCGGCAGACCAGTGGTAAATCAGCGATGGCCTGTAGAAGATTAATACTCATGTCCTTGGGGTGGTTGGTCAGGAACCTGATGCGGCACAGCCCGCCCAGGCTGCTCAAACTGTAAAGCAGCCCGCTGAGATCTGTCCCTGGCGACAGGTCATGTCCGTAAGCATTAACGTTCTGCCCCAGCAGGACAATCTCCCGGGCGCCACGCTCAATCAGGACGGTCGCCTCGTCAAGTATCTCCCTCACAGGGCGGCTCCTTTCCCTGCCTCTGCGGTAGGGCACGATGCAGTATGAACAGAAATTGTTGCAGCCCTGGATTATGGGTATGTAGGCGCTGACGGGCGACACCTGCTGATACTTTTTCGCCGGAATCCGGCGCTCCAGCACACAGCTGCATAGCCAGTCATGGAAGTCCTGCAGCCGGCCCGGACCGAAGAAATGGTCCACGAAAGGGAAACTGCGGCTGCGCCCGGCAGGGTCCTGGCCCACGAAGCACCCGGTAACAGCGATACGCATATCGGGCCTTTCCGACTTGATGCCCCTCACAAAACCCAGCATGCCACGGACCTTGTCCTCGGCCGACTGTCTGACGACGCAGGTATTGAGCACCACGATATCGGCCTCGCGGGCGCTGCTGACCATCTCATACCCCAGCGACTTCAGGTCGGAGTCGAGGGCGGACGACTCAGCGCGGTTCATCTGGCAGCCGATGGTCCATATATATGCCTTCATTATTTGAGCATTATTTTTATGGTATTCTTTTTAAAAACTGCCTGATAAATAAACGGTAAAGCCATTAACAACAGCCCGATTATCAATGAAATGAATATCTCCATTAAATTGAATTGCTTGCTCACATAGTCATATCCAATGATCCAGATGGAAACCGGCAAATATCCGATAAGAGCCGATATCAATCCCGGAATATACCGTCTTAAAACAATCGACGGTATAATGTGGATCAATGCATTAATAAAGATTAAAAAAACAACAGCTAGATTAAATATCGTCTGCGTCTGTGTAAGTATTACCAGTAAGGTTGATATGAATACAATGATAACGAAAATTATATTGATAACGATGAAATCGACTTTCTTAACGTTCTTGGCATATTTTTGTGCGTAATCAAGCCAGCCGGTGTAGTACTCTTCAAGGACGTGAATAATTGCTGCAAGAAGAATTAAACCATAAAGAATTAAGATAACCATTCCTTAAAATCTCCCTCTTGCGCCGAAGAGTTCTGGCAGATGGTGAGCGTAACCGCTTTTCGTATAATTGGTTTGGCGGAGGGAATGGGATTCGAACCCATGACCCCGGTTTCCCGAGGCAACCGCTTAGCAGGCGGCCGCACTAGACCACTATGCGATCCCTCCATCTGGGTAATAGCAGGCTGACGGCGCCATGCAATATAGCATAGATTCTTACACGGTTTCAAGCAAATCAGCTACAGGTATGATTGTACAACCCGGCCCGAACTGCTAAGATTGCGCCATGCCAAAAAACGGTCATACCGTCAGCATTCGGATGAAGCGCTTTAAAGGCTGTTCCGTCCGGCGTGCCTGGATTAAACAGACGATACTGGCTGCACTGGAGGCGGAGAAGGTGTCCGCACCAATGGAGATCGACTGTCTGATAACGAACGACGCGGTCATTCAGGTTTTAAACAGGAGGTACCGCGGCATCGATCAGCCCACGGACGTTCTCTCCTTTGCACTGGATGAGCCCAACTCAGACGGCTCCTCATTCCCCTCAACTCCGGGGGCAAGGAGCGGGATTGGAATACTTGTGATCTCATATCCCACGGCCCTGCAGCAGGCGGAGCGGAACGGAGTTCCGGTGGATGACGAGATGCGACTGCTGCTGGTTCATGGTGTTTTGCATCTACTGGGTTACGACCACAGCAGAAAGTCGGACGACTTAGTTATGCGGGGCAGGGAGAGGGCTATACTGGGACTTCTTAAAAGGCGCAACACTAAAGTTTGATCACCCTTGGCTTGACGCGGTGTTTCTCCGTCCCGATTATCCCGGCCACGACCTCTGCCGTGCGGTCCAAGTCGTCCTTATTATTGACCACGCAGTAATCGAAAATGGGCAGGTATTTGAGCTCCTCCCCGGCCCTGTTCATGCGGGTGTTGACCGAACTGGCTGA
>DAOUFT010000078.1:0-14800 GCA_034429855.1 Dehalococcoidia bacterium
GATTTCTTCGACTTCAAACTCTGTTCTCTTATCTGATTTTGAACCTGCCCCCCCTTTACTGTACCACCCATAAAGTGATTTTTTTAAATAATTGGTCCTCACCCCGTTTAATAACATACTTACACATGGATTGGCATTCGATGGCATGACTGCGTGGACTAAACTGGGAATAATAAGGCTAATAGTCAAATTGTGACTATTCACCCTGCTTGGGGTGCCTTCTGCTATAGTCCTGCACAGCCGCGTCCACCGTCGGAAATACCTGAGACCTGCTGAATTCGTTGGCCAGCTCGGAGCGCTGCGCCATATCGCGCACGGGCTGGTGAACATCAGCGGCCATTATCTCGATTCCCGCTTCTCTCATCTCTTTCACCAGCCTCTCCAGCATCTCCAGGCTGGTGATATCGAGGTTATCGCAGGCCGACATATCGAGTATGACGGCCCTGGGAGGCGGTGAGTCCTTACCGATCAACTCTTTCAGACTGCTATATATAAGAGACGAATTGGCAAAATAGAGCGGCGCATTCAGCCTGAATATCTTCAGTCCTTCCACCGGCCGGTCCTCAGGGTGCCTCTGAATGTCTGTATAAGCGCCCTGTGATCCGGGCACCTGCCCCAGCACCGATACATGCGGCCGGCTGGACTTGTAAATGACATATACCAGCGAAAACAGCACCGCGATGGCCAGCCCCGGTAAGACATCCAGCATTAACACGCCCAGCAGGGCTATCATACCCAGCCAGAACTCGGCCTTCTGCAGCCTGTAAAATCCCTGCATCTGCCGGAATTTCATCAAGCGCACCACTGCAAAAATAATCAAAGCCGCCAGCACTGCCTCCGGTAGATCGGTGAACAGCGGCATAAGGGCCACAAGTGTGACCAGTCCCAGTATGCCGGCGACTATCAGCGATATGGGCGTTCTGGCGCCGGCGCTGTCATTCACAGACGATTGCGAAAGGCTTCCGCCCGCCACTATGCCGCCGCATATTCCCGATGAGATATTGGCCGCGCCGTAGGCGATCAGCTCCTGGTTAGGGCTGACATCATACTTGTGTTTCGAAGCGAATACATCGGCAGCGCCCAGTCCCTCGCTGAAAACTACCAGGAACATGCCCAGTGCGCCGGGAAGCAGCACCCAGAGGTCCCGCAAACGCACTTCAGGCAGCCCGACAGAGGGCAAGCCTGCCGGTATCGACCCCACGGTTTTGACCCCAACCAGGGAAAGGCCAAGTGCCGCGCTGGCGATGATGCCGGCTATAAGCACAACAAGCCCGGCTGGCACGCGCCGGGCATACCTGTGCAGCACCAGCAGCACCAGCAGCGCGCCCGCCCCCACCAGCAACGTGGCTACATTGGTCTGGCCCAGGTGGCTGATAACGTACCATATCTGCTCCAGCGTGTTGCCATCCCCGTGAGAGATACCAAAAAGCTTGGGCAGCTGCTTGACGGCCACGAAGATTGCCAGCCCGAATATAAACCCTTCCATCACAGGACGCGATATGAAATTGGTGATGAAGCCCAGCCGGAGTATGCCGGCCAGCAGAAATATCGCGCCCACCACCAGCACAAGACCCCCGGCCAGCGCTATGTACGTCCCCTGGTCCGGAGGGTTAATGGCGGCGATAATCGACGCCAGCATCACAGCCGAGGCCGAAGTGGAGACAACCACAAGCTGCTTGCTCGTGCCGAAAATCGCATATGCAACCAGGGAAGCAAGCAACGTGTAAAGGCCCGCCTGCAACGGCATCCCGGCCAGCCCGGCGTACGCGATACCCTCGGGTACCACCACCCCCCACAGGGTGATTCCGGCTATTATGTCCCAGCGCAGCAGCTTCCTTACATCATACCTCGGAAGCCACCGGACTATCGGCAGTACCCGTGTTAACGTCCCCTCTTTATTACCCATTGTTTACCGCAGGAAATAATTCGGGAATTTCCGATAGAGCATCTCGAAATATCCCAGGAATTTGACCAGACCGTCCATGGATCCGTCGATCTTAATGTCGGGATCCTTGAGTGCCTCAGAGACAGGCGTTACACCGGACAATAAGGGGCCTATCGAGGCGCGCGTCCCGGTCACCGTAGCGATGGCGTTAACAGGCAGGCCGCTGCGTACTTCGGCCACGCCGCGGCGTATCTCGATGGTATAGTACTCATTGACATCCGAATATCTGAATCCTACCGAGGCATTAACTTCCAGCGTTTCCTCGGCCTTCAGCCTGACCGTCAGTCCTTCCACCTGGTTCACGGCCGGGAAGCGTTTGAGCACTTCCGGCGATATGAGGGCAAACCCCACCAGATTGTAAATAGGATTGGGGTCAAAGGAGCCGTCCAATACCCTGGCGGCCGTGAGATAGAATCCCCGCCAGGTGGCGTTTATGGCCGCGTAGCCTTGCTGCCTGAAAGCCGCCGCTTTCAGCTTGCGGGCTTCCATATCGTCCTGGTCGATACGGATGAGATAAGAGGTCAGCTCGGCGGTGAATTGCGGGTCGCCCGCGGTGAAGGCTTTCTCCGCTTCCTCCATCACCCTCTCCCTGCCTCCCATCAGCTGCACCATGCGGCGTGCGTACTCGATGCGCGGTGTGGGATCAAGGTAGCACGGATCGCCGTCGAACCAGCCGATGCTGCCGCACACGATTTGCGGCACGGAGTGCTTTACCGATCCGTAGAACGGCCGCAGCCAGGGGCTGAAATTCTCCAGGTGGGGCGGCAGCTTCACCAGCCTGGCCACCTCGTCCTTGGAATAGCCTTTGTTGGAATAGCGCAGCGTCTGGTCGTGCGTATACTGGATGGCGTCCCTGTAATACATCAGCACCTGCTGGATATTATCCCTGCCCGACAGCGGAGTGCCGTGCTGCAATACCATGTGCTCTGCCTCGGCGGCGAATCCACGTATCGCATCGATACTGCGGTACCACATGGACGGATTGCGGTATACCGCGCCTCTCAGGGTATATATGTTGGGGAAGCAGTGGTCCTGGATAACCTCCGCAGACAGCAGTATTTTTGAGTCGGGCAGATAGACGCAGAGTTCGGAATGGGCCTCGCTGGGAACGTAGTGCAGCTCCATACGCACCCCGGCCAGGGTAATGTTCATCACGTCGCTGAAGGTCTGCGTGGGCGGTATAAAAGCGTTAAGTCCGGAAGAGAAAAGAGGTCCGATACCTGCGTTCATGTCCCTGACATCTTCACCTTCCAATACGCTGTTGTACATGGACATGGCGCGGGCGCTCATGATGGGACCTATGAAGCCGCTCTCGTGTATGTATTCAGGCATGAGCGTTTCATGCGCAATAATGGGAAAAGAGGCTGCATCTTTAACGTCGACGAAGGCCTCCGTGCCCTGCACGTGATCGGTATGATGATGTGTGTAGATGATGCCAGCCACCGGCTTGCCGGTTATCTTTTTCAGGTCGGCCATCACCTGCCGGCCCTGATCTATGTTCATGCCGGTGTCGACTATCACTACACCGTCTTTGCCCTCGACCATGATGATGTTGGCCAGGTTATACCCGACTGCGCAATATACGTTCTCCCCGACCTTGTAAATCTTGCGCTCGAAAAGCCGGGTGTGCTCTTTCAGCTCCGGATTAATCCCGGCCGGGACATGGTGTTCATGATCGCTCTGCATTCAATCGCTCCTCATAATAAAATCTGTATTGTATAGTTCAACATTATTTGTTTAAACAGTCTGCCTGTATTGCTCAACCACACGCCCTACAGCAGTTTCTCCAGCTCATCGATCTTGGCCTCGAGCTCCATCTGGGACTGTTTCTGCTCCTGCACCAGACGCTTTATCTCCGCCAGGGTTACCTCCTGGTCATCCGGACTCTGGCCGGCCTGCCTGCTTGACTTCTTGCCGCTGCGTCTCTGCAGGAATGCGTTGGCCACAAAACCCGTGAGTGTGCCGAAAAGCGCCGTGCCGGATAACATGACTATAACACCCACAAAACGTCCTTCATCTGTTACCGGCACAACATCACCGTAACCGGTGGTCGTGATCGTTTGATAAATGTACCACATGGCGTCCTGCCAGCTGCTGATCTGGGCATTGGGCATCTTGTTCTCCAGCTTCAGGACAGCTATGCCGCCGTATTCCAGTATCATAATGATCAGAAATAGCACGGTGAGGAAGGCGGTTGCGGAGCTATAATCCTTTAACTCGCGCACTATGTTTTGTTGCCCATAGTTGGCCAGCATTTTTACGGTACGCACGATCCTGAAAAGGCGAAGCAGTTTGGCCCAGTTTATCGGCCCTGACGACAGAAGGTCAGCCCAGCCGAATTGCTTGAAAAAGTAGTTGGACTTGGATTTCGACAGGGAAAGCCGCATTATGAAATCCACCAGGAATATGAAGCTGTAGGTCCAGTCCATCGCTCCCAGCACACCGGCGACATCGCGGTCCGGTATCAGATAGAAAAGAAGAATGTTGATAATGGCTATGCCCGACAAGGCGGCAATGAAAATCTCATAACCTACGTTTTTAAGCTCTTCCGACTGATGTTTCATTCGTGCCCCTTTTTACAAGCACTATACCTTTTACAGCATATTGCATCATTAACCGCTAAAAACCATTCTATACTATTTAGACAACTGTCAACCACTTGGCACCACCTTCGCTCATATCTATGCCAGCCATCATTGCAGTTGATCTCTATTGACATCCCTTTTCCGTCCGCATAGAATACCAGCAAAACTAATTGAGGGAGGTTCGGTATGGCAGTATTCGGTACGTTGGAATGGGCAACTGCGTTCATGAACGCTATCAACGCAAGCAAAGCATATGAGGACGCGGCAAAGACATGGGAAGGCGACTTTTATTTCATCATCGAGCCGGGCGGCTCCATAAAAGAGCCCGGTTACCAGTATGTGGATCTGTGGCACGGCAAATGCAGAAAAGTGGATGTCATACCTGCGGCTGAAAAGGATAAGTATAAGCCTGAATTCGTTCTGTCGGCTTCTATAGCAACCTGGCGCAAGGTGGCCGAGAAGAAAATCGACCCCATCCAGGCCATCGTTACACGCCAGCTCAAGCTCACCGGCAACATGGGCAAGGTCATGCGCGCCGTTAAGGCGGCACAGGAGCTGGTCAACTGCGTGACACAGGTGCAAACAGAGTATCCCGAATAGTCAAACGCATAATATAAAGAATATTATTTTCCTGGTATTTACGCCGAGGAGGAGGAGTTATGTTTTTTGGTGTCCCGTTTATCGTCTTCGGAGATGATTCGCTTCAATATCTGAATACCATCAAGGGCAAACGTGCCTTCATTGTGACCGACGCCAATATCGTTAAACTCGGTTTGGATGAGCTGGTCAGGACTGAGTTGAAAGCGGCTAATATCGAGTGCAAGGTGTTCGACGGGGTTGATCCTGACCCCTCGATTCAGACCGTAGAAAAAGCAACTGAAATTGCCAAAGATTTCAAACCGGACTGGTTCATCGGGCTGGGCGGCGGCTCTTCCATGGATGCCTGCAAGTCCACCATGGTCTGTACCTGCGCAGGCATCGGCCCGCTCGATATGTCGCCATCCGATTTCTTCGACCTCAGGTCAAAAGCACGCCTATTATGTATACCTACCCCCAGCGGTACGGGCTCCGCGGCTACCTGGGCCATCGTATTGACTGAAGTCGAGGGACAGAGAAAAGTCGCTCTGGGATCTTATGAGACATTGCCCGATGTGGCCGTCCTAGATCCCCGCATGGTCATAAGCATGCCGCCGCAAGTAACAGGATCTACCGGAATGGATGCCCTCACCCACGCCATCGAGGGCTATACGACCATCTGGCGCACCCCTTTCACAGACGGTCCGGGACTGGCGGCTATCAGGCTTATCTTCGAAAACCTCAAAAAAGTCGTCGATAACGGCAAGGACGAGGAGGCGCGCAAGAACATGATGTATGCAGCCTGCCAGGCCGGCACCTGCTTCGGCAATGGAATGGCGGGGCTGGCTCACAGCTGCGGTCACGCCCTGGGAGGTATCTTCCATACACCACACGGTGTAGCTATGGGACTATACCTTCCGTACACCATGGAATATGAGGCGAACGGCTCGGAAGAAACACTTCAGAGATATGCTGAGATCGCCCGTTTTTGCGGTATAAAACAGGGCAGCGATAAAGAATGCTGCAAGGCGCTGATTGATGCCGTACGTAAACTAGTGAAAGACGTCGGACAGAGCCCTTCGGTTAAAGACCTCAAGATCGACAGGGATAAATATATGAAAGCCATGCCCGATCTGGTCGACAGGGCTGTGAACGAGGCCATGACCATAGCCGTAACCAGGGTGCCCGAAAGCGAGGACCTGGAGAAAATGTTCGTCTGCGCCTACGATGGCAAGCCGGTCGATTTCTAATCATCACAACAGAGCAGGGTAGCTTAAAATAACAAACACGGAGGTCCTGCCATGAACGGGTACATGGGCAAGATACTTGTTGTCGACCTGACAAAAAAAGAGCTTAAAGATGAGCCATTGAACGAGCAGTATGCGCGTGACTTCATCGGTGCCGGGGGCATCGCCTGCCGCTATCTGGCCGACCTAACGACCGACAAAACGGACCCGATGGGCCCAGATAATCCGCTGATTTTCATGGCCGGTCTGCTGACCGGCACCAGTGGACCCAGCTTCAGCCGCTGGGTGGTCGCCTCCCGCTCACCGTATACAACCTTTTATGGGGATGCCAACGGAGCGGCACACTTCGGCTCGGAGCTGCGCTTCTCCGGCTACGACGGGATAATTGTCAAAGGCCAATCGGATAAACCTGTCTATCTTTTTATCAAGGACGGCAAAGCAGAGCTTAAAGACGCCGCTTCACTATGGGGAAAGAACACTTACCAGACTATTGCAGCTATTCGTAATGAGTATGACGACCAGCGCATCCGCGTGGCGTGCATAGGACAGGCGGGCGAGAACAAGGTGCTCTTCGCTAATATCATGACCGAGGACGGCCACTGCGCCGGCCGCGCCGGAATGGGCTGTGTCATGGGCACCAAAAAACTCAAGGCTATAGCAGTGAGAGGTAAAGCCAGAATTCCCATGCATGATCCTGAGAAGTTTAGGGAATTCGCCCGTGCCGCTATGGAGGAAGTCAAATCAGGTTTCATCACAACCGTAATGCATGATACAGGCACCAGCGGCTGGGTAGACTCGGGAATCGCTTACGGCGATACCCCCTCTAAATATTACACGATACCCACGATGCCCGAAGCATCGGATATAAGCGGCGTGACTCAGAGCGAGAGATGGCAGGTCGGCAACACGGCATGCTTCGGCTGTCCTATAGGCTGCCGCAAGGTTCTACATATAAAGGAGGGACCCCATAAGACCGACAAACCAACCGAGGGGCCTGAATATGAGACGCTCATCTCCTGGGGTCCTCAGCTCATGATAGCCGATATGGGCGCTATCAACCGATTCAACCAACTATTCAACGGCTACGGTTTTGACAGCATCAGCAGCGGTTCGAGCGCCGCCTTCGCTTTCTACCTCTATGAGAAGGGCGTAATCACCAGCAAGGATACCGGCGGACTGGAATTGAAATGGGGCGACATCGACGTCGCATTAAAGCTGATCGAGCTTATCGCCAGGAATGAGGGCTTCGGTAAAATACTGCAGGAGGGGACCAAACGCATGGGGGCCAGGTATAACTGCCCCGGCGAGGCTATGCAGGTCAAAGGCCTGGAGTTTCCTATGCACGACCCCCGCGCCTACTGTTGCATGGGGCTGGTCTACGCCACCAGCAACCGCGGCGCCGACCATAACAAGAGCGACGCCTACCTGGTAGAGAACGGCATGGGCAACCCCGACCTCGGACTGAATCCGGGAGACCGCTGGGGAGACGATAAGGCGTCTATGGTGGTTCTCTCGCAGGACTGGCGCTCCCTGACTGACGCGCTGGGCATCTGCCATTTCGCCATGATGTCAACGCAGTCGATAGTGGATATGATAAATGCCTCCACAGGCTGGGGAGTCGACCAGGACGCCATACTCAAGGCCGGCGAGCGCATTTTCCAGCTTATGAGGGCTATGACCTGCAGGTTCGGCGTCACGCCTAAGGACGACGTGCTGCCCGAAATCGCCCTGCGGCCCATACCCGATGGCGGTCAGGAAGGCCATGTCCCCAACATGGAGAAGATGCTCCCTGAATACTATGCGATACGCGATTGGGACAAGAAAAGCGGCAAGCCCAGCAGGGCGCGCATGGAGAAGTTGGGCATCGGCGCACTGGCGGACAGCTTCGGGATTTAACACATATGCAGGGGCGTTGCCGTAGGGGCGTTGCTTTAGCTGCGCCCACTCTTGCGGACGGGTCTTAAGACCCGTCCCTGCTTTTTCACAGGTGCAGACCGTGACGACCAGAGTGACAAAAAACAAACGGTTCATCGAGGCCGACCCGTCTAAATGCGCCGGCTGCATCACCTGCATGCTCCACTGCTCCTTCAGATCAGGCAACAAGTTCAGCCTCGCTGACTCTAACATCAAGGTAGAACGACTTGTTGGCCGCCCCAATGAATTCGATGTGAAATTTAGTGACGCATGCGATGCCTGCCTTGTCTGCGCCCGTTATTGCCCCTACGGCGCCCTGACTGCAAGTAAAGGGATGGACGAAGCTTGATATGAAACTGGGAGGCTACGCGGGCAATATACTTTACGTGAACCTTTCGGACGGAACTTCACGCAAACAACCTCTCGATGAGGACCTTGTCAGAGAATGTATAGGCGGGGCAGCCATCAACAACAGGCTGGCCCTGGACCTGATACATCCCGATGTAGACCCGCTTTCGCCGGGCAACGCCATCATTATAGGAACGGGACCTTTTAACGGCACTTTTATTCCCGGAGCATCGCAGACTATGTCGGTCTACAAATCGCCGCTCAACAGCTCTTTCCCTCACAGCAATGCCGGCGGGGCTTTCAGCCACTTCCTTAAGTCATCAGGCTACGATTTCCTGGTGATAACCGGAAGATCTCAATGGCCGGTTTATTTGCTCGTTCAGGATGATAACGTCAGCCTGAAGCATGCTTCGGATATCTGGGGCATGGACGGGTTCGACTCTACTGATGAGCTTAGATTGAGACATTCCCCCTGCAGCATTATCCCCATTGGTATAGCTGGAGAACGCCTATCCTCAATTTCAGTCACGCATATCGATAAGGGAGGCACCGTCGGATCCGGCGGCCTGGCTGCCGTTATGGGATCTAAAAAGCTCAAGGCCATCGTAGTCTGCATGGGCAGCAGGTCGATCGAGGTGGCCGATCCAAAACGGCTGCACTCGCTGGTGGATGGGATACTGGAAAAGATCACCGGCTATCATTTACGTGGGGAGATGATGAAGGGCGGCGCCATGACCATGACATCTACCTGGATACCTCCCGGTGTGGTTGCGCGCAACTCCTCGGAGCTAATGCCATACCCGGCCGATTTAAACGAAATCAAGGCAGAGCTTTACGAATCTCATAAAGCGGCGCGAAAAAAAATCGCCTGCGCGACCTGCCCTATGTCCGATAAGGACCGACTGGATCTGCACGGTTGCCGCAGCAATTACGATACAGCGGTCTTTATGGAAATGGCCGCCTTGACTTACTCTCCCGCGCTCGGCTACAGCCACGAAGGGACGGCTGCCGAGAGATATGCCATGGCCATCAAGTACTACGATGAAATCAACAGGTTGGGGCTTGACCGCGTTTACAGCTTCAACGGCCTGGCCGATTTCGTGATCACTCTTTACGAACAGGGAATCATTAATAAAAGCGATACTAACGGCATGGAGCTGGACCGTAGCTATAACACGTTGCTGGCCCTGGTACGCATGACGGCCGCCCGAGAAGGATTCGGCACTATCTTGTGCGACGGCGTCCTTAGCGCCGCCCGCAAAATAGGTAACCTTGCCGCCGGCCGCGTTCAGAATGTAGTCAAAGGACAATTTATTGCCTTTGATCCGCGCATGAGCGGTTTTTTACCCATGCACCTCGGCATGCTGGTACACCCCGGCCGTACACTGGGTGTGGCTCCGGCTATGGGAGCCCCATCCTACAGCCCGGGATGGCCGCTGCCCGAATTAAAAAAACAGGCCGATCGATGCGGCGTTCCACCCCCGGATATAAATCGGCTCTTCTCAAACGATTCCTTCAATCTGGGACGCCTGGCCAAACACGGGGAAGATTTCTTCGGTCTGTTTAACATGCTCGGCCTGTGCCATCGCCTTTATATATCCCGTTTCTACAGCCTGCAGACTCTAGCCGATCTCTACTCGGCCATCACGGGCATCGATAAAAAGCCCGCCGAACTGAAAAAGGCTAGCTCTAATATGTGGGACACTTGGGTGGATCTAAATCGCCGGGCCGGATTCACTCGCCGCGATGATGAACCCCCGCACATATGGTTCAAACCTCTTAAAAGCCCCGCCCACGAATATACCCTCTACGATTACAGCCTTAAAAATCCGCTATCCCGCGGCGACATCATGAGCTATCTGGATGAATACTACAGCGAGCGGGAATTGCAGGAGTAAACAATGGCCGGAGTGGAAAAAAACAATTACATCGTGTCCTGGAGCGGAGGCAAGGACAGCTGCATGGCGCTTTATGAAGGGCTGCAACGCGGCTACAAAGTCTCACATCTGGTGAATTTCATCTCCAACGATGAGAAAAGGGTCAGATTTCACGGAACGAACGCCGAACTTATAAAGCAGCAGGGCGCTGCTATGGGTATAGAGGTGGTACAGTACGAAACCAGTTGGGATGGCTATGAGCGTGATTTCAAGGCCGGGGTGCGGGCGCTGCTTGACGGCGCCGTCAAAGGCATGATATTCGGCGATATCTACCTGGATGTGCACAAGGAATGGGTGGAAAGAGTGTGCGGCGAGATAGGCATCGAAGCGCTGGAGCCTCTCTGGGGTCAACCTACGGATGAGTTGCTCGACCGGTTTATCCGGCTTGGATTCGAGGCGGTCATCGTGGGTATAAACTCCAAACATGTTGATGAAAAATGGGTAGGGAAAATGGTGGACTACTCATTCAGAGATTACCTCAAGGCAAACAAGATCGACCCCTGCGGCGAAAATGGTGAATACCATACGGTGGTAATTAATGGCCCCATCTTCAAACAAAGCTTATCTTTATCGACAGGCGGCGTTATCTCAAAAAATGAATACCGTCTGCTCGATATAAAGAATGTTAGCCTGGGAAAAGCTGCGGCTTGAGATCGTCTACTCAAGCTTTCAAACGGTTATCACATTATATGATTTGCTTTATTAAGGAGGGCCGGTGCACTTAAAACTGCAAATACTATATACAATACGATAAGCACCAGTACCGGTGCTGCTATGTGTTTTTACCCTCCGCTGACCAGTCGATATAGTTTGACCGAGTCATTATCTCTAAGAACCGTGGCATTCCAGACGGGCTCCTCATTCACGTGCACGATTAAGGCCTTCTGCACATACGACGGCAGTTTGAGGAATACCAGCAGATCGCGCACCGTGCAATTATCGGGCACCTCGATTGTTGAATCGCTGTCGTAACCGTCTATCTTGATAAACTTGCCATAGCTCAAATTTATTTTCATTTCTTTCCCCTGAGTTTTTAAATATACGCCTGTTCACTTCCTCTTCATCATGCCCATACACACTGAAAGAAGAATACCGAAGAAGTTGAACATGGCAGGATTGCCCTCCAGCTTTAAATTATAGTTGTTCATGGCCACCTGAAGGCCTGTGTCTCCACCCAGGGCCAGTGTCTTGCACCCTATATCGGCATTCTCAAAAACTAGCGCTAGATCATAGTCCGTCAGCACTGTATCGGTGGAGAATTTACCGTTTCTAATTAGATAGCGTCTCCCCCTTGTCCTGTCCTTGGTCATAATGGCATAGGTAGCGTTGCGCACGCGGAGCAGTTCTTTAACGGCTTTATTATTTCTGGCTGCCATGCCCATCATAAAACCCAGGATCGACAGCAACATCGAGAATAGCATCTCACAAACACCTCCGGATTCGATTCACGTGAAATGACAATCGGAACAACTCCATCATTTCCTCGACTTTCTGCGCTTCCCGGCCGGCAGGCTACCTGTCCCGAAGAGGATGCTTTTCTTTAATGCAAATAGGGGAAAGCGCACTAAAAGCTCGTTATCTATAGTCCAACCCACATTCAGTGAAAATCCGCCGATATTGTTTATTATTTTCAGTTCCAGGCTCACAGATTTACTCCCACCGTCTTTTTGTTGGTGATGTCAAGTCTGCCGGTCCGGGCTTCAATTCGGTTCTGGATATTAATAGCATTCTCATAGCGGACCTTGATCCTGCCGGCCGCTTCCGGATTGTCTCCGTATTTATGCTTGGCCTGTCTGAAACGTTCTTGCAGATTTACGATCCTGTCCTCGCTGACCAGTTTGTCCGCCAGGTAAAGTATTTCCGCAGGGCTGACTTCTCCCCGTCCCGGGGATATATCCATGTGGGTCTCTACCAGGTCGGCAACTGCAGGAAAACCCATCCTGCGTATTATTTGTGCCGATTCAACGGCATGGTCCGGCATATCTCTCGCCAGGTCGTGCAACAGCGCAGCAGACACGACAAGCTCCCTGTTGAGATTGCACCCGCTCCGTTTTAGCTCATCGACGATATACTGCGCGACCGACGCCACCGCTCCACAGTGAGTGATTACTGCATCAGGCGCCCGCTGGATATCCCGCATTATTACATCGCATTCAGCAGCGGTGGGAATGTCCATCTTCCGAGCTCTTTCACACAACAAGTCATACTCTTCCGGTGTGTCCATATCCAGCAAAATATTACTGTCGGGAACCGGTAAAGTTACGATATCACTGCTATGCAGATTGAATACGCCGCTCAGGCCGTTTTCCCCGTTGTAATCGCTTATAGCCCCGGCAAAGCTAGAGGCGATCAGAGGGGGATGGCCCCTTTTAGTGTCAAAGACGGGAATCATTATCTTGTCCCGATGAAGATTGCGCGATTCTGCAAGATATCGAATTGTCGCAGGCCTCACCAGCGGCACATCGGCGGGCATGAGAAAAAATGCCTCTGTATTTGCATCCAATCTCCTTACTCCTGCCTGAACCGATGTGAACATGCCGTCCCTAAAACGTTCGTTGATTATAACTTTCACATCCAGTCGGGCCACGGCCTCAGTTAATTTTTCTTTGTTATATCCTGCTACAACACGTATATCCTTTATCCCGGCATCCATGAACGATGTGATTACACGCTTTATGACCTGCTGTCCGCCCAGGTCGAGCAGCGGTTTGAAGCGCTGCATCCTCTCCGAGTAACCTGCCGCTAGTATTATTGCCGTGAAGCCTGGCTTTTCCATTTTCTCTTCTGTGCCCTCACATCTATCAGTTCTCCCACAATGCTCACCGCTATCTCCGCAGGCGTCTCGGTCTCGATTCTTAGCCCGATAGGAGAATGCACCTTCGCAAGCTGCTCGGCGGTAAAACCTTCCGCTATCAGAGCTCTATATGTCGCCTCTATCTTGCGCTTGCTTCCGATCATGCCTATGTATCCTGCCTGTGTATGCAATGCCTGCGCCAGCACGGTCTTATCATAGGCATGCCCCCTCGTGACAATAACCACATAGCTATCATCGTCAACCTTAAGGCCATCGAAACAACTGTCAAACGACTTAAGCACGATAATATCAGCAGGCTCTGCGAATCGCTCTCGGTTTGCATATTCCACACGGTCGTCCAACACAACGGTGGCGAAGCCCACTCTGACAGCAAGGTCATTGACTTCACGCGATATGTGCCCTGCGCCGAATATATACACTACACCTGTATTAAGAAAAACATCGACCCAGAATTGACGCCCCTCGATATTCACCAGTGCCGGTTCATTTAAACCCCATACCGTATCGGTCAACCTCGCGGACAATTCGACAGATCCATCCGAACCGGTGGCACAGGTGATGCCAGGCGCCAGTACAGCATGTTCCAGCAAATCACAGCCCTGGTCAGCGGCAGGTAGCGCAGTAATCAGATAGCTTTTATGATTATGCCGCCTTCCAGACAGGAGACTGTTAAATGTTTCGCGCGTATTTTGATCAGCGGACAGGTACTCAATCAGCAACTCGCACTGGCCCCCGCATACCATATCCGTTACGGTTAAATCCTCACCTGTCATGTCGAACCATAATCTGACGAAACCTTTTTCACGAAAAAATTCGGCTGCCTTTTGCCTGGCAGCAGCCTCGATCAGGCCACCACCAACACTTCCTTCTATACTACCATCCCTGCGCATGATCATGGCGGCTCCAAGATGACGTGGGCTTGAGCCCTTTATACTGATTACCCTGGCCAGTACTAAATCTTCTCCACGATTGAGATGGCTGGCAATAATATCCAGCAGTTCGGTCATATATTACTTCTCCGCGCAGGCCAACAGCGTTCTCTTTACCAGCGTCCTGGCGATCGCCACCATGTATTTATTGTGCTCCAGCGGCTTGGCTGCCGATACAGCCGCCTTGCCCGCCTCTTCGGCCAGCGCCTCATCTATTTGCTTGCCCATACCCACCTTCTCGGCGTTGACGGCACGGTAGGGTACGACATGAAAGGCGTTTAGGCAGATCCTGGCGGCCGAGACCTTGCCATCCCTGGTTCTGATCATGGCGGCGCAGTTGACGATGGGGAAATCGATGGACCTGCGCAGGGCGAACTTGATGAAGGCGCTGGTTGATCCCGCGGCAGGCTCGGGTATCTGTATGGAGGTGACGATCTCATCGGCCGCGAGCACGGTGGTCTTGATGGGTTTGACCTCGAAGAACTTCTCGGCTTCGATGGTGCG
>DAOUFT010000079.1:0-8169 GCA_034429855.1 Dehalococcoidia bacterium
TTATCTCCCTCCTCTCGAGTTTGTTTAATACCATAAGTCTTTTCTGTTCCTTCTTGTTCAATATCACCTCTTCCATAAGGGGACATTTTCACTGAACAGTTAAGGGGTGACAAAATCATAGAACATTAACAGGGCAACATCCACGAATTTGACATATGTCAAGATTACTGCTATATTATAAATTTGCAATTATGCCGTTTCGACTGAGGGCGCCATAGCACTGTCCCGTATAAATATTCCAGCTATTGTCATCTTTATTTTAGTTTGACATACCAATTCGCAGACGACCGGTAACTAATAGGACAGGAGAAGATATGTCTATTTCTATCGCCGCACAGAATAAAAGCCTGCCTGTTGTCAAGAGCAAAAATTATGCCAGCCTGCCCCAGGTGCTTGAGATTCCTAACCTGATTCAGGTGCAACTTGATTCTTTTAGATGGTTTATGGAAGAGGGGATCAAGGACCTGCTGCAGGAAGTCTCGCCGATCAAAGACTTCACGGGCAGCAAGATGGAGCTTTCTTTCACGGGTTACGAATTTCGCCCGCCTACACATGATGTTGCTACCTGCCGTGAAAGGGACATGAGCTATCAATCGAACCTTTATGTGCGAGCTAGTCTGCTTATAAAAGAGACGGGTGAAATCAAGGAACAGGAAGTGTTTCTGGGCGAGATTCCCCTTATGACGGAGCATGGGACCTTCATCATTAGCGGCGCCGAGCGGGTGGTTGTCAACCAGTTGATACGTTCGCCCGGCGTATATTTCACTATGGTGACCGAGGATAGCGGGAGACGGCTGTGCAATGCCAAACTAATACCGGAACATGGTGCATGGCTGGAGTTTGAAACGTCAGGCAAGGATGTGATCTGGGCTAAGATAGACGGTCGGCGTAAAATCGGCGTGACGACTTTACTGCGCGCCATCAGTGGCGAAGGCGACCCGGAGGATGCGCTGAATTGCAATACTGATGAGGAATTGCTTGAGCTGTTTAAGGCCGATGATGATAATCCGGAGCACAAATATATCGCTTCTACCATCGATAAAGAACCGGAATCGATCAGAACCAAGAAGGAATCTCTAATCGATATTTATAAGAAACTCAGACCCGGGGAGCCCCCTGATGGCGACAGCGCTAAAAGTCTGATAATCAATATGTTTTTCCATCCCAGGCGGTATGACCTTGGCAGAATAGGCAGATTCAAGCTTAATAAGCGGCTTGAGTATGAAGAGCTTGGCTACAACGTGACATCGCGCGCGCTCAAACCGCGCGACCTTGTGGAGATCATCCGCAAGATAATACAGATCAATAATGAAAAGGTTCTGCCGGATGATATCGACCACCTGGGCAACCGGCGCGTAAGAACGACCGGCCATCTGATACAGAACCAGTTCAGGGTGGGGCTCATCAGGCTGGAACGGACGATCAAGGAGAGGATGAGCTTGCAGAGCGACGATCCCACTCCAACTAATCTTATTAATAACAGGCCCATTATTGCTGCCATGAGGGAGTTTTTCGGCGGCTCGCAGCTCTCTCAGTTCATGGACCAGACCAATCCACTGGCTGAGCTTACACACAAGCGCCGGCTTTCGGCTATGGGGCCGGGTGGCCTTTCACGCGAACGTGCCGGATTCGATGTGCGCGACGTGCACCATTCTCATTACGGCAAAATCTGTCCGATTGAAACCCCGGAAGGTCCCAATATCGGTCTCATCGGCTCGCTGGCGACGTATGCGCGCATCGATAAGCTGGGCTTTATCGAGACCCCCTACCGTAAGGTATATGTGGAATTGAGCAACACCTCTGAGATGCTTGCCGGAAGGACGTTGAGACAGGATGTGCTCGACAGCAAGAAAAAAATAGTGGCTGCGGCAGGCACGCTGATTGACGAAGCCCTGGCCCGAAAGATAGCCGCCTTGCCTTCCTGCAATATCAAGATTGTCCCCTACGTCTCAGCCGAAATCGAATATTTCACCGCCGATAGGGAATCTAATAAATGTATCGCTCAGGCCAATGCACCGCTCAATGCCAGAGACGAGTTCATGGAAGAGCGTGTGGGAGCTATACGTGCCGGGAAATATGTAACGGAGCCTCCCGAGAAAATCGACTACATGGACGTGTCCCCCAAGCAGGTTTTCAGCGTTACAACGGCGCTTATTCCGTTCCTCGAGCATGACGACGCCAACCGTGCTCTGATGGGCTCTAATATGCAGCGCCAGGGCGTGCCGCTGGTCAAACCCGAGGCTCCGCTTATCGGCACCGGCATGGAAAGTGAAGTTGCCAAATATAGCGGACAGGTGATCTATGCTGTAGAGAAGGGCGAGGTCGTGTCTGTCGACAGCAGGAAAATAACTATCAAGAGCGATGGCAGAAAACGCGACTATGCTCTGACCAAGTTTTACCGCACCAACCAGGGGACCTGTATCAACCAGCGACCGGTTGTCAAACGGGGAGAAATAGTCGAGCCCGGACAGGTCATTGCGGACGGAGCTGCTACTCAGAATGGTGAGCTTGCCCTCGGTCAAAACGTACTGTGCGCGTTTATGACCTGGCGGGGATATAACTTTGAGGACGCCATCATAATCAGCGAAAGGCTGGTTAAGCAGGATAAATTCACCTCGATCCATATTGAAAAGTACGAGGTCGAGGCGCGCGAAACGAAGCTCGGCAAGGAGGAGATAACCAAAGATATCCCCAATGTCGGTGAGGAGAGCCTGCGGGATCTGGACGAGTTCGGAGTAATCAGGGTTGGCGCCGAGGTCGGGCCGGGCGACATACTGGTAGGAAAAATTACACCCAAAGGTGAAACCGAACTAACCGCCGAGGAGAAGCTGCTCAGAGCCATATTCGGTGAAAAAGCACGAGAGGTGAAGGATACCTCATTACGTGTGCCCCACGGGGAGGGCGGCAAAGTAATTGAAGTGACCGAATTTAACAGCGAAAATCATGCCGACCTTCCGGCCAACGTGATCAAGCTCGTCAGGGTCTGGATTGCCCAGCGACGTAAAATCTCTGTGGGAGATAAGATGGCCGGCAGGCACGGCAACAAAGGTGTCATATCCATTATTCTGCCCGAAGAGGATATGCCTTTTATGCCCGACGGAAGGCCGATCGATATTGTGCTTAACCCTATCGGTGTACCCTCGAGGATGAATATAGGCCAGATACTGGAAACGCATCTGGGTTTGGCCGCCGACATCTTCGGCCAGAAGGTTATCAATCCCATCTTCGACGGGGCCGATACCGAGGCTGTTGAAGATGCGCTGGGCAAAGCCTGGCTGGTGCGTAAAGCCCGGGAGGAAGGGATTATCAATCAGGACCGTATTGACGACGAGGGGTTGTCTCGCATCAAGAAATGGCTCAGCGATCATGTGATAAATGCCGACAAGGTGTTTGATGAAAGCGGTAAATATCACGGTGAGGCCAGACGCGCGAGCCTCATATTATGGCTGGAAAAAGAGATCGGCGGAGCTGTCCCCAGGGATTTGAGCAATGAGGAGCTGGAAGAGAAGGTCGAGGCGGCATATATTGAGACCAAGATCGTGCCGCCCACTTTCGGCAAAATTCAGCTGCGCGACGGCAGGACGGGCGAGCTTTTCGATCAGCCTGTCACTGTCGGCATTATCTATATGATGAAATTGATCCATCTTGTGGATGACAAAGTTCATGCCAGATCAACCGGACCCTACTCTCTGATCACGCAGCAGCCGCTGGGCGGAAAAGCGCAGTTTGGCGGCCAGCGCTTCGGAGAAATGGAAGTGTGGGCGCTCGAGGCTTACGGTGCCAGCCACACGTTACAGGAACTGCTCACCGTTAAGTCGGATGATGTGCAGGGCAGAGCCAAGGCTTACGAGGCGTTGGTGAAGGGCGAGGATGTTCTGCAGCCCGGAGTGCCCGAATCGTTCAAGGTGCTCTTTATGGAGCTTCGCAGCCTCGGCCTGGCTGTTGAATTGCTCAACGAGGAGGACCAGAGCATCAACCTGTTCGAGGACAAGAAAAAACTGGGCGGTCTGCCCAAAGCTTTAAGATAGGGGATAAAAAGTGTTCGAAATAAATGATTTTAACGCAATACGAATCTCCCTTGCATCGCCAACTCAGATTGAGGACTGGTCATACGGCGAGGTAACTGAGCCCGAGACTATTAACTACCGAACGCTTAAACCCGAGAAAGACGGTCTTTTTTGCGAGAGGATTTTCGGACCCGTCAAGAACTATGAGTGCTACTGCGGTAAATACAAGAAAATCCGTTATCGCGGCGTTACCTGCGAAAGGTGCGGCGTTACGGTGGAGCATTCCAAGGTACGTCGTGAGCGCATGGGCCATATCACTCTGGCCGCCCCGGTTGCGCATATCTGGTTTGCCAAGGGCGTTCCCAGCCGTTTGGCCCTTTTACTGGATATATCCCCGCGTAATCTTGAGCGCGTCCTTTATTTCGCACAGTACGTGATCATATCGAGGGACGAGGAAGCCTGCCGGCAGAAACTGGATGCTTACTATGCCGAGAAAAGACAGGAATTGCTGAACTCGCTGGAGGAGCTGGAAAAGAATAAGTCCGACTCCGAAAGCTATGCCGAGAAAAGGCGATCTATCGAGGAGAAATTGGCCGATCTGGAGAACGACAACAGGATCGACAATGCTGAAATAAAGAAGCTATATCTTCAGGTATTGAGCGAGAACGAATACCAGCAGTTTCGGGAGAAATACGGCGATGCCTTTGAAGTGGGTATGGGAGCAGAAGCCATACTCAATATACTGAGGTCAATGAGCTTGGAGGATTTACGCCAGCAGCTGATTAAGGATATCAGGCAAAGTGAGGGCCAGAAGCACAAGAAATTGAGCAAGCGGTTGCGCATCGTGGAAGCGTTCTGGCGCAGCGGCAATAAGCCCGAGTGGATGATCTTTACGGTACTCCCTGTACTGCCCCCAGAGCTGCGTCCCATAGTGCAGCTTGATGGCGGCAGATTTGCGACCAGCGACCTTAACGACCTTTACCGCAGGGTGATCAACCGCAACAATCGCCTTAAAAAGCTGATGGAGCTCGGCGCGCCCGAAATCATTGTGCGCAACGAAAAAAGGATGTTGCAGGAGGCGGTCGATGCCCTGATCGACAACGGTAGAAGGGGCAGGCTTCCCAGCGCCGCCCGCACGCATAAACTCAAGTCGCTTTCCGATATGCTGCGCGGGAAGCAGGGCAGGTTCCGCCAGAATTTGCTGGGCAAGCGAGTCGATTATAGCGGACGCTCTGTTATCGTAGTCGGTCCCGAGTTAAAATTGCATCAGTGTGGTCTGCCCAAGCATATGGCACTGGAGCTTTTCAAACCTTTTGTGATGCGCAGGCTGATCGAGCAGGGATACGCTCACAATATTAAGAGTGCCCGACGTCAGGTTGAGCGGGCCAGGGCGGAAGTGTGGGATATACTCTCCGAGGTGATCAGGGAGCGACCGGTGATGCTGAACCGCGCGCCTACACTGCACAGGTTGAGCATCCAGGCCTTCGAGCCAACACTGATTGAGGGCAGCGCGATTCAGCTGCATCCTCTGGTGTGTTCGGCATTTAATGCGGACTTCGACGGCGACCAGATGGCTGTCCATGTGCCTCTCTCAAGGTCTGCCGTGCGCGAGGCTCGGGAACAGATGCTGAGTGTGCACAATATGCTGCTGCCCAGCTCCGGTGAACCGGTAATGACTCCCACACTGGATATGGTGCTCGGGTGCTATTATCTTACTAATATGAGGCCGTTAGTCGCAGGCAAGCCCAAGCTGTTCGGCAGTCCTTCCGAGGCCATACTTGCATATGAGATGTTCAAGATCACGGGCGACAATATGTACCCGGACCTGCATGAGGAAATACTGGTCAGGATCAGGGGAAGCGAGCAAACGCCGGATCAGCAGCAAAGTAGCAGCGATACTGCTGAGGGGACCGTCGAAGAAGCACAGCCGCAGCAATTTAAGGAAATGCGTTTGCCGGGGCCTGATAGCAGGACTTTCAAGACCAGCATCGGACGCATCATTTTCAACCAGATATTGCCGGACGATTTAAGATGTCATGAACCTTACAACGGGTTCTGCAACTTCGCCACCAGCAAAGGCGATCTGCGTCGTCTGGTATCCGAGTGCTTCCGGTGGTGCGGTCGCGAAAAAACGGTGCGCATGCTGGACGAGCTTAAGAGATTGGGATTCGAATATACCACTAAATCCGGTACAACTATATCCGCCCGAGATATCGAGGTGCCGAAGGTCAAACAGAAGCTGATGAGCAGGGGTGATGAGGACATCGCCATTCTGCAGAGCCAGTACAATAAAGGCCTTATCACCGAGGAAGAATACGAAGCGCAGGCTATCGACGTATGGACGCGCACGACCAATCAGATAGAAGATGAGATTAAGAAGTCGCTGGACCGCTACGGCGGTGTCTACATGATGGCCAATTCTGGAGCCAAAGGTAATATCTCGCAGATCAGACAGATGGCTGGGATGAGGGGACTCATGACGGATCCTTCAGGACGCATCATACCGTTTCCCATCAAGGCCAGCTTCAGGGAAGGGCTATCGGTGATGGAGTATTTCATGTCCACTCACGGAGCGCGCAAAGGTCTGGCCGATACGGCGCTCAGAACCTCGGATGCAGGCTACCTTACGCGCCGCCTGATAGATGTGGCGCAGGACCTCATCATTCTGGAGGAGGACTGCGGATACTCCGGCGAAGGGCTGGTATTCTCGGCTGTTTACAGCGAAAAGGAGAAGGGCCTGCTGCCGTCTTTTGAGGAAAGGATTAAAGGGCGCCTGGCGGCCAAAGACATCGTTCATCCAGACACCGGTGAAATCATCGTTGCTAAAAATGAGATGATCGATGAGGAAAAGATAAAACAGATCGTCCAGGCTGATATAAAAGAGGTAAGTATAAGATCACCGCTCATCTGCAACTCAAAGCGCGGCATCTGCCGCCACTGCTACGGGCGTGACCTCTCCTCAACAGATCTGGTCAAGATTGGCACTGCGGTCGGCATTATCTCAGCCCAGAGCATCGGCGAACCGGGCACACAGCTTACGCTGAGGACCTTCCACACGGGGGGTGTAGTCGGTATGGACATCACCACCGGACTACCGCGTGTGGAGGAGCTTTTCGAGGCCAGGGTTCCCAAGGGAAAGGCCATACTTACTGAAATAGATGGAACAGTCAACCTGAACGAGGTTGTTGAGGATGGGATCCTCAAGAAGCGTGAGATCATCATCACGCATGTGGAAAAGTACCCTATCGATTACGATGTGCCTGCGGGCTATAAGATCCTGGCTGAGAACAATTCGTTTGTCAGAGGAGGCGATACGCTGGCCGAACCCGATACCTCGCTGGTCAAATCAGGGGATCAGTCGGCCAAGCCGCTGGTTGCCCGTGTGGACGGCGTGGTCAGAGTCGAGGGCGATAAAATCACCCTGACCTATGAAGAGAAGGACGAGCGCAAGTACGATGACATACCGGTCACAGCGCATATCCTGGTCAAGCAGGGCGATTATGTACGAGCCGGCGATAAACTCATCGAGGGTGTCAAGGACCCGCAGGATATCCTGCATATAAACGGCAGGCAGGACGTGCTGCGTTACCTGATTGATGAGGTGCAGAAGGTGTATCGCTCTCAGGGTGTGAATATAAACGACAAGCATATAGAGACCATCGTCAGGCAGATGCTCAGAAGGGTCAGAGTGGAATTTTCGGGTGACACTGACCTGCTTGTGGGAGACCTGGTCGACCGGCTCGATTTCGAGAACATCAATGCCATGATGGAGGCGGAAGGAGGTGACCAGGCTGTGGCGAGACCGGTTCTGCTGGGTATAACCAGGGCTTCACTTAATACCGACAGCTGGCTGGCGGCGGCCTCCTTCCAGGAGACTACCAGGGTGCTGGCCGAGGCGGCCATCTGGGGCAAGACCGACAGGCTTCACGGCCTCAAGGAGAACGTCATTATCGGCAAACTGATACCGTCCACCATAACCCTCACACAAAAGCTGGGAAAACCCATAAACAGATTGCTGGAGGATAGTCCAGAGGTGTTTGCCGAATCGGTAAGCAACTTCGTCAATCCCCTGGCTTCAGATGATGTTGAGGCTGAAGTACCTGCCGACTCACAGGTCGAACAGGAGTAAGGCGAGCCGATCAAAACTGATGGAAGCGGCCCC
>DAOUFT010000080.1:0-6212 GCA_034429855.1 Dehalococcoidia bacterium
CGAACGTTGCATCCGATTTCGCCTGTTGCTAGCGGGTTTAAAAACCCGCTTCTGCAAATATCCTGTAGGGGCATACCTTCAGGTGCGCCCGAACGTTGCATCCGATTTCGCCTGTTGCTGGCGGGTTTAAACCCGCTTCTGCAAATATCCTGTAGGGGCGTACCTTCAGGTGCGCCCGAACGTTGCATCCGATTTCGCCTGTTGCTGGCGGGTTTAAACCCGCCCCTACATTGGCTTGTCCGCGATCGCGCTCAGTCCCGCTCCGCGCCTTCTCTTCAGATATCGGTCGCGGATGATGTAATAAATGACGCCGATCACCATCCAACCTATCAGTATGAGGAATGCGATCATACTCTCCATGATCAGTGCGGCGATGAAAAACAGGCCGAACAGAAGTCCCAGTATGGGAAGGATCCAAATCCATATGCCTTTGAGTTTATAGGGAGCGTCGGCATATGCCTGAGGCAGTTTCTTGGGGAAGCGTATGGCTGAAATCAGGATGGGAAAGAGGAGTATGATCGAGCCGATGGAGGCGGTATAGGCCAGAACCTCGAATGACGTCGCCCCCAGCGGCAGGAAGGCCAGCGCCAGTATGAACATGATGAGCAGACCCCAGTGGGGTGTGCCGACCCTCCTGTTGCCCCCTGCCAGCGCCTTGGGGAAGCCATCGTCCTCGGCGAAGACCAGTATGTAGCGTGATGCGAACATGAAGGTGGCATTGATGGTCGTGGCCAGGGCCAACAGCCCCCCTCCCACCGTGAAAAAGAGGGCCAGCCCGGGCGGCAGGAAGTAGCCCGCAGCAACGGACAACGGCTGGTTGGCGCAGACGCTGGATGGCGCGGCGCCGACGGTCACCAGTCCCATCAGCGTATAGATGATTACCACGATCGGCATGCTGATGGCGAACGACATCGGTATATTCCTGCCGGCATTCTTTATCTCTGCGCCCAGGTCGATGATGAAGTTGGCGCCCATATAGGCGAAGAAGAGTACCCCCGAGGCGATGGCCAGCGCCTCCATCCCTCCCGGCATCAACGGCGTCAGGTTGGCCGGATCTATGGCCGGTATGCCCCAGATGATGTAGACCAGCAGGGCGGCCAGCAGCACGACGAACATGCCAACCTGCACAGCGCTGGCCGTTTTTACGCCCACCACGTTGATCACAAAGAAGAAGGCCAGTGCCGTGACGGCCACCAGGTTGCGGTCGAAAACCGGGAAGATGACGCGCAGGTAGTCGGCGAAATTGAGTGCGTAAATGGGCATGCCTCCCAGCATGATGCCCATCATTATGCCCCACACGCCGATGAAGCCCCAGAAGGGGCCGAGTATGCGGCTGGGATAGCGGAAACTGCCGCCCACTGTGGGCAGGATTGAAGCCAGCATGCCTATGGGCAGCAGCGCCAGCACCATCGGCAGCGCCGCGATAACGAAGGCGATGGGAACGCCGGGGCCGCACTTGCCCACTGCCAGACCCGTCAGGGCGAAAATTCCCGCGCCTATAATGGCGCCCACCTCGATGGAGACCGTATCGAGCAGCCCCAGCGTTTTCTTCAGCCCCGGCCCGGATGAACCTTCCTTTTCCTGCATATCAGCCTCCATTCAATTGTCCCGCATTTGTCATCTGTAGGGGCGCTGCTTCAACTGCGCCCGAGCCGGGCGGGTTTAAACCCGCCCCAACATTTTCACCCGTAGGGGCGTACCTTCAAGTCCGCCCGCATACACAATGTCATTGCGAGCCCGCAGGGCGCGGCAATCCTGTATCCGCACTATCCTGTTTCAAATACGGTATTAAATTCTCCTTGCAGGCCCACTGCACGCATTTGGGTAGCGTCTTGAGTCCGCCGCTCTTTTTAATCGTCTCCGAGTAATCCACGCTGTTGTACGTGTTCCAGAACAGCAGCGGGGCTCCGTCCGCCGATTTGCCTTTTCTGATAAAATCAAGCATGGCCGCCAGCGCCTTGCCCGTATAGGTGGTCTCCAGACTGATGCCCTCGGTCTTCTTGATCAGATCCAGTGCCTCCCTGCCTTCAGCTGTTACCCTGCCGTACTCGCCCCCGAAGAAGCCCGTTTCAAAGTCGAAATCCGAGGAGCTGAACTGGATATCCGGCACAGTCGGATCGTGCTTGCGCATCAGTCGCACCGTTTTATTACACAGCGACACGATGCCGTTAATGTTTGAATATGCGTCCATTGATACCTTGATGCCCACCACACGGCTCTTCATGCCGGCCAGTTTGCATCCGACGATCAATCCGGCTGTGGTGCCCATTGAGCCGGTGGCGCCGAAGATGTATTTTGGCTCGGGCAGCAGGCCGGCGTCTATTTGTCCCTTCAGCTCCAGGGCGGCATTAACATACCCCAGTGTGCTCAGGGGCGATGTGCCTCCCGCCCACAGCAGGTAGAAATTGGGATGTGTCAGCATCACCCAGACCGCCCGCAGGTAGGCTTCAAGTATGCTGCGCCCGACGTTTATCTCCGCGCCGAAATGTTTGTCCAGCAGCAGGTTCTCCTGCACCTTTTCCGTAATCGGCTGCGGTATCAGCACCAGCACCGTTTTGATACCGGCATTGGCGCAGTGGATCGTGGTGGCCAAGCCGTGGTTGGTCCCGATGCCGCCCACCGTGATCATGTACTTCTTTTTCTTGCGCAGGGCGTCGGCGATGGCGAATTCCAGTTTGCGCACCTTGTTGCCGCCGTAGACGTCTGAGGACTTGTCATCGCGTTTTATCCAGATTTCAGAATAGTTAACAGCCTTGCCCAGGTTCTCCAGCTTCTGCACCGGCGTGGGATACTTGCCGATGGATATCCAGGGCAGGCTCTTCTCCAGCGCCGGATAGGTTTCAAATAGAGGTATCGTCATTCTTCCATCCTTTAAATCATTTATTCGGGCGGGTTTAAAAACCCGCCCCTATATTTACCCTGTAGGGGTGTGCCTTCAGGTGCGCCCGAACACAGTCACACACATTATTCGATTGCCGGGCGGGTTTGAAAACCCGTCCCTGCGTTTCTCCCTGTAGAGGCGTACCTTCAGGTGCGCCCGCGTTACCATGGATAGGCTAATTTCCCGCCGGCGCAGCAGCCGTTGACCTGGCCTCCTGCCTGCCGGACAGCAGATGTTTGCCCAGCCTTTTGCCCAGGCAAAGTATGGTGTATACCGGTGGTCGTCCCCATTCGGATGGTATCACGGAGCAGTCGCACACATAAAGGTTGTCGATCTCCGTCCTGAGGTCGGCGTCCACGATGTCGTTAATCTTGCAGGTGCCGCCGGGATGCGAGGCGATCCACCATGTTTTGAAGATGTCTTTGGCTCCGGCGTTCCGGAGGATTTTCCGGGCGCGCTCAAAACCGCTCATCAGCTTGCCGCGCTCGATCTGCGTGAACGGCTTCTTGATGAATCCCGATTTGCTTATCTTGCCGCCCAGGCTGTCGCGCGCCTTGATCATGATGGTCAGCTGGCTTTTATTAGACAGCTTGTCCAGGCGGAAGACCTCGGCCGTGAACACGTCGTATATCAACCAGGGAAGAGTCATGTCCGTCATCAGGTAGTCGTCTGCCACCATGTGCTGTCCCATCGTCATGGGGAACTCCTTGCCGTCGTCCAGGCCTTTGACCGTACCGAACACCGCGATCAGCGGGTCGTAGAAGAAATCGGCGCCCGCCTGCGGGATGCCGCTGCTCTCCAGTATGATGGGAGATCCGATACCGCCCGCCGCCACGATCACCCTGTCGGCGTTGGCGATATATTTTTTACCCTTGCGCGTGAACTCCACGCCCGTCGCCTTTTTATTTTCCACTATGACCCTGGTTACCTTCGCCAGGTCCAGCAGCTGCGCCCCTTTGGCCGTTGCGTCCTGGACGAATACCCGCGCGTTCCACTTGGCGCCGTAAGGGCAGCCAAGGTCGCACTTATCGCATTTGGCCCGGCATCTGTCCAGATATACGAACTTGTTGAGTTTCTGCCAGTTGTAGCCGAGGTCGCGTGCGCTCTGGGCGATCATTTTAGCCGAGGGCCCGATCAATTCGTCCTTGAGCGGGTTGATGGGGACCTCTTTTTTAATCTCGGCGGCCTCATTGCGCAGGTTTATACCGTATTTATCCCAGTACTCGAAGGGAGGTTCCCAGGCGGTCGCATAGTAAACGATGGAGCTGCCGCCCACCGTTATGGCCCGCACCAGGCCCAGAAAACCATCGATTATATACAGGCTTTTGTAGGGCATACCGATGTAGCCGAAGGCCTGTGCATTGCTGCCCTGCACGGGAGCGTTGGAACCCCAGTCCAGCATCAGCACCTTCTTGCCGGCGATACTCAGCTCCCTGGCCACCGTGGCTCCGCCCGGGCCCGTGCCTGCCACTATGGCGTCGAATTTCTCCTGCAGAATTTCAACCATAATCCTTCCTCCTGCCGTATTAACCATGCACAGGTCGTCTATCGGAATTAGCATACTCTAAAAAGAAACTGCTTTCAATACAGGCATGAGCGCCGGCCGTCCCCGTGCATTATTTCAATGTTTCCGGCCTCTCTCTTTGCTATACTTGAGGGCGGATGATCAGGCTTTATATCATTTCCATCTTATCTGCGGCTGTAATTCTGGCAGGGTGCTCCCCTGCCGGCCCGCCTGAGCAGAGGCCTGATGCGGAAAATCTCACCGCCCCTGCTCCGGTCGTGCAGGAAAGATACTGGCCGGTTATCGATGATTTCTCTGCCGCAGCAGACGTGATCAGACCGGGAGAGAACGTTACGCTGCGCTGGAGCGTGTCGGGCGCCGCATCCGTGACCATCGATAACGGGCCGGGTGGCTTACCGGCCTCGGGCTCGATCGAGGTCGCGCCGCAGAGAACCACCAGGTATACGCTCACTGCCTCCGGCCGCAAGGGCGTATCGACCGCCTGGGTCACGGTTGAGGTGGTGGACAGGAGCACATTCATGCCCGACCTGGTTGTCACGGGCGTAACGCACATCAGCGGGCTGCTCTACTATAAGATTAAGAACGTCGGCGCCGCCGACGCCGGCCCCTGCGAGACATATGTGTACGATCAGAGCGGCATGCTGCGCGATACGAGCTGGGTGGATGGGTTGAAGGCCGGCGAGGAGAAGACGCTGCCTTTTACAAACTACGACTGGCAGGGACAGGCGATTAGAATATGCGCCAACGGCGATGGCAGAGTGGAAGAGGCCGGCAGGGAAAACAACTGCTATGTCCCTACCTTCGGATTCAAATTCAGCTACGATTTCACCCGCTACGCGTCGCGGGCCGCCTGGAGAGGCAGTGCCGGCTGGATCAAGTATTCGGATGGTGGCACTGCCGCCGGACGCGTGCGCAATCTGCCCGGGGTCGTGGCGGCCGATAACCAGAGCTATAGCGATGCGATCGAAATGACGCCGCCGGCGGACGGTTACGGCTGGATCGAGGGGATCTTCGGCGAGTGGCAGGAGCAATGGCCGTCGGGCGGATATATGCTGCCGCTGGAGCTTCCTTACAATGCGCGCTTCACTGCCGGTGTGGGCCTTCCCCGGGAGACGGATGAAGGCGGGAGTGCGAACTTTCTCTTCGGACTGAAGGATGACCGGGGGGAGGTCGTATGGTGGCCGGCCGTCGAAGCTAAAAGCGACGACAGCCTGCATGATATCGAAATCGATCTCACTTCCTACGGCGGCAGGAAAGTCATGCCCTTGCTGCGGGTGGAGGCGGGGGCGCAGCCCGGCGCCCGCCGCGCCCTCTGGATCAAGCCCCTGATCAGTCAGTAAAGCTGCAGTCCCCTGCGACAGCAATCCGTTGAATGTACGCCCTGAGGCGTACTACTATGGGCTGCAATGGTTGAGCTCCTGAAGTATGCACTCAGTCTTGAAAGGTACGATGCGGCGGCCTATGCCATCGTCTACGGACTGCTGGTGCTCAAGATAAATAATGGCCGGAAAGCAGCGAAAAAGGGACGTAAAAAGGGACTTCTACGCGCCCGCCCTGGGTGAAACACGCAGCCTGATGCTGGAGGAGGCTGTGGGTGTGGAGGGGCTCGACCAGGAGATAGCCTTGCTCAGGCTCAAGCTGCGCGACCTCATCCGCGATTATCCCGATAAAATCGAGCTGCACCTGCGCACGGCCAACGCCATCGCCGACATGGTCAAGATCAGCTACTCCATTTCTAAAGATCAGAAGAAAAGCCTTAGAGAGGCCATCACCCGGGTGCTCACCGAGCTGGCCATCCCCCTGGGT
>DAOUFT010000081.1:0-7388 GCA_034429855.1 Dehalococcoidia bacterium
ACAGGACCCACCCGCACTGCGCCGCCGGGGTAGAAAACCCAAGGTGCAAGAAACATAGAGTTACAAAAATATGTCTGCAAAGTGTGACATTTTGGCCGCCAAAAGTGGGACATTTTCATCCGCCATTGACATCATTCTGCGCATACTGAGTAATGTTATAATAATGCCGGGAGGTGTCACATGTCTGATTACAACGTGATCGTTATCGGCGCCGGCATCGGTGGCCTTGCCGTAGCTGCGCTGATGGCCAAGCAGGGACGTAAGGTGCTTCTGCTCGAGCAGAGCGAGAGGGTCGGTGGCTGCTGTTCTACGTTCGAGCGGGAGGGGTACCATTTCGACCTTGGCGCATCCCTGATCGAAGATATCCAGGTAATGGACTGGTGCTTCCAGCGCCTGGGCACCACCATTGCCAAAGAGGTGGAGCTGATACCACCTCACCTCATTTTCTCTGTGATACTCAAGGACGGCTCGAGAATCCGCTATCCCAAGTCAATCGAGGAATCTGCGCAGGAGATCGCCAAGCTGGCGCCCGAGGATGTCAAAGGCTGGTATGACTTCTGTAAATACATGAAGGAGTTCAACGATGCAGCCGTCGAGGGATTCTTTATCAAGCCTGCCAATACGCTGGGCGATGTTATCCGTATGTTCCGGCAGACACCTGCGATGCTCAAATATATGTCTCTCTTCAACGGCAACTACCAAGGAGTTCTGAAGAAGTTTTTCAAGAGCGATAAAATCCGCGAATCTCTGTCATACCAGTGTTTTTACGCCGGACTGCCCCCCGAGCTGCTACCGGGACTGTACGCCGTGATACCGTACTCCGAGCATGAGGGCATATACTACAGCAAAGGAGGTATGGTCGCCATACCGGCAGCTTTCAGACGCGTGGGCGAGAAGCTGGGCATGACGACCAGATTGAATACGCTGGTTAAAAAGGTCATGGTCAAAGACCGCCGCGCTATGGGTGTTGTGCTGGCCGACGGCAGCGAGATCACCGCCGACCTGGTGATATCCGATATAAACGCCAAAAAATTGTACCTTGAACTGATCGGCGAGGAACACCTGCCATCCATAGTACGCACAGGTGTAAAGAGCTATCAGTATTCAATGTCAACGCCTACCATCTACCTGGGCGTCGACTACGACCCGCCGCTGGAATCGCACCACACGTTGGCCACCATTCCCATGGAGGAGATGAACCGGTACTGGTGGGATGAATACGAGCAGGGGCGTTACCCGGCCCAGCAATTCGGTATTATCAGCTGCACCACGCGCTCCGATCCGGACCTGGCGCCCAAGGGGCACAATATCATCATTTTGACCATGGGACCGGGACCGTACAAACTGGAAGGCACGACCTGGGAGGCGGAGAAAAGAGAGCTTCTGTCGAAGATAATCAGGTACTACTCCGACAGGTATATCCCCGACCTTGAAAAGCACGTCCGCGTGGCGGAGTTTTCAACCCCGGCGGATTTCGAAAAAAGGTTGCTCTCGCCGGAGGGTGCCATCTATGCGCTGAGGCAGGACGTGCCTCACGCAATATGCTTCCGGCCGGCCTCCAAATCCAAATCCATCAAAGGACTCTACCTGGTGGGAGCATCAACCCATCCGGGCGGAGGCATCCCGGTGGTCACCGCTTCGGCTATGAACGCGGCTGACCTGATCGAGAAATATGAGAAATAACGCAGGTGAACGCTATGGATAAAAAGAAGAAGAAACGCATCGGCTTTTTCGCCAACATACTGCGACAGGTCCGTTACATGATCCCGCGCTATTTCGTGTAAGATCTGCTCCGCACGGCATCACCCCATGATCGATTCAATAACGGCAGCCAGATGCTCCGGATGATCGGAGCCGATGAGATATTGATTTCCATCCACGGCGGTGATTTTAACGCCTCGGTCGCCCTGCAGATAATAGGCACGCATCTCGCGGTTAAAACGTATTCCATAGCCGCCGAAATCCTGCAGCGGAGAAAACGTATGCACGTTAACGCTTGAGATATCGGCCGTTTTCAGTTGCAGCAGCTTGATGCCCAGCAGTCCCATCCTGACTGTGACCATTTCACGGGTGACCTGTGTGCGAAAACCCCCGTAAGTTACTATCATAGCCACAGCTATTAAAGCAAGCAGAATCGACAGCCAGGGCAGCGGCGCCCAAGTAAGGACAGCCGCCACGATCATGATCAGCGGCACGATAACCATCAGCGCCGCCATATAAGGCGGGTTCTGCGATTCCCAGTATGAGACAGGTTGGCCTGCCTGTACTATACTGGTGACCTCGTCAACGACAGAACCGGCATCTTCTGCTTTCAACTTCCTCTCATAGTGCCTATACGGGCGCAGTAACTCCAGGGCAACTGCCAGGCCGGTTCCCAGGCCGCAGGCCGTAACCATTTCAACCCAGGGAAAAGGAAACGTCTGTTGTTGGGAAGCAAGCATGTTCACATAGGCGATTTGAACACCGCACATGCTGCCTATGGCGAACTCATCGAAAAGCGACATCCAGTTGAAGGTCTTTTTCTTCTCCTGGCGCGCCCAGAGCTCATCAAGCCAGAAAGAAAGAATGACAAAGCCTATGGATAATCCCAGCAGCAGGGCCGAGCTGAGCCAGGGAGACCCATACGCATTAGGCTGACCGCTGAGATCGAAGTGGACGGGCGCCGGATCCGGCAGGGGTAAAGCCCTGACCGTCAAGAATACCGCAGTTAGTATCAGAAGCAGCGCGGGCAGATGCGTCCAAAATGGATGAACCGGTTTGCCCGTCGTTCTTGCCGCTTCCCCGGATTTATCCTTTGTCACCTCGATTCCTCGTCAACCGTGATATCATGGACCACATACAGAATGAATTCCTGCCCCCCTCTTTTAATGGTGCGCAGTCGAACCAATACCGGAACCCTTCCGCCGTCCTTGTGCATATGGATTGTTTTAAATGTTCCCTGTTTACGCACTATGCCCTTTTTCAGATGAACCTCGGCCTTTTCCCTCAAATCCGACGGAATAATATCCAGTATATTTAATCTTGTGATATCTTCCAACGCATAGCCCAGGGATTCGCACGCGGCTTTATTGACGTATTTGATATTGCCCTTCAAATCGAGCAGAAAGATAGAGTCTGTCACGTGGTCGAGCATCTCGGCCCGCAGCGCAAGCTCGTCCTGTGCCTTCTTTTCCTCGGTTACGTCGCTGAAAAAAGACATAACCGCCGGACGCCCCATATACATAACACGCGTGCTGTGCGGTCTGATATATTTGATCTCACGGGTTTTACTTAAAAATGGCCATACCGTTGTATCGTACGATTCATCACCCGCCTGCACCATGGCATATCGTGCCGACAGCTGCTGCCTATACTTGGGATGCACCAAATCCATGACTGACTTGTTTATTACGTCTTCGTACTCATATCCCAGCATGTCGCAACTGGCTTTATTGGCCCATATTATTATCTCGTCCTGGAAAAGCACCACCCCCTCTTTGATCTTCTCAACATAGCTGTATATGATGAATTGCATCTCGTGGAGGGTTGTGTCCAGGGTTTTCAACTGGGTGATCGTTTCCTCCAGCAATTTGATCCGCTTGCCGAGGTCTTCGATCTGCCAGGTCAAAGGCCCGGCCAGATGGTCCTGTGGCTGCATCGCCATCATCATCAACCTCCGCGATAACTAATCCCGGGCAAATCTACTCCACCATGCCACAACCCTGGCCATGGCCAGTCCCGCTTTTTCAATCGAACGGAAAACCGGCAACCCCTCTTGTACGAAAGCAGCCTGCACCTTGAGCAGCTCCTCCATCCCGGCCATGTCGGACGCCTGCCCCAGGGCCATAAGCACCGGCTTGTTAATTTCCACATTAGACTTATGTAAAGCCTCTGAAGCTGGTTTCAGAAAGAAATCACTTGAAAAAATTCCACCGCCCCAGCGGGTTACCGGATGGAATCCCATATGGTACATAATCATGTCGATACCGGGCGAAGCCCCGATCACATTTAACGTTTTATAGATCACGTCGGGGTAGATGAGATTGGTGGCATCCAGCGGATTGGTAAAGATGCCTCCATCGTTGGGCAGTATACTCCTGAGTTGAGACTGCACCTCAAGACTCAACGCGGACAACTCCAGGCCAACCGCCTCCATGCGGTCACCGGCCTCCACGCTAGGCCCCCCACCTACACCCACTACCGCAATACCTTTGCCCGACGGATAAGGTCGTGCGTAGCTCAGCGCGACCAGAACATCGATCATCTCCTGAATATCACTTACCTGGATGGCATTGGCCTGGCGGCATATTGTCTGAAATGTTTTAACCGAGGATGTCATGCTGGCTGTGTGGCTCATGGCCGTCCTCAACCCCGCTTCGGTTGTCCCTCCCTTGTAGACTACAACAGGTTTCCTGGCGCAGGCATTCTCGAGCGCATTACGAAATCGCTTGCCCTCTCTCACACCTTCGATGTATATTGCGATTATTTTCGTAGCGGCATCTTCCGTGAAGTATTCGAGGAGCTCACTTTCACCTATATCCAGAGCATTCCCGTAGCTGATGACCTTGCTGAAGCGCAGACCGCGCGGTCCGGCATGCATTGGCATATCCTGAGAATGCCCACCGCTTTGCGACATAAAGGCGATATCGCCCGGCTCCATGGGCATACGGTCGGAAGTGGTCAACCTGGCTTCAGGGACGAAAAGACCTGTGCAGTTCGGTCCTATAATGCGAAATCCGCTGGCACGCGCCTTGCGCAGCATATCACTTTCCAGATCAGCACGGGACCTATCGCCGCTCTCACTGAACCCGGCGGTGAAAAAATGCACGGACATCACGCCCTTCGCGGCGCAATCATCAAGCACGTCCATGGATCTCATTGCCGGTATACATACGATAACATGGTCCACCGCTCCGGGTATGGCCGAAACCGAAGGATAACAGGTGAGACCGAAGGCCTCTTTGTGTCTGGGATTCACCGGGTAAATGGCTGGAAAGCCGGCAGCCTTCAACGAGCTGATCGCCCAGGCTGCAAAAGTCATGAAATTGTCGGGCGACGCGCCGACTATGGCCACACTACGCGGATGGAAGACATCATCCAGTGTAAATGAACCTTTTTCAGACACGGCATTTATAATATCAATATAATTGCGCTTTATCAATGCAATCCCTGCAGCTTGTATACAGCCTGCGAACACATTTGACATGGAAGGCTCACCTATTTAAACTTGCAGGAACTTTCTATTCCAACTACTCTTTTCCTTTTATGATTACAGCTGTAACCGGAGCATCCGGACACGTCGGAGTCAACCTTGTCCGCGCTTTGATCGCCCATGGCCGAGATGTGCGTATCGTTGCACACAACAGCACGCGGGGACTGGATGACCTGCAAATTGAGCGTTGCAATGGTGATGTTAACGATCCAGATTCGCTGGTGCGCGCCTTTGATGGCGTTTCAGTCGTTTACCATCTGGCTGCCTATATATCTATATTGATGAATGACAGAATGCGGTGCAATATGATTAATACCGAAGGCACACGCAATGTAATAGAAGCCTGCCGGCGCAACAACGTTAAACGGCTTGTGCATTTCAGCTCCATACATGCCTTCTGCAACGAGCCGCTGGATGTGCCGATAGATGAGAACAGGCCGCTGGTACAATCGCTGAAATCGGCGCCGTACGATCTCTCCAAGGCTGCGGGCGAAAGGCTGGTACGCAGGGCCGCCGACGATGGATTCAACGCAGTAATAATCAATCCCACCGCCGTTATCGGACCTTATGATTACAGACCATGGCATTTCGGGCAGGCGCTGATAATGATGGCTGAGGGAAAAATCCCCGTACTGCTGGAAGGGGGTTTCGACTGGGTGGATGCCAGGGATGTGGCGGAAGGTGCTATCAAGGCTGAGCAGAACGCTCCCGCCGGCTCGAATTATCTCCTTTCCGGCACCTGGTTGTCGGTAAGAGAAATAGCCACTATTGTGGCGCAGATAACCGGCCGAAGGCCGCCGGCGCTGACATGCCCTGCGCCGATTGCCGGCGCCTGCGCCCCCGTTGTGACAGCCCTATCCCAATGGACCGGTGCCAGACCGCTTTTCACCAGCGTTTCCCTTAAAGCTCTCGCCGGCAATCGCAACATAAGCCACGCTAAAGCGACACACGAGCTGGGATATGAACCCAGGCCCATCCGGGATACCATATCCGATACTATCAAATGGTTTATCGAAAACGGCTTTATAAAAATAGGGAGGCATCAATAGAATGACCCCCGACCCAACTTATAATTTCCTGCTGATTACTTGGCTGGTGCTGTGCCCTCTCATTTTTATCAGTCTTTTTTTTATTCCCGCCCCTTACGGCCGGCATATTAAAAGCGGATGGGGACCTTCAGTTAACAGCAAGCTGGCCTGGGTGATCATGGAGGCCTGGTCGCCCCTGATATTTGCTGCATGTTTTGTATTGGGTAAAGCACCGTTTTCCATCACCTCTGCCGCATTCCTGCTGATGTGGGAGGCTCATTATATACATCGCGCCTTTATTTACCCGTTCAGCCTCAAGAACTCGCACGGTAAAATGCCCCTCTCCATTGTGTTATCGGGCATTTTCTTCAATCTAATGAATGCCTGGCTGAACGGACACTATATTTTCACACTGTCGGGCGGCTATCCCGATCGATGGCTGACCGATCCGCGCTTCATGGTAGGCTCTGCTCTTTTTATCTCCGGATTCGTTATCAACAGGCACGCCGATTATACGCTGGCCAGGCTGAGAAAGCAGGGAGAAACCGGCTATAGAATCCCCTACGGCGGATTATATCGCTGGATATCGTGCCCCAATTATTTAGGCGAGATACTTATCTGGACCGGATGGGCGCTGGCTACATGGTCGCTGGCCGGGCTTAGCTTCGCCTTATGGACCATCGCTAATCTGGCCCCACGCGCTATGTCCCACCATGCCTGGTATCACCGGCATTTCCCCGATTATCCCGCCGAGCGTAAGGCACTCGTACCAGGTATCTGGTAAAAGATTCGAACGCATACCGCGCGTGGCCTTTCACTCCAATACCTCTGCGAAAACACTGTTGGACGTTAGCACACAGGCAGGATGCAGGCGGAAAATATTCCCTTCACGCACCAGCGACTTACACCTTACAAGCTTATTCAACCTTGATTCCAGCATTCCAGCCACACTGCAGCCGTATCTGCCTGATATATCACGTATATCCAAACCTTCTTGAATAAGCCTCAGACGCAGCATCGCCTCCTCACCTGCCTTGCGGTCATCATTCAACCGTTCCGCCCCCTCTCTGACATTCAATGGCTCGGAAAGATAGCGCTCGAGATCGGCTGCATTTCTGAAGCGCTCCCCGTCAATGTGGGAAGCGACCGCCGGACCCAGCCCCAGGTAC
>DAOUFT010000082.1:0-13151 GCA_034429855.1 Dehalococcoidia bacterium
TGACTGGATAGCGCCCGCGGCGGTGTTCAGGAGTGAGGATATCGTTAAGCCAGGGGCCGCAGGTTGCGATATCGGGCGAGACAAGTTGATACTTGCCCGGCTGTGTTATGCTGCTTCGTATCTCAAAGCCACGGTGGCCGGTGGGTCTGTCTAATTCTACGGACAGGCTCTCAATCCTGGACAGCGGGGGAGCCTCGTTCTTGAGACTCAGTATAAAGCTGTCAAGCTTTCTTTTGCTCCCCTCGACCTCTATCCTGACGTCCTCTGATGTATTGCAGACCCATCCGTTAAGTCCATATTTCATAGCCAGACCGTAAACGAATGGGCGGAAGCCCACACCCTGTACCACGCCCCTGGCGCTGATGCGGGCAAGCCGAATTTGATTTGTGGAAGGCATGGGATCAAGTTGAATTTTACTTCAAGAGATGGGTACGGGCAAGAAAGGGAGCAATCTCCGACAAGTCTTGACTCAGGGATTATAATAGTACGGATATCATTGCAGCCGCGTTCCAAAATAACTTCCAAGGGAGGGGTGGTTCATGCAACAGGATTACAGGGTGTATCGGTACAGGTGGGTGGTGCTGGCCGTCTATATGTACGTTTCGGCTCTGACACAGCTTTACTGGCTGAATTTTGCGGCCATTGATACTTATATCGAGGATATGCTGCACATACCGGCCAGCAGCGTTCAGTGGTTGACACTGGTTTTCCCGCTGATACAGGTCATTCTCACCATTCCCGCCGGCATCATCATAGATAAGATCGGGTTTAAATGGGGCGTGGGCATCGGCGCCATACTGACGGGCGTCTTTTCCCTGGTGAGGCTGGCTGGTCCGGATTCTTTTATAGTACTACTGATATCTCAAATTGGCATCTCTTTGGGCCAGCCGTTCGTTCTGAACGGGGTGACCAAGCTGGCTTCGGTATGGTTCGCTCCCAAAGAGGAGGCTACGGCCGTGGGACTTGGTACATTGGCTCTTTTTGTAGGTATGATGATAGCGCTGGGAGTAACCCCGGCCATCGTTGAAGGTCTCAGTTACAATTCAATGCTATGGGTATACGGCATCGCCGGCATATTCGGTACCCTGATATTTATCCTGATCGTGCGCTCGAAGCCGCCCACTCCCTCGCGTACGCCGGAGGAAGAGGTTTTGACAGGGAGCTGGGGGGGCTTGGATGTAATACTCAAGAACAGGAATTTCCTGTTGTTGGGCTTTGTGACATTCGTGGGTCTTGGCTCTTTTAACGGCCTCGCCACCTGGCTGGAGAAGATACTGGATGAGCTTCATGCCATCCCCATGACGGAGGGTAGCACTATCTCCGCCGCTATGATCTTCGCCGGCATGGTCGGCTGCATCGTGGTGCCCATAATCTCGGACCGGACCAGGAAGCGCAAGATATTCGTTGTCCTGGCCACGCTGCTGGGAGCTATTACTATCGGAGCGATGATATTCATCAGAGGCTATGTTCCTAATATGATCAACTGCATCGTGCTGGGCTTCTTCCTGCTGTCGGCATTTCCCGTCATTCTCACCATGTCGGCCGAGGTGACGGGGCCTAAATATGCCGGTGTATCGGTGGGATATCTGCAACTGCTGGGGAATCTGGCAGCCGTGATTCTGGTGCCTTCCATGGAAGCGCTGGAATCCACCACCGGCCAGTTCGTTGCTCCACTGGGCTTGCTGGTCTTGCTTTTTATAGCGGCGTTCATAATATCTCTCTGGATCAAGGATACACACCCGCAGGCGTGATATAAAGTCAGCGGTTTCCCGGGTTCGAACTTATTCAGACGCACGTTGTATTTGCCCATCTATCACAGTGCCAGGTTAAGTTGAAGATGGCGGCGTATATGGGCAAGGATTCTTGTTTTGCTAAACTTTAAGCGGGGAGGAATCGTTGTAATTGATGTCAACTGAGCATACAGGAGGCGCAGAAATGAAATCTATCCGTATCAATATCTTGTGCATAGCGCTTGTGCTTGTAACCGGCCTGGCGGCCTGTGCGCCACCGGTTTCATCCGATGTCATAAGCTCGGACAAACCGAGGGCGGCTGACTCAGCAGGCAAGCAGGATGTAATCATGCTGGTTGAAGGCAATAATGCTTTTGCCTGTGATCTGTACCAGGCGCTGAAAGGTAAACAGGGCAATCTGTTTTACTCACCTTATTCCATCTCGCAGGCTCTGGCTATGACCTATGCCGGCGCAAGGGATACTACTGAAAAAGAGATGACCGCCACTCTACATTTCACCCTGCCTCAAAATCGCCTGCATCCGGCCTTCAATAGCCTCGATCAGCAACTGAAAGCACGCGGGCAGGGAGCCAGGGGCAAGGACGACAGGGGTTTCCGGCTCAATATAGTCAATGCCATCTGGGGGCAAAAAGATTACAGGTTTCTGCCTGAATACCTGGATACGCTGGCTCAGAACTACGGTGCGGGACTTAGGACTCTGGATTTTCGCTCTGAGCCTGAAACCTGCCGGCTGATCATTAATAAGTGGGTGGAGGATCAGACCGAGCAGCGTATTAAAGACCTTTTGAAAGAGGAAGATATAGATACTCTGACGCGCCTGGTTCTCACCAATGCCATATATTTCAATGCAGCCTGGGCCGAAACCTTTGATAAGAACTTGACCCGGCCTGCTCCCTTCCATTTGCTGGACGGCTCGACGGTGGAAGTTCCCCTGATGCAGCAGTCCGAACGCATGGGATATGCATCCGGTGCGGGATACAAGGTCGTATCGCTGCCTTACGATGGTCGCGAACTGGAGATGGTGGTGCTGCTTCCCGACCAGGGGAAGTTCGCCGAATTCGAACAGTCGCTGGATTCCGGCAAGCTGAACGCAATCCTTGAGACCATAGCGCCCACGCAGGTCGATCTGCGTTTTCCTCGCTTCAAGATCGAGTCCGAGTTCGACTTGGGTGGTGCGCTGTCTGGCATGGGCATGCCCACCGCATTCACCGACCTCGCTGATTTCTCCGGCATGACCGGCAAACGTGATCTATACATATCCGCAGTCGTGCATAAAGCGTTCGTAGAGGTAGACGAAGCGGGTACGGAAGCTGCGGCTGCCACAGCCGTCGTCATGCGGGCAACAGCTATGCCTCTCCAGCCTGAAGAGGTTACTGTCGACCGGCCCTTCGTTTTCTTCATAAGGGATATACAGACAGGATCGATAATTTTTATCGGCAGGGTGGTTAATCCTTTGTTATAGCTCGATCTTAAAGAGGGGTTTTCACCTCCTGCATTATTTGGGCGCAATATATCCCGGGCTGTGTGCTTGCTGTCGGTGTATGCATGTAGTATATTAAACAGGTCGGATCGGACATAGATAAAGTGGAGGTGTTCAACTTATGAGGGCAGCAAGGGTGTTATCAAGGATCATCCAGTTTTCTGTATGCATTATCATCGTTGTTTCCATGCTGGCTTGCGCTTCCCCTAAACAGAAGTTTGAATATGAGTCGAACGCGGTGCTCAGACAGCAACTGGCGCAGGCCCCGATCTATCCGGAGACCAGCTTCATTGTGTTCAGCGATCCGCATATTTATGATCCATCGCTCGGGACAACGGGCGCGGCATTCGAAGCTTACCTGAACAAGGACCGCAAGCTGCTGAGAGAAAGCCCGGAGATACTTGAATCGGCCATTTCCTCAATCAAGAACCTGGATTCCGCTATTGTATTGGTGTCGGGCGACCTTACCAAGGACGGCGAGAAAGTCTCGCACGACCTGACGGCAAGCTATCTTGCACAGCTCAAGGCAGCTGGTAAGAAGGTGTATGTGGTGCCCGGGAACCATGATATATTGAACGGCCATTCGTATAAATATGTCGGCGACGTTATTGAGCGGGTGCCCAATATAACGGCCGACCAGTTCGCTCAGATATATGCTGATTACGGCTTTAAAGATGCTCTGCATCGGGATCCAAACTCGCTTAGCTACGTAGCCGAGCTTCAGCCGGGACTGTGGCTGCTGGCGCTGGACTCCTGCCTGTACAGGGAGAATGTCGAGGACAAAGAGCCTGTAACAGACGGCAAATTCAGCGCTGAGACGCTGGCCTGGATTGAAAAGATGCTCGGACAGGCGGCTAAAGAGAACAAGGCTGTTATCGTGATGATGCACCATGGCATAATGGAACACTATGTCGGCCAGGAGAAGAACTACGGCGAATACATAGTGGACAACTATGAGGATGTAGCCAAACTGCTGGCCAATTACAATGTGCGCATGGTTTTTACAGGACATTACCATGCCCAGGATATAACCGACAAGAAGTTTGACAACGGTAAATTCATATTCGATATCGAGACCGGTTCGCTGGTAACCTTTCCCTGTCCGTTTAGAGTAGTGACAATTGACAAAGATCAACTGGCAACGATAAAGTCGGAGCGCGTAACGTCCATAGCCTCACATCCCGATAATTTCCCTGCATATGCCAAACAATATCTTCAGGACGGCATCGCAACTATTGCTACAGGCGTATTAATGGGCTACAAAATAGACCGTCCTGAAGCAGAAAAAATCGCGCAGGAGATAGCGGTCGCTTTTGGTGCCCACTATGGCGGTGATGAACAGCTGGCGCCGGGCCAGACCATGGTTACGGAAACCGGTTTGAGCCCCCTGGCCTGGCTGGTGATTCAATATCGTAAAGATCTGATCGTAGGTCTCTGGAACGACCTTATCCCGCCCGATAATAATGTGACGCTTAACCTGAAGGACGGCAGCTGGAAATAGGTCGCTATTCGGCAACTGTCGACCGGCGATAAATAAATTCTATCCTGATTGGATTTTATCAGGAGGTATCAGTATGGACGAGCATAAGATCTGGTTCCTCGTGATAAACTCTTTGGGTGGATTTGCTGTTGTAGCCAGTTACGTGTCCGGTATGGTCAGCCACCCCAATACGGAGCAATTGATCTGGGGCCGAATCACTCCCTCTCTCAGAGTGGTTTATTTTGTTGGCATGCCGCTGGCTGCCGTAGGCTATTTCTTATTCCTGTATTTTATTCTGTTTCAGCTGGATGCCGATAATGTCAGGATATGGGGATTCGATGGCTTCTCCGTGCTGGATATCATCTTTGCTGTGATACTGGTTTTCTCAGCCCTGTGGATGCCATTGACCTATAAGTTGATTGAAACGCAGTGGCGGGGCTGGTGGTTTTATATTCGGATGGTGCTTTTCTTTGTAGCACTGGCCTCGCTGTCGTTGCTTTGCGCGTTACTGATGATCAGTCAGAAAGAGCCAGCCTGGAGCTACTGGCTGGCTGTATCCGGCGCCGCGCTGTTTTTTATTCAGACCGGCCTCATTGACGCATTCATATGGCCGGCTTTGTTTCCTTACAGGTAGTCGCGACTGACAGTTTTTATTCAAAAGCGTTAAAATATCCCTTGAACCCGGCGTTCTGCAGCCAGCAAATCTATTCCGGATTCAATAGGAGATACTATGTGGCTTAAAGGATGGCGCGAACAGGTATTATCTCACATCGATCGGCCCTGGGACCTGATTGTAATTGGCGGCGGAATCACAGGGGCAGGTGTGCTTTTTCAGGCGGCTGCCGCGGGGCTTAAAGCTTTATTGGTGGAAGGCGGCGATTTCTCCTTCGGCACCTCGAGCAGATCCTCCAAGCTTATTCACGGAGGCCTGCGCTATATTTTGAATAAGCAGTTCAAGGTTACCCAGGAATCTGTGAGGGAGAGGGAATGGATGCTGAAGGAGGCACGGAATCTGGTAACCAAACTGGGATTCATATTCCCCAATTTCGAGCGATACCATGTAAAGACCGGCCAGATCGGCCAGATAATCGCTATATACGACTTGCTGGCGCCCAAATGGGACCACCATGCCTACAGCAGGGAAAAGATTCTCAAAGAGTATCCTGTATTGAAGTCGGATGGCATGCTGGGCGGCTACCTCTACTATGATGCGGCCATGGATGACAGCCGCATAGTATTGCGGGTCTTGAAAGAGGCCGTCAGAAACGGCGGGACCGCTATTAACTATCTTAAAGTCGAGAGGCTTCTGCTGGATGGAAGCGGTCAGGTCCGCGGCGTGGCTCTCAAAGATACATCAACGCCGGAGGGAAAGACCTTTGAGGTAACTGCCGGCGCTGTAGTGAATGCATCGGGCCCCTGGGCTGACCAGTTGCGGGGTCAGGTAGGGCAGCCTGCCCGACTTCGCAGGTTGCGCGGCAGCCATCTTATCTTCCAACGCGATAAACTGCCCATGAAGGACGCGCTTACGCTTTTACATCCGAAGGATAATCGCGCTATGTTCGTTATCCCCTGGGAAGGAACCACCATGATAGGAACCACCGATATAGACCATGATCCGGCGCTGGATGTAAATCATAGCGAACCGTTCGCCAGCCGCGACGAGATAAGTTATATTCTGGAGGCCTCTTCATTTCTTTTTCCCGGTCTGGGCCTGACCGGGAGCGATATAATCTCATCGTTTGCCGGCCTTCGCCCCATTGTAAAGGGTGGTGCCGACACGCCCGGCAAAGAATCGCGCGCGCATGCCCTTTGGGAAGAGAACGGCCTTATCACTATCACGGGCGGCAAATATACTACTTTTCGTATAATGTCCCGCCAGACGCTGGCAGCCGTGCTGAAGAAGCTGGGTAAGCTGCCCGTGGTGAAAAACAGGAGGATTTTCCCCAGACTGCCTTCTGTGAGCGTACCTGACATCGATTCGGCTTCGTTGGCTTATCTGCTGGGGCGGTACGGGTATGATGCGGCCGAGCTGATCAAGGCGGCAGGCGCGGGAGAGCTGGAGCGCATAGGCAGCCTGCCTAATGTCTGGGCTGAATTGAGATGGGCGGCGCGTGCTGAGGCTGTCGTTCACCTGTCCGACCTGTTGCTCAGAAGGGTCAGAATCGGCATGCTGTTGCCGGGAGGAGCCAAGGACCAGTTGGCGCGCGTGCGTAATTTGGTGCAGCCTGAACTCGGATGGAGTGATGAAAAGTGGCAGGAAGAGTCATCCGCTTATCTGGATACCTGGCGTAAGTATTATAGCCCCAGCCCGGCTTAAGTGACGGCCGAATTATGAAGTTGTAAGAATTCCTGTTTCAAGGAGGATGCCATGGCTAATAAAGACGAGTTCTACCCCAGCTGGTGCGAAGAGGAGGCTCCGGCCGGCTCATATCGCAGCTTGATTAAATACGGCGATCCCAGGGGATTTAAACACCCCACCCGCGGCATGTTCCATCTGCTCAAAGAAACTTTTGCTATGACCGACGATGATTTCAAGACGCCTATGCTGTGCACCGACAAGATCGATGTGGAGGTGCCGCCGAAGCTGCCTGAGGCACAGCTGGAAGCTTTAAAAAACATGGTCGGCGACGGGGATTTTTTAACCGACACATATAACCGTACACGCGTATCCTACGGATCATCCATTTATGATGTCTTGCGCTTGAGGAAGAAAATTATCGAGAACCTGCCCGATGTCGTGCTCTGCCCTCGAGACCGCAAGGATGTACAGAACATCGTGAGGTTCTGCGATGAAAACCGCATACCAGTCTATGTGGTCGGCGGCAACTCCAGCGTCACGCGCGGCAAGGAAGCGGTCAAAGGCGGAGTCTGTCTTGATACCAATGCGCATATGAATAAAATCATCGCCATCAACGAAAACAACCAGACTGTGACGGTGGAGCCCGGAATCATGGGGCCGGATCTGGAAAGGATTTTGAATGACGCCCCGGCTACATTGAAAGCCAGGAGACGTTATACCGTGGGGCATTTTCCGCAATCCTTTGAGCATTCCTGCGTGGGAGGCTGGGTGGTTACCAGAGGCGCCGGACAGAACTCAACTTATTACGGTAAAATCGAGGACATGGTGATAGCGCAGGAATATATCACTCCCATCGGCGAGTTTAAAACGCTGGAGTTTCCACGCGCTGCAACCGGGCCAGATTTCGACCAGATCATGATGGGCAGTGAGGGTACGTTCGGTATTCTGGTCAGCTGCACGCTGCGTCTCTGCCGCTATATGCCCGAAAACAGACGCAGGTTTTCTTATCTGTTTAAAACATGGGAGGGCGCCCTCGAAGCCTGCCGTGAAGTAATGCAGGGCGAATTCGGCTACCCCTCTGTCTTCCGCCTGTCCGATCCGGAGGAGACCGATGTCGCTATGCGTATGTATCATGTTCACGGCACACCTGTCGATTCATTGCTGCGCGCACTCGGTTATCAGCCCATGCAGCGCTGCATGTTTATCGGCATGTCTGAGGGAGATAGGGATTATGCTCGCCTTGTCGAAAAAAAACTCAACAGGATATTTAAGAAATATGGCGTCTTCAGCCTGACGGCAGCCAGGGTTACTCAATCCTGGGAGAAAAGCCGTTTCACCGATCCTTTTATGAGGGAAGACCTGATGGATTACGGGGTGATGATCGATACCCTGGAGTGCGGCGTCACCTGGGACAACCTGCCCCGCGTGCATGCCGATGTGCGGGCGTATATTAAATCCCGACCTAAAACTATCTGCATGACGCACCTTTCTCATGCCTATCCGCAGGGCGGAAACCTATATTTTATCTTCGTGGCGAAAATGAATGAGATCAATGAGTATCTCGAGCTTCAGTATGGCATACTGGATGCTATTCAAAAGGCGGGTGCCACTATGAGCCACCACCATGGTGTTGGCAAACAAACGGCGCCCTGGCTGGAGGGACAGATCGGGAAGGCACAAGTCGATGTTATACGCGTGTTGCGGGATCATTTCGATCCGCATCACATAATGAATCCCGGCGGTACGCTGGGTCTGGATATGTCTGAGGAACAGATGGCGAAGCGCTGGGGCTTCAGGAAGTAAATTGTTCGGAAGGGACTTTTTCTCTGCCTGAGATGCAATGAACAATTAACAGGGAGGTTTGCCGTGGCTGAGAACTTGCTGGCAATAGATGTAGGAACACAGAGCGTACGGGTGTTGCTGTTTGATCCCAGGGGTAAGCTGATTGCCAAACACCGGGTGCCGTACGAACCTTATTACTCCGATGCGCCCGGACTGGCCGAACAGAGACCTCAGCTATGGTGGGAGTCTCTGGCCAGGGCTTGCCAGGGGCTCTGGCAGTACCCTGAGGTTAGGAAAGATAGTATCGCCGCTGTGGCGCTGACCACGCAGAGGGCGACCATGATAAACGTCGATGGAAAAGGAGAGCCGCTCAGGCCGGCTATCCACTGGCTGGACCAGCGTCGCACACTGGGACAGCCACCGCTGGGGGGGTTCTGGGGCGCAGCCTTCGCCTTGGCCGGGGCCAGTGAGACTGTCGCATATCTGCAGGCCGAAGCGGAGGCAAACTGGATACGAGTTCATCAGCCGGAGATATGGAAGAAGACGCATAAATACCTTTTCGTCTCCGGTTACCTGACCTACCTTTTGACCGGAAGATTCGTAGATTCCATAGGCTGCCAGGTGGGTTACCTTCCCTTCGACTACAAAGGCCAGAAATGGGAGTCTAAAGGCAGCTGGAAATGGCAGGCCATTCCCATGGACCCTAAAATATTGCCGGATCTTGTCCCACAGGGCGAAGTGCTGGGCGAGATAACGGCGGGGGCGGCGGATATGACGGGAATACCTGCGCGGTTGCCTCTGATTGCGGCTGCCGCTGATAAAGCCTGCGAGGTATTGGGCTCGGGCACACTTGAACCGAATATAGCCTGTCTCAGCTACGGAACAACCGCCACCATCAATACTACGCACGATAAATACATCGAGGTCATACCTCTTATTCCCCCTTATCCGGCCGCTGTGCCCAAACTCTATAACTTCGAGATACAGATTTTCCGCGGATACTGGATGGTCAGCTGGTTCAAACAGGAGTTCGGCCTGCGGGAACAGCGTATATCCGACGAGAGGGGCGTGGAGCCGGAGGTGCTCTTCGACGATCTGGTTAAGGCGGTTCCTCCCGGTTCGCAGGGGCGCGTGCTGCAACCCTACTGGTCACCCGGCCTGCGCTTTCCCGGTCCGGAAGCTCGCGGCGCCATTATCGGATTCGGTGACTCCCACACCCGGGCTCACATATACCGGGCCATACTGGAGGGTTTGGCCTATGCTCTGAGAGAGGGCAAGGAGAAAACCGAGAAACGCAGCGGAGTGAAGATAACCGACCTGCGTATTGCAGGCGGTGGAAGCCAGAGCAACGCCGCCATGCAGCTTACCGCAGATATCTTCGGCATCCCTACTGCCAGACCTCACGTCTATGAGGCTTCAGGCCTGGGAGCCGCCATGGATGCCGCAGTGGGAATAAATATCCACAGGGATTTTAAAACTGCCGTCAGTGAGATGACGCATCTGGGAGACTGTTTCGAGCCAGATGCAAATACGCATGCGGTATATGAAAGCCTTTATAACGACGTCTATCTCAAGATGTATAACAGGCTGAAACCGCTTTACCAGGAGATTAGAACCATAACCGGACGGGCTGCCGCACGCGGTTGATGAACGTATGATCGTGACCTCGTCACGGTAAAACTGACTGCGGCATTATGCTCTGGAAGTGGCAGGTTTAATGATGATTATAAAAGTGGTGGCTACGATCAGTCCTGCAGCTGCGGCTAAATAAGGGATCTGATAGTCACCGGTTGCGTCGAAAATGCTTCCCGCCGCCCACGGGCCTATCCCCAGCCCTATACCATCCGAGACCATAAGGGCGCTGAATACAGATCCGAGCGCCTTTCCGCCGAAAACTTTGCGTGTAATCCTCACCATCTGCGTGACGAATCCACTGTAGGTGATGCCATAGATTGAGGCGAAGATATAGAATGCCCAGGGTTCGTTGCAGAGGGCTAAAAAGGCTGTATTCAAGCCCAGTAACACAGTGCAAAATATCATTATCGGCTTGATGCCGATTTTATCTGAAAGTACGCCCGACGACAGCCTGCCGGCAATACCGAAAATCCCGATCAATGTGATCAGGCTGGCCGCGTGTACCGAGTCTATGCCTGAATCCACTGCGTAAGGAACGAGGTGAAGCATAACCAATCCCAGGCTGGATAGAAAGAGCAGAAACATGGCAAATAGCAGCCAGAACTGGCTGGTGCCGATGGCCTGCGTAACGGTGAGTCCGCTTTCCAGGTCCGACGGTACAGCCGGCGGAGTTATATCTGTCTTCTTGCCGCCGTCTGAGTCTGATATTGAGATACTGCGGGCAGGGCTTCGCATAAGCAGGGTGGCCGGTATGCAGAAGATGGCCACAACGAAGCCTGATATCAGCAGAGCAGATCGCCAGCTGCCGGAAGTTATAAGATAGCTTATTAGTAGCGGTATGGTCGCTGTTCCCAGGCTTATGCCCAGGGTGGCGACTCCCACGGCAAGGCCCTGCCTGCTGGTAAACCACAGGGAAACCAGTGCCACAGGGATGGCAAAAGAAGCGCTGATGCTGAGACCCACCAGCAGTCCGGTGAATACGTATAGCTGCCACAATTCCTGTATCTGGGAACTCAGGATCAATCCGAGGCTCAGGAAGCCGACCGATATAGCCAGCACCCACTTATAGCCGAATCGATCTGCGAGTATGCCTGTAAAGGGCAGGGTGGCGGCGTAAGCGATGCCGCAAACCAGCATGACGGCCGAAGCCAGGCCCCGCGACCATCCGAACTCGTTCACTATGGGCAGAAATAGTACACCATAGCTGAAATTAACTCCGCTCATGATGAAGGTAATAACAAAGGCAGAGGTTACCACCACCCATCCGTACTGCAGGCCTTTACTGCATGTCATGCGCCGTCCGTCCGATTCTTTTCGTGAAAACCACGCGGTCTTTGCCCGGCCCCGAATAATCTTTGACGACGGGTACCTGCTGTTGATTTATATCTCCAACGGGCATCATGCCTATACTCTTGTGAAAGATTATGGAAAGAGTGTTAATCGGGCTAGTAATAGCCTTAAGCCTGACACAGCCGTGTTTGACCGCATATTGTTCGAAATGGCTGTATAGCATCCTTCCCAGGCCCTGCTTGCGATATCCTTGACGAACCGAGATCAATTGAACATAACCTACCGGCTCCGTTTGTGACAAGAAGCCAAAAAGATAGGCAACAACCTTGCCGTCTTGCTTAATCACAAAGGCTGAATTGCCGAACTCATAAATCAAAGTGGGGTGGTGCAGTGAAATCGTACGATCGTGATCCCAGAACTGGCCGAAATCAGCCAGTATCTGATCGAAGTCTGCTTTGCTGCAATTGGTGATTTCCATACTGTAGGCGGTAAATATAGATTTCAGGAGAAAGTATACCCTATGGCTGATATGAACAATAAATTGAATGAGCTGTCGCTAAATGAAAAGGGGTGTGTCTGATTACTGGTCTTCGCTTGAAGGCCTGCGGCGGCCTTCACTGGGCCCATGGCGCTTGATGTTATACATGGCGGCATCGGACTTGCGTAAAAGAGCCTCCATATTATCACCGCCATCCGGATAGATGGCCAGTCCCATGCTGGCTGACATGTTCAAACGGCTGCCCCGGATTATAAATGGTTCCTTGAATGCATTCGCGATCATGTCGAATATCTTGTTGGCATCCTCAATCCCGTGCAGCTCGGGCATCAGCAACAGGAACTCGTCGCCTCCCATGCGAGCTACTGTATCACTGGAGCGAACACTTTCCTTCAATCTCAACGCTATGGATTTAAGCAGATCGTCTCCTGCCTGGTGCCCCAGAGTATCGTTGACGGATTTAAAGCGGTCGAGGTCGATTGCAATGATGGCCAGCCTATGCTTGTTGCGGTGGGCCTGCGCCAGCGCCATGGTGAAGCGGTCGTTCAGCAATATCCGGTTGGGCAGACCGGTCAGGAACTCGTGTGTGGCCATCTCCGCCAGCTTCTGTTCAAACATCTTTCGCTCGGTTATATCGCGGGCTATTCCCTGTATGGCATAAGGCTTGCCGTCGCGCCGAATGAGCGAAGATTGGGCCTCGATATATACATGGCTGCCGTCCTTACGCAGCAGCTTGAATTCCATCATCTCTTTGTACAACCCCGGTACCCCGGCTTTATTTAACATCTCCGTTACTTGGGAGATATCCTCCGGATCGAAAAGCGAGGCCACATTCAGCCTGCCGATATCCTCTTTGCTGTATCCGATTAATTCCAGTGCTGCGGGGTTGGCGTCTAAAAATGTGCCTTCGAAATCGAGCACGTACACCAGCTCGAGCG
>DAOUFT010000083.1:0-30494 GCA_034429855.1 Dehalococcoidia bacterium
GCTGCAGGCCAGGGTTAAGCAGCTGGAAGGTGCCTAGGCGGGGCAATTACAGGGCCATGAACCCTAATAAATATTAAATCGCATTAAATGAATAACAGGAGGATACCAGGATGACAAAAGACGAGATCGTAACGATGATAAAGGGAATGACCGTACTCGAACTTTCAGCGCTGGTTAAGGCGCTGGAGGATGAGTTCGGCGTAAGCGCCGCAGTACCCATGGCCGTGGCTACAGGTCCGGCTGCTGGCGGGACGGCGGCAGGCGGGACTGCTGCTGCTTCTACAGAGGAGCAGACCGACTTCACCGTGATTCTCAAGGAAGTTGGCGAGAATAAGATCGCCGTTATCAAAGCCGTACGCGAGGTTACCACACTGGGGCTGAAGGAAGCCAAGGATCTGGTTGAAGGCGCACCCAAGCCCGTCAAGGAAGGTGTAAACAAGGAAGAGGCTGCCAATATCAAGAAGAAACTGGAAGAATCCGGCGCAAAAGTCGAAGTAAAATAGCCCATTTCCAACAGAGAGCTCAGTTCACCGGCCTTCTGCTTAATCCTTGAAAGGCCGGTGAACTTTCGTTTTTAAATTGATAGTGGTAATTTTTAATTATCAGCGGAGGAGGATACACAAATGGCTGAGTATGAACGGGTGATCTCTGCGAAGGTAATATCTCAGAAGGGCACATGTGTGGCGGGCCACAAGGTAGGCGACGAGTTCTCTATCACAGACATGTGCCCGACGGGCATGTGCGCCTGGGCGTTTTATACCTTGTTCCCTTTTGCCCAGGTATTGATGTCCGAGGGCAAATTCCCCTGGGAAAAAGATCCTGACAAATGCACAGTGGCCTGTCCCGATCCGGGAAGCCCGGTAGTATTTGAGCTTTCCCGTAAGAAGTGACCCTGGTCTCTTGTTATTTATCGATAGCATACTTATAATTTAATTGAGTAAATATTACAGGGGGGTGGGAATAGAGATAGATTGTAGCTATTTTGCTTTTTCCGGAATTCCGTATGGATTTTATATGATCTTTGTTTAAGGAGGGTGCTATGGCCGGGATGTATATAGCTTATGCAGACAAGCTGTTGAATTTCACCGAGCAGCACGCCCAGGAAATAGCCAGACAGTGGGCAAAGGCACTCATGTCCAATCCGAAGACCAAAGCGTATAAAAAAGTCCGTGAATTCAAGCTGGTTAATCAGGGTGAAAATTTCTATAAGAATCTTAAGAAACTGTATTTTGAGCAGAACACATATGACGTTGCCACAGCATACTTCTCCAAGTTTGCAGAGGAGCAGTATTACGAGAATATTCCCTTGGATGAGGCAGTCTATGCCCTGATACTGCTGCGCAGGCAGATGTGGGTTTTCGCCGAATTTCAGGTGCTGTTTACCTCCGCCCTCGACCAGTATCAGGCCTCGGACGGGATAAACCGCACGGTGCTGCTGACGGATTATGGCATCATCGCTATGATCAGGAAATACGGCGAACTTAAGAAATAAACGTCTTTACGGTAACAAGGTACGTTATATTTAAACGGGCGGGCTTCCAATCCGCCCGCTTTTTATTGATTGATGTTCCTCTGCCTGTACTGCAATGCCTCTGCCACGTGGTTGGTCTTAATTATCTGAAAGCCATCCAGGTCGGCTATGGTACGGGCTAGTTTAAGTGTTCGGTGAAAGGCCCTGGCCGTGAAATGGATATGTCTCATGGCCGTTTTCAACAGAGTCTGAGCCTGGGCATCGACCTTGCAGAACTGGCGTATCTCGAGGGCGGTCATATCGGCGTTATCGCTTAAAGCAGACCCTGCGAACCTTTCGGACTGAATCTGCCTTGCGGTCTGTACCCTGCTTCGCACAATATCCGATGATTCCGAATGCCCGTCGTCCGTCAGCTTCTCGTAATCAACGCGGGGAATATCCAGAAATATATCGATGCGGTCCATGAGCGGACCGCTGATCCTTTTCTGATAGCGCGTCACCATCGTGGAGGAGCATTTGCACTCCCGGACAGGATCGCCATAGTAGCCACAGGGGCATGGATTCATGGCAGCCACCAGTATGAAGTTAGCAGGAAAGGTCAAACTGCCCTCGGCGCGGCTGATGGTGATGACTCTGTCCTCCAAAGGCTGCCGAAGGGATTCGAGGGCCATATGATTAAACTCGGGGAATTCATCCAGGAACAGGACGCCGCGGTGGCTGAGGCTTATCTCGCCCGGATGAGGCAGGCGACCCCCACCGACCAGACCAGCGTGAGATGTGGAGTAGTGCGGAGCACGAAACGGACGGCGGCGGATAAGAGGGTTTTCACGCGAGGTAAGCCCACTCACGCTGTATATTCTGGTCACTTCGATAGCTTCGTTTAAAGTCAGGGCCGGCAGTATATTGGCCAGGGCGCGCGCCAGCATAGTTTTACCGCTTCCCGGCGGTCCAACCATCAGTACGTTGTGGCCCCCGGCTGCGGCGACTTCCAGCGCCCTTTTAGCATGCTCATGTCCTTTTACCTGGGATAGATCATCCGGCTGCCCCACCCGATATGGTTCTTCCCAGGTCTTCCTCCCAGAATACGGCTGGATATTTTGTTCGCCCCGGAAATGGCTTACAAGCTGTCCCAGCGCGATAACCGGATAAACCGTGATGCCTTCGATTAGTCCTGCTTCAGGAGCATCTTCCGCCGGCACGAAAACGTTGTCTATACCCTTTTCCCTGGCCAGGGCTACCATCGGCAGTATGCCGTTGAGATGACGCAGGCTTCCATCCAACGACAGCTCACCAAGAAAGAGGGTGTTAGTGCAATCGATATGGATCTGCCCCGAGCCAACCAGTATCCCAATAGCGATGGGCAGATCGTACGTCGGGCCTATCTTCTTCAAGTCGGCCGGCGCCAGGTTGACAGTGATCCTTTTCAGGGGAAAGTTGCATCCGGAGTTGCGGACAGCGGCGCGCACGCGATCCCTGGCCTCCTTAACGCCCGCATCAGGCAAGCCCACGATCAGTGTGCCCGGCAGGCCGGGAGAAATATCTACCTCCACCTCGACCATGCGTGCGTCGAGTCCAACCGTCGCGGCAGTGTTAATTCTGGCCAGCATATATGAAGTGCCTTTATGACTGATTATACCAGATATGGCGCCGCGCATTATCGGCGCATGACACTGCGCAGGGCGCGGTCGAGGCCGGGGACGGTAGTATATCCCGAAAGTTCATACGGCCTGATCCACTTGTACTCGGTATGTTCCCAATCAATCAGGATCTTGTCCGGATCCAGCACATGGAAGAGGAAGGGATGCACGATCCATTTTCTGTGAACTTTCTCATCAACCACCTCAACCGTTTTACCTTCTTTGACCAGTCTGATGTTGTTTTTAAAAAGGCCTGTCTCCTCCCTGATTTCAGTGAAGGCCTGGTCCAGAGGATCGGTCTCGATGTAGCCGCTGACACCCGCCCATGCCCTCTGGTAGGTGCCCACTTTATTGCTTCGCCTCAGGATCAGGATCAGCTTGCGCTGTTCGAGAAAACAGGTGACTACGTGTTTCTCTTCCAGAGGGATAGAGGACAGGCGATCGATATAAGCTTGAATCTGGTTTTTCAACAATTCCAGCGCCTTTCTGGAGGCGCTGCGTTTAATCTCTATGCGATTACCCCTAAAGACAAATTTTTCGACCGATGTACCCTCAGGGGTAGCCATGCCCATATAGACAAGGCCTACCGGTTTGGTCGGCGTTGCCCCACCCGGGCCGGCGATGCCTGTGGTGGACAGGCAGATATCCACTCCCAGCACCCTTCGTCCCCCTTCTGCCATCTCCCCGGCTGTTTCAGGGCTGACCGCACCGTGAAGGGTTAATGTTTCCTTTTTCACACCGGCGGAACTGGTTTTAATATCGTTGCTGTACGATACAATTGATCCCATGTAGTAGTCGGAGCTGCCTGCCACGTTGGTGATCTTGTCGGCTATCCTGCCACCGGTAATTGATTCCACCGTACCAATGGTCAGGTATTTGCCGGCCCTGTCATGATACGCCCTGACCAGCGCGGCAATCTGTTCTTCCGATTTTCTCACAGCAGTCCCCCCCCATATTATTTCAGGCTGCATTTTAACAGAAAGGATTCTTTCAGTATAAATAGCGGCGCTGATATAATGTTCACTATGGCATATGATCGTGATACGATCCTTTTTCTTGGTACGGGTGGCGCTAGGTTTACCGTGGCCAAGCAGCTTCTGGCCACCGGCGGAGCCTGGATGAACCTGGGTGGCACTCAGATATTACTGGATCCCGGACCCGGCTCGCTGGTCTATGCCATCAAATTCGGATGCGAGCCCAATACACTCGACGCCATTGTCCTCTCGCACAAACATCTTGATCACTCGGTTGACATAAATGTAATGATTGAGGCGATGACTGAGGGGGGTTGGAAAAAGAGAGGATCGCTATATGCTCCGGCGGATGCGTTTGAAAATGGAGCTGTAATACTTCCCTATTTAAGGGCATATCCCGGGAAAGTGGAAATGCTTGAGGAGGGGAAGGAACAGACTGAAGGCGAGGTTATGTTTGTCACACCTGTCAAACATATCCATCAGGTTGAGACATATGGGTTCGTATTCACGACTCCGCGCCACAGGTTCTCCTGGATTACCGACACCGGGATTTTCGACTCGCTGGCAGGCCATTACATGGCGGAGCTGGTCATAATCAATGTGTTAAGCTATGAGAGGAGGCTGCCGGTCGATCATCTTTCTCTGCCCGAGGCGGAAACGATTATACGGGAGATTAAGCCAAAGACTGCCGTACTAACGCATTTCGGAATGACCATGTGGCGTGAAAAACCGTGGGATATTGAGCACAGGGTCAGCGATGCTACCGGTGCAAGAGTAATCGCCGCAAGAGATGGCATGCTGCTTGATCTGGATGAAGTTGCCTGACCGGCTGCCGTTATAGGGATTCAAGAATTCTCTGCGCCAGTTTCGGCGTAATGCCTTCAATGGTGGTAAGCTCTTCGATATGTGCCTCCTTTATTCTGCGCACTGAGCCGAATCTCTTGATCAGAGCCTTTTTACGGGCTGGACCTATGCCGGAAATGCTGTCCAGAGTTGACTCCCGCGCAGCTTTGGCACGCACGTTCCTGTGATAGGTGATGGCGAACCTGTGCGCCTCGTCGCGAACTCTCTGCAACAGATGCAATTCAGGCGACGACCTGTCTATGTGCACCGGATCATTGAGGGCAGGCAGGTATATATCCTCGTTCTCCTTGGCTATACTAGCCACCGGTATATCCGTGACGCCCGCTTCGTTCATGGCGAATATGGCGGCATGCAGATGTCCCTTGCCCCCGTCGATTAACACCAGGTCCGGCAGGTTGCCTGACTTGCCGTCGTCACCGCTGTGGTTCCTGAAACGTCGCCTGATCATTTCTCGCATCATGGCGTAATCGTCGCTTGCTGCAACCGCTCTAATTCTGAAGCGCCGATAATGAGAGGGTTTAGCGCCTCCATCTTCGAATACCACCATGCTGCCGACGGCGCTGGTGCCCTGGATATTGGATATGTCGTAGGCTTCAATTCTATGCGGGAAACGTTTGAGATCGAGCATTTCCTGCAGATTGGACAGTGTTTTGTAATTCTCAGGTCTGGCCGCGCGCTTATTCCTGAACATTTCCAGTTGCTGACGTGCGTTTTCTATAACCATATTAATCAGGCGGAGGCCGACACCTTTCCGGGGCACGCGCAACTCGACGTTGGACCCGCGCCTGCTTTTCATCCATTCTGTTAATAGTTGCCGGTCTTCGATGGGGTACTGCAATAGAATCAAGCCGGGGATACGGTCGGATGAGGAATAATACTGTTTAATGAATCCTTCAATCAGTCTGGAGTCGCTTTCTTGTCCGACATCATCAAGGATAAAGTATTCATCACCGGCCAGTCGAGTGTTATTGACAGAGAAAATGCGAATGCAGGCCAGCTCACAGTCGCGGGCGATCGCTATAGCGTCCTGCTCGCCGCGGATGTTGAGGGGGATATTGTTGCTGGCGATTACTGCCTGGATGGCCTGTGCCTGATTGCGCAAGGTCGCTGCCTTTTCAAACTCAAGCGACTGCGAAGCAGCGTGCATGGCTTTTTTAAGGTCACGCAGCACCACCTCCTCTTTGCCCTCGAGCACCGCAACCACCTGCCTGACGACGGTCTGATAGTCCTCTTTACTGATGGCTCCTATACAGGGGCCGTAACAGCGGCGTATATGGTATTTCAGACAAGGCCTGATATCGCTGCCGCTGATATTTTTATCGCACGATCTCAGCGGGAATACTTTTTTTATGAAGTCATAGGTCTGGCGCGCCGACCAAGCGCTGGGCACACGTCCAATATATTTGGCGCCGTCGTTGTAGCGGCGTCGGGTGATACTGATGGTTGGCCATTCATTTTTGACATCTATCTTGATATATGGAAAACTCTTGTCGTCCTTTAGAAGTATGTTATAAGGAGGCCTGTGCTTTTTGATCTGTTGACACTCGAGTACGAGTGCAGCAATCTCAGATTCAGTAATCACGAATTCAATTTTGTCGATAAGCTGCACCATACGGGCTGTTTTTTCAGGCAGTTTGGTTGTATATTTGAAATAGCTACTTACACGATTGCGCAAGTTTGATGCTTTGCCGATGTATATGATTGAACCATTGACATCTCGGAACATGTAGACGCCGGGCCTGGATGGTAGCAATTTCAGATAAGATTCAATATGCGGTTTGACCATTTCCGTAAAAATTTTAGCATCGATACGAGAGCCTTACAAAAGACATAGCAGAATCAAATCAATGGTCTGTTACGGGGTTGCCGATTTATGTTAAAATAGTGGTCGCCGTTATGGAAGAAGACATAAGATTATTCCTTAATTATATATCTAAAGAGAAGAAGTGCTCGAGGAATACCCTCGATGCCTATCACAATGATCTTAGCCAGCTGGCCGACTATTTAGCCACGATCAAAGAAGACGGGCCCGGCTGCACTGCTGCCGAGTTGAGTGAAGATCACCTTACTTCTTACATGCAAAGCCTCAAGCAGAAGAGCTATACGGTCTCCACCATTGCACGGAAAATCGCAGCGGCCAGGACTTTTCTCAAGTTTATGGCCGAACGCGGAAAGGTTAATAAGGAATTGGCACCCAGCCTGACTGCGCCGAAGGTAAATAAACCTCTTCCCACCGCCCTATCGGTAAACGATATACAGCGTCTAATGGCCGAGACTGCGCGCGTCCCTTCCATCGATGCCAAGCGGGACCAAGCCATGCTGGAGTTACTATATGCCAGCGGGCTGCTGGCCAGCGAGATGATGTCCCTAAATGTAGAGGATATCGATACGGCACACAACTGTATTAATCTGAAAGGGCACAGCGGAAAAATCAGAAAGATCCCGCTGGATGCCCGCATCAGCAGGATGATGCGCGAATATATCGACTCGGTTCGCATCAAGCTTCTGATCAGCGATAAAGAAAAAGCCCTCTTTCTCAACCAGAGGGGAGAGAGGCTTACCCGGCAGGGATTCTGGCAGATCGTTCAGGGATATGCGACGGCCGCAGGCATCTCCGCAAAGGTTACGCCCAGGACCATTAGACATAGCTATGCAGTGCATAAGCTCAACAGCGGAGCAGATATTCATTCCATACAGGAAGTGCTGGGCCATGCCCACATATCTACTACGCGGGCATATAAACAGGTTTAGATATTTAACACGTCTTTATCAGGAGAATGCAATGTCAAAGAAATCACGAAAAAACAGGGCTAGGAACAGGGCTCCTGAAATATCCAGACCGACTGCGGGTCCAGCACAGCAACAGTCGCAGCACGCCCGCTCCAAAGCACAAATAAATGCTGTTGCTGCGGCTGCAAAACCGCAGGACTACAGCTATGTGAAATCGGATCTGATAAATATTGCCATAATTGCCGGCGTTTTGATACTCGTGCTGATTGTATTGACATTTATCCCCGCCTTGAAATCATAGGTTTAAATACGGCTGTGGACTTTGACCGGGCCAGGCGGATCCTGATCGATTCGATATCACATGATATCAAAGACCGACGCACACTACTGGCTATGTCCAGAGTGCCGCGTGAGCGATTTGTCCCTCCCGAGCTACAGCAATCGGCGTATGACGACAGGCCTCTTAGTATCGGTTATGGCCAGACCATCTCGCAACCTTATATTGTTGCTCTCATGACTGAAGCGCTGGTGTTGACGGGCAGCGAGAAGGTGCTGGAGATCGGCACCGGAAGCGGGTATCAGGCTGCAGTACTGGGCGAACTGGCAGGTTGTGTCTATACTGTTGAGCGGATACCTGAGCTGGCGGAGACTGCAGCAAGGACGCTGGCGGAGTTGGGTTACAGGAATGTTAAGGTTGAGGTTTCCGGCGATCAGCTGGGTTGTCCTAAATATGCTCCCTATGATGCTATTCTAGTGGCCGCAGCTGCGCCTTCTGTGCACCAGTCGCTGGTGGACCAGCTGTGCGACGGTGGGAGGCTGGTTATACCTGTCGGATCAAGATATGAGCAGGAGTTGCTGCGCGTAACTAGGCTGAAAACAGGGAGCAGAACCGAAAGGTTGGGGGGATGCCGTTTCGTCCCTTTAATCGGCAGGGATGCATGGCATGAGTGATCGAAGATAGATAGCCCCTACGGGGCAGACAGCGGCACAGGCCAGACACGAGTTGCATTCAGTCTCGACCAGTGGCCTACCGGCAAACGTGGAGACAATGGTATTCAGGCCGCGATAAGCAAAGTCCAGGACGGAGGTACCACTTTCTTTACAGGCCAGTATACACTTGCCGCACAGGACGCATTTGTTGCGGTCGAATATGATGAGGGGGTGGCTTAAGTCAACGGTATATTCCAGGGGGATCTTATTGAAACGCCGGTCTTTCAGTTTGAAATGCTCGTGGGCGGCGATGCGCTGCAATTCACATTTTTTATTCTTTACGCAGTGGGCACAGTCCAGAGCGTGGTTGCTCAGCAGCAAGTTGAACGACGTCCTGCGCAACCGCTTTATAGCCGGGCTATCGAGGGTAACGGACATTCCGTCGACAACCTTTTCCGTACAAGCTGTGACCGGGCCTTCGGCGCGTCCCGCGATCTCCACAAAACAGAGGCGGCAAGATGCAGGCGGCCTTTTCAGCCCGCGGACCGAGCAAAGGTTGGGGATATAGAATCCGTTGTCCAGCGCAGTCCACAGCAGGTTTGCTCCGCGGGCAGCTTTGATCTCGCGTTCCTCTATAATTAAGGTGCAGGCCATGTTTCAAAAGATATCAAAACAAAAGGCGGGTTACAAATATTTGCAACCCGCCTTTAATCAGAATGTGAACTCTAACTGTATATATCTTGTACTATACTTCCGTCGGGCGCCCTGAGCTGTATATGCAGCGGCATCTGTCCGAGGGCGTGCGTCGAGCATGACAGGCAGGGATCGTAGCAGCGGATGGCTGCTTCGACTCTGTTCAGAATGCCTTCGGTCACCTTCCCGTTCTTGATGTATTGATGGGCGACTTCGTAGACGGATCGGTTCATGGCCGCATTATTATTTCCGGTGGCCACGATCAGGTTGACACTCGTGATCTTGCCGGTCTCGTCGACCCAGTAATCATGGAAGAGAGTTCCTCTGGGCGCTTCGACCACGCCAACACCATGATTACTATATTTACTGGAGGTGACCTGTAGGTCTGTTGAGGTGACGTCTTTATCCTCCAGTATCTCCCGTGCCTTCTCGATTGAGTAGATTAGCTCGATCAGGCGTGCGTAATGGAAGTACAACGAGCCTTCTACCAAGCCGTTGGGGCTCAGTTTCTTGTAAAGCTTGAATTCGGCATTGGCCAGTGGCGTAGTGATACCCTTACAAACATTGAGGCGTCCGAGCGGCCCGGCGCGGTAGATACCCCCAGGGTAACCCAGACTTTTATAGAACGGGAACTTCATGTACGACCAGTCTTCCACATACTCGGCTATGATATCAAGGTATTTAGAGGGATCGAACTGGTCCTCCAACACCACTCCCTTCGAATCGACCAGCCTCAGGTTGCCGTCATACAGGGCGAGGTTGTTGTCCTTGTCGACCAGACCAAGGTAGGCCGAAGGAAACGTAGCGAAAGAATTGACCATATCGGCATTTGCTGCAACATATTCCTTCAGTATTTTAACCGCCAGTTGCGCATCTGCCAGCGCCCAGTCGATCTGCTTGAGAAAATAGTCCCTGTCATCTGCTGTAAGGGCGGTGGTCATGCCGCCCGGCAAGGCGGCGTTCATGTGGACTTTCTTACCGCCCAGCTTCTTGATGATGGTCTGTCCCAGGCTGCGCAGCTTGACGGCTTCTGTTGCGAGCGCAGGGTCGGCTCCGATGAGCCCGATTACATTTCTGGTGGCGGGGTCGGAGTCGAAGCCGAGCAGAAAATCGGGGCTGGCCAGATGGAAGAAGTGAAGGGCATGCGACTGGATGTACTGCCCGAGGTGCAGCAGCTCTCTCAACAGCCTGGCAGGGCGCGTCAGCTCCTTGCCCAGTATTACGTCGCAGGCCTTGGCTGAAGCCAGCTGGTGGCTGACCGGGCAGATGCCGCATATCCTGGGTGTCAGGTTGGGCATCTCCTGGAAAACCTGTCCCTCGCAGAATTTCTCAAAGCCGCGAAACTGGGTATTATGGAATCTGGCCGATACGGCGTTGCCCGCGTCGTCCAACTGGATGGTGACCTTGCCGTGCCCCTCCACTCTGGTTATGGGGTTGATCTCAATCGTTTTACTTGCCATCTTTCACCTCTTTAATCAAAGCGCATTATATTGCTAGGAACGACAGGTATCCTGCCGGCCAGCAGTTCGGTAAGTCCATATTTAATGGCCTCCGGTTCCGGCGGACAGCCGGGCACGTAGCAATCCACTTTAACTATCTGGTTGGCCGGATATACCTTGTCCAGCAACTCCGGGACTCCCGGTGCTACCGGAATCTTACCCTTGTAGTTACTGGGAGCATCTATGTAAGCGCGCTTAAGGACGGTTTCTTTGTCGAGGGTATTGCGCATAGCGCAGACTCCGCCGAAGCAAGCGCAGTCTCCCAGTGCCATAAGTATCTTGCAGTGATGACGCAGCTCCTCGATAACCTCTTTCTCCTCTTCATTGCCGACGGAGCCTTCAACTATACCCACGGTTACATCTTCGAAGTCTTTAATATCGGTGATGGGACTTCTGCGAAACTCCACCAGCTTGGATAAATCAATTATGAATTCATCTACGTCGAGAAATGACATGTGACAACCCGCACATGATTCCAGCCAGACCGTCGCTACTTTAACTTTTGCCATTTGTTCACTCCTTACGGGCGTTTATTTTTTAAGGTGTTTGGCAACTTCCTTGAGGGTGTCGGCATCCGGCTTGATGTCAGGGTTTGCCTTGACCATAGGAACGGTCTTCTTGCTAATGCCGTCAATCGAAGTATAGCTGCCTTTGCTCTCAGTCCAGAGTAGTGATGGGAGAACAACATCCGCTTTCTCCGTAACGGGTGAGCGGTAGCTGGCCTGAACTACTGAGAATGCAACTCCTTTCATGCTGTCTGCCAAAGCCTGGGTATTCGTCAGGTCATCGGCCATCAACAGATAGAGACCTTTGGCTTTGCCTTTGGCCAGGTCTGAAGCTACTGAAACCTTTGACTTGGCCAGACCCAGTTCCCAGGCACCGCGACTGTTGCCGTATCGTTTCAAAGAGATGACCCTAGGTTTATCTCCTACTAATGCAGCCAGATTCAGAATAGTAGCCACCATTGCGGCGTCTTTATACTGGAGCACGCCGCTGCCATAGATGATAACGCCGTTTTTAGAGCCGGCCAGAATCTCCCCGGCTTTAACTATATCGTGTAAGTCGATGCCGAGGTCTTTGGCAGCTTTCTTGATATCGATATCCTTGAAGACCGCTACGTATTTGCTTTTGTCGGCCGATGCCTTGGCAGGTAGATGGTCAGCCACGGATTTGCCAAGTGCATTGATGACGGTCTCCTTCTTCCCCTCAGGAGGCTTCAACCAGACCGAGGCGCGAAAGGAGAAGGGGTTGCGCAGCGGATCTATCACAACCAAATCTGCTTTATTCTTGGATGCTGCCCGCATTATGTATGAGCCGATGACCGGATGCGTTTTTGTTGGATATGCGCCTATTACAACAATGCTGTCGGCGGTGAGGATATCTTCCAGCCTGGTTTCCATATCCAGCCCGGCTTTACTGTCAAATTTGGCTATGCCCTGAGTGATGGTGCGGTAATCGTCGCCGTCCAGAGTGTCGACCAGTTTGCTGCCGAGCCTATCCATCAGTTCGGCGAAAGCCTTCAATGACTCTGTACCGGCCTTGCCTGAAGCCAGCCCCGCCACACCATCCGATGAGCTCAGCTTTTTTGCGATCATCTCGAGCGCCTCATCGTAAGAACAGCTGACCAGCTGGCCTTTGCCGTTGCGCTTCAAAGGGGTAGTGATGCGATCAGCGGCCTCATAGAGAGGTTCGAATCTTCCCATCTCGCAGAGTAGCCCGCGGGGTTTGGTCATATCCGGACTGTCGATTCGAACCACCCGGTTGTTCTTGACCAGGCCGTTGATACTGCAGCCGACACCGCATATTGAGCAGGTCGATTCCACCGACGTGCATTCGGAAGGGCGGCCTCTGTAGGCGCTGATTTTTGAGAAAATCGCCCCTGTCGGACATGCCTGAAAGCATCCTCCGCAGGAGATACACGATGATTCGCCCAGAGGCTGATTGATATCCGCGCAAATATTGGTCTTCCAACCTCGTTTGCCGAAATCAAGCGCGTGGGCGCCAGTTATCTCGTCACAGGTGCGGATACACCTTCCGCATAAAATACAGCGATTATGGTCAATTACTATATAGGGATGAGAGGAATCTGTGATCTGATTAGGCCAAGCATATTGGTAGCGTGTATTGTCCATCTGATACTTGTAGGCCATGCTCTGCAACTCACAGTCACCGGTAGCCACGCAGTATGCACACAGGTGATTTCTCTCAGTGAACAGGAGCTCAAGCACCAGTCTGCGGTACCTCTCCATCTTCTCACTGTTTGTCGTTACTACTATACCGTCACGAGCAGGATAAGCACAGGCGGGCACGGGTTTTCTTTCCTTCTCAACTTCAACCAGACACATTCTGCAGGCGGCAATATCTACCAGCCCTTTATAATGGCATAGTGTCGGGACTTCAATTCCGTTGGCCTGGCAGACATCCAGGATGGTGTCGCCCTGTTTGCCTTTACATTGTTTACCATTGATTGTTAAAGTAATTTCATTCATTTGCCTTTTCTCCTATCCAATATCACATCTCAGGCATCTGCTGCATTCTTCACGGGCTTCTTTGGCTGTGAAGTTAATGGCGACCTCTTTCATTGAGGTCTTGCGGTCAGCAGGACGGATCTCAGCTATTCTGACCCTGGCGTGCTCTGCGGTCTCGGCGTCAGTCGGTGGTATATTAGAATACTGTACCGTTTCGGCATCCTGCCTGTCGACTCTAGGACCCAGGTCTTTGCCTGTCAGGAATCTCTTAATTGATGACGCCGCCCTCTGGCCTGATGCAATGGCTTCAATAACCGTCCACGGGCCGGTGAAGGCATCACCGCCTGCAAAGACGCCCTTTTGGTCGGTGGCCAGTGTCCTCTTATCGGCTGCTATGACACCTCCGCGACCTGTCTTAACGCTGCCCAGATTGATCGACTCCGTGTCCGGCCTCTGGCCGATGGCCTCGATCAATGTATCGACTTCAATCGTATATTCAGAGCCGGTGATGGGTTTGGGTGATCGCCTGCCGCTTTTGTCGAAATCGCCCAGGGCCATCTTGGTGCATTCGATAGCGCAGACCCGGCCGTCCTTACCAATGACCTTGATCGGGGCTGTCAGAACATGCAGCTTAATGCCCTCTTCTTCGGCGGCCAGTATCTCTTCTTCTTCGGCGGGCATATCTGCTTTTTCCCTGCGATAGACGATGTGCACTTCTTCGGCGCCCTTGCGCAGAGCAACTCTGGCTGCGTCTATAGCGGAGTTGCCTCCTCCCACTACCGCAACTTTTTTGCCCACGTTGATAAATTTGCCCAAATTGAGATTGCGCAGGAAATCTATGGCGTCATAAACACCCTCAAGATCCTCGCCCGGGATGCCCATTTTGTCGCCCTTATGGGCGCCGATGCCCACAAACACCGCATTGAAGCCATCCTTGAACAGGGCATTGATATCCTTGACTGGACTATTCAGCTTTATCTCGATACCGAGCCTCTTTATGTTCTCGATCTCTTTGTTCAGCACTTCTTTGGGGAGCCTGTACTCGGGTATACCGACCGCCAGCATGCCGCCGGCTACCGGCAGCGCCTCGAAAATCGTGACCTTGTAGCCTTCGATCGCCAGGTCCCAGGCGGCTGCGAGACCGGCCGGCCCGGCGCCGATAACGGCTATCTTCTCTGCTTTGGCTTCCTTAACGGCAGGTGTGTAAGACAAGCCGTGCTCATAGGCGTAATCGGAGGCGTACCGCTTGAGATGTCTGATGGATACCGGCTCGTCCACCTGGCCTCTGCGACACTTATTCTCACAGGGGTGCGGACAGACTCTGCCTACCGTCATCGGAAGCGGCAGCCGCTGCATGATGAGCTTATAGGCTTCAGCCGGCTTGTCGTTCTTGATCAATGAAATATAACCGGGGACGTCCAGACCGACCGGGCAGGTATGCTGGCAAGGCGCCCTGAATAGGGCCTGGCACACGGCAGCCGGACATTTCTTGTCGATAATGTGAGCTTCATATTCTTCTTTGAAATGCCTGAGGGTTGAAAGCGCGGGATTGGGAGCAGTCTGCCCGAGTGCGCAGAGACATGCATTCTGCATCATCTCGGAGAGCTCTTCGAGTGTATCGATATCCTCCATGGTGCCTTTACCATTAGTGATCTTGGTTAGAATTGCCAAAACCTTGGGGATACCTGCGCGGCAGGGAACGCATTTACCGCATGACTCGTCTCTGCAGAATCCGAGGAACATCTTGGCAATATCAACCATACAGTTGTCTTCATCCATGACCACCACGCCGCCCGACCCCATGATCGCGCCCAAGGCGGTAACGGATTCATATTCCACAGGTACATTAACATGCTGAATTGGAATCACTCCGCCTGACGGGCCGCCTAATTGAGTAGCTTTATATTTTTTACCCTTGGGGATACCGCCGCCGATATCAAATACGATTTTTCCCAGGCTGGTACCCAGGGGCACTTCCACCAAACCGACATTGTTTACCTTGCCCACGAGACTAAAGGTCTTGGTGCCTGTACATTTTTCAGTGCCGACACTGGTAAACCACTCGGCGCCCTCGCGAATAATCCTGGGTATATACGACCATGTCTCAACATTATTGAGAGCAGAAGGTTTCTGGAAAAGGCCTTTATCAGAAGGGAAAGGCGGCCTCTGCTTGGGCATACCACGCTTACCTTCAACGGAAGTCATCAAAGCTGTCTCTTCTCCGCACACAAAGGCGCCTGCACCAGGAAAGATATCCAGGTTAAACTCGAAATCGGTACCCATGATGTTCTTACCGAGGAATCCATATTCTCTGGCCTGTTTGATGGCTGCGGCTAATGTTTCAATTGCCAGCGGGTACTCGGCTCGTATATATGCAAATCCTTCCTTCACATTTTCGATCGCATAAGCGCCCAGTGCCATGCCCTCAATAATCGAATGAGGATTGCCTTCCAGCACGGCACGGTTCATGTATGCGCCGGGGTCGCCCTCGTCGCCGTTGCAAAGAAGATATTTAACTTTACCCGGCGATTTCTTAAGAAATCCCCACTTTGTTGCGGTCGGGAATCCTGCGCCACCCCTGCCGCGTATATTGGCTTTCTTTACTTCTTCCAATACGTCGTCCGGCTTCATTTTAAACAGGGCCTTGGCCAGAGCTTCATAACCACCTCGACCTATATACTCCTCTATATTGTAAGGGTCGATCAGCACGTTATTATGTAGAATACGAAGCTCCTGTTCAGCCAGGAATCCGATTTTCAGCCGCTCAGGTATGGCTTGGTTAGTAACAGGATCGTGATAGACTAATCTCTCTACAATCTGCCCGTTGAGAACATGTTTCTCTACAATCTCCTCAACATCTTCCGGTTTGACCCTTACATAGAGAATATCGCCCGGATTTATAATGACTGTCGGGCCCATTTCACAGGGGCCGAGGCAGCCGGTCCTGACGATGGTGACTTTATTGCCCATGCCTTTTTTCTTGAGCAGTTCTTCAAATTTTTCGGTTACCTTGTCGCCACCGGCAGCGGTACAACCGGCACCTCTACACTGCTGGATGCAGATTTCCGGAGACGTCTTGAATGCTGAAAAATCCCTGTTTTCCCGGACCTTTAAGGTTGGTGCAATTTTCTTTTGAAGTTTAATCAATTCATCATATGAGGTTATTTTTTGCACTTCATTTGCCTCCTACTGATACATGCTCAGGATGTCTTTAATCTGGCCCGGTTTAACTTTGCGGTGGATGTCGTCGCCGATGGCAACGACCGGCGCGAGGCCGCAGCAACCGAGGCAGCGAACAATCTCGAGAGAGAACTTGCCGTCCGGCGTAATACCCTCCGGCTCAAGACCATAATCCTTCTTCAGCAGGTCGAGGATGTCCTGACCTCCTTTCACATAGCAGGCAGTGCCAAGACAGACTTGTATTACGTGCCTGCCCTTGGGCTGCATGGTGAAGAAACTGTAAAACGTGACGACACCGTGCAGTTCGCTCAGGGGGATCTTAAGGTCCCTTGAGATCGTCTTCAGCACAGTTGGCGGCAGATATCCGATGATGCCCTGCGCCTGCTGGAGAACGCGGATGGGGGCGCCCGCCTGTCCTCCGGTATCATCGATGATTCCCTGGATCCTCTGGAAGGCCCTGCCGGCGAAGCCTCTCCCGGTGTCTGTGGTGGTTGCTGGGGCTGCCTTTTGCTTTGCCATATAAACCTCCTAACTCAGGATATAAACGTAAAAAAGTGGAATAAAGTCATACGACCCTATTCCACTGGTGAGCCTTCGGTTTGAGATGACTTAACCAAATAAAAATTCTAATACTTTTCATATATTTCGTCAATCTTGAGCCAGCTTTCCCAGCGACTTCAAAGAGCTGTCAATTCCGCGGCCGAAAAGTTTCAACTCTACAGGCTGGCCGTTTCCGTATTTTTTATAAACCCTGCATACCTTGCAGATACTGGTATCCGTACCGCTTTGTCCGTAATCATCCAGCTTGCAGTACGTACCCTCTATCTGCCAGCACGGCATAAAATGGTACCTTGTGGCAGGACATTCACTTCTGATCATGGCCGGGCAGTGGCACATCTCCCAGCAGGGAGATCTGTCTGCCCAAAAATCAGATCGCTCCCCGGCTTCGGCGGCCGGCAATCGGTTTTTCTCCTCGGTCATAGTTAAAGGCATAGCGGTTATTTCAGTGCTCGTTGCAGTTAATGAATACAAGATACCTGAATTGTATAACAATCTAATACAGCCGATCAGCCGTTTCATCCGTCTCAAAGCTTAATCGTCGGTAGATTTACCATAGTAACAGAGTCACGAGATGGGCAAGATAGAAAATCCGGTAGAAAACCGTGACGATGGCCGATGGAAATACGTAAGCATTTATGCTGAAAGAACGTGTTTTCTGGCTTGAATAGTGTATTTATTGTGTATATAATCACATTCAAAGAGGTAACTTTATATGGAGAAAGTGAGGATTCTGCTGGCTGAAGATCACAAGGTTGTCAGAGAAGGTACCAGGCGTCTGCTGGAATCGCAGTCCGATTTCGAGGTTGTGGGAGAGGCCAGCGATGGCATTGAGGCTGTAGAGCTGGCCAAGAAGCTGAGGCCGGCTATCATCATAATGGACGTATCAATGCCGAGGTTAAACGGGATCGAAGCGACCAAACAGGTTAAAGCGCTGTATCCCAATACAGCCATTCTGGTGTTGACCGGCTACGACGATGATGAATATGTTTTCGCCCTGCTGGAGGCCGGCGCTGCTGGATACCTCCTTAAAGAGTCCAGCGGCGAAGAATTGATTGTCGCCATACGACAGGTGATGACGGGTGAACCGGTTCTGCACCCCAAAATAATGAAAAAGGTGCTTAACCGGCTTCGCTCGCCGATTGAGGAGCAGATACCGCAGACACCGGGCGAGGTACTGAGCGACAGAGAAATGGAAGTGTTGAGACTGGCAGCTAAAGGCATGAGCAATATGGAGATAGCCGACAGCCTGACACTGAGCGTAAGGACGGTGCAGACACACCTGCGCAGTATCTTCAACAAGTTGGGGGTAGGTTCAAGATCCGAGGCAATAGTATATGGATTAAAGAAAGGCTGGCTCACACTTGAGGAGCTGCCTTAAGGGCTTTCTCTCCTGATTTGACAATGGATTGTCTGAGGCCTGAAAAGCATGAGATTTCCGTATAAAATCTGGTCGCGCTACCATTTCTGGATTATTCTGGCGCTGTTTGGCGTTATTACGCTATTTCTCTATCGCGATGTCATCTGGTCGGGTGGTCTGAAGTCGGACTTTTTTCTTTTTAATTTAAGCAGGCATACTATTGAGCGCAACCTGTATCTTTTAATCATTCTCTATACCGGCTTTGTTTTCGGTATACTGCCCTCGCTTATCGTCATAGGCGCCTCTCTGGTGGCAATGCTGCCGCAGGCGCTGATTTTTACCACCAACCACAGTGATGCATTGCTCGAAGTGGCGCTGGTTACAATAGCCGGCCTGGTTTTTGTCTACTGGATGCGTATTAAAGAGAACGACGACAAGCGTTATAAGAAGGCGGTAACAGCTCTGGAGAATACACAGGAGCAGTTGCAGGCCAGGATACGTGAGGCGCGCGCCAATGCCAGAAGGCTGGCCACATTGATTACTATCTCCAATGCGCTAAGCCAGTATCTTGAACCCGCCAAGGTCATTGAAACCGCAGTTGAAATGGTGGGTGAGGTAATGGAAGTCGAAGTTATACTGGTGTACACCATTGAACCCAGAGAAAATGATATGATACTGACTGCCTATGAGGGGATATCACCAGAGAGCGCGATGGAGCTCGACCATGTCAAGATCGGTGAGGGGTTCAACGGCGAAGTAGCTGCTACTGGCGAGGTCATGCTCGTTCCGGACGCTTCGTGCGACCCCAGGCTGACGCGCGCAGCTGTTATACGCAACAAGATACATCCCATGCTTATCGTGCCCATGAAATCCAAGGGCGAGGTGATAGGCACTCTTTGTGTGGGCATGCGGCGCCCGCGCACTTTCCTGCCCGATGAGATCGATCTACTCAGTACAATAGCCGGGCAGATAGCATCTGCTCTGACCAATGCCAAGCTGTATGCCGAGGCCAGAGAGATCGCAGACCAGCTATATAAGTCAGCCAGGGATTATCGCAACCTTTTTGAAAACGCCCACGATGCAATCTGGTTTCATGATCTGGACGGTAAAATACTGGCCGGCAATCGGGCCACTTTAATGATATCTGGTTATCCGCTGGATAAGCTGGTTGGAAGGAACATCAAGGAATTCATGGATGAGGAGACACTTAAGCTGGGTAGAGAAGTAGCACGGAAACTGCTCAGGGGCGAACCTTTCAATCAGCCCTATGAACAGCACACGTTAACCAAGGACGGCGTGAAAAGGATATTGACCATCACCACCATACTCATGACCGTTGATGACAAGCCGGTTGGATTCCAGCATATAGCACGAGATGTCTCTGAAGAGAGGCGTATGCAGAATAATCTGCGTTATTATTTGAATCAGATCACAAGGGCTCAGGAGGAGGAGCGCAAGAGAATATCGCGCGAACTGCATGACGATACTGCACAGGCTCTTTTCGCTATCTCCAGGCAGATGGACAATTTTATTCGAGACAATGTCGGCCTTTCGCAGCAGCAACGAATAGCCTTGCAGGATATACGGCAGAGGATAGGTGTCACATTACAGGGTATAAGACGGTTCAGTCAGGACCTGAGACCATCAATTATCGATGATCTGGGTTTATTACCCGCGGTACAATGGCTGGTCAAACAGAAAGCGGAGGACAGCGGCATAGATATATCTTTGAAGATAAGCGGGAAGGAGCAGAGGATGCTGCCGGATATGGAGCTGATCTTGTTCAGGATAATTCAGGAGGCTCTTAACAATATCGGCAAGCATGCCTCGGCATCCAGAGCCGATGTCAGTCTTGAATTTGCCGATTCGCAGTTGACCGTTGCCATCAGGGACAACGGCAAAGGATTTGATCCTCCCGATACGGTTGGAGACCTCTCCAGCAGCGGAAAACTGGGTCTGGTGGGTATGAATGAGAGGGTTTCGCTATTGGGCGGTACTCTGGTAATTCAATCCAAGCCGGGCCGGGGCACCACGGTTGACATCAGCGTACCTCTGGGAATCTACAACGGCCTGGTAGGTCAGAGATAATCCAGATAATCGGATACCTCTTCCTGGGAAAGGATCCTGGTGGATTTGTCCTCAAAAAGATCGATCGCCTCCGGCTTAGAATTATTCAGAACTATGGCTATGGGCAGATGGTTGTCCAGTTTTCGGATCTTCTTAAGTTCCTCAAGCTCATCATCGGTGGGGAAATACACCAGGACAGCCTTAGGTTCGCTGAGAAGGAAAGTGTGCAGCAGGTCGTCAGCGGTCTCGGTGGTGAAAACCTTATACCCCTTGCTTTCTAGCCCGGCAATTACGCCGCGCTGATACTCACTGTCCTTGCTGAAGATCAGCAGGGTCCTGAGCAGAACATTCATCCTGGCGATAATATGATCCAACTTGGCTTCGCCTTCAGGGTTGTATTTTTTTACGTAGGGAATTCCGTAGTACATAATCTCCACCAGTTTTCCCGTTTCTTTCAAGGTAGATGCGCCCATAGCTACGATGGGTTTTGACTTGCTCATACATGCCTGCAGGACTTCTTCAATGCCGCCGGGCAGGTCGACATCTATAATGCAGGCATCGATATCGAATTGTGTAATTTGCCGAAGGGCCGTTTCTTTGGATTCCGCGGGGTAGAGGCTATAGTCCGAATCCAGAAGGGCACGTCCCAGCATGCTCATGAATTTTGCATTGCTATCTGCAATTACGATTCTGAAGCCCATCTATATTGCACCTGACTCTGAATCCGCAGCCGGCGCGCCTTGGCTGAATATGGATTGAGAGTATGTAACGGTACATCTATTATAGTAGGTTCGTCCCTGCTTATAAAACCGGATTAAGGTGCCGTCATGCGGCTTTATGACAGGCAGGCTGGCCAGTTCAAACTCAGAGTATGGTAATATAGGTAGCTATGAGAAGGGATATCACGAGAGGCAGGCTGATAATGGCTGCGGCACTGGCTCTGTTAGCAGTGTGCGTTGGCTCTTCATGCCTTTTATCGCCGGTCTCCAATGATATAAGCGGGTTGTATCCTGCTGTTGTCAGGATAGTCTGCGGGAACAAGCTTGGCTCCGGGGTAATGGTGCAAAGTTCAGGATGTGTGCTCACAAGCTGGCATGTGGTAGGAGAAGATAAGACAGCTTATGTGGTATCTAGCAAGGGGGTGGAATATGAAGGCAGTGTAATGGCTGCCGACCGGCAGAAGGACCTGGCCATTATTACGGTAAAAGGCGGCACGGATGATTTCAGCTGCGCCAATCTGGGAAGCTCCCAGGAGTCGGACGGCCTTCAGATCGGAGATGCAGTTACAATAGCAGGTTATCCGGCCTATTCCAGTTCGGCAGGGCCGATTCTGTCCGAGGGGGTGATTTGCGCTTTTCCGGTCATTGAATCTGTTGCTTTCATACAATCCAGTGCCCAAGTATACCCGGGAAGCAGCGGTGGGCCTATGATCAGCAGGTTTGGGGACGTTATCGGCATTGTGAATGGCAGGTATACCAATATAAGCGAAGGTTGCACGACCTTTGCCACGGCGGCGGATGAAGCGGTGGAGCTAATGAATATTGTATATGGATCTGACATCGCCGGCGTGGTAAATGTGCATAAGGCGGCAGGTGAACAGGCGTCTGTTCCACGCACCTGCCCCAATGTGGGTTGTAAAGCTCCGGGGTTTATCCTATCGGAGCCGAACGGAGAACGAAGCTCCATTGAAAGCTTCAGAGGCAGGAAGGTGCTGCTGGTATTTGCGGGTAGTGCCTGTACCGGCTGTTTGCAGTTGATGCAATGTGTTTCGAAGATATCTGATAATTGGCCGCGTGCGCAACTTGAAGTGCTGGTTGTTGTCAGCAAGGAAGACGATGCTGCAGTCAGGGAATGGATTGAAGCCAATGAGATTAACTGCAGAGTTCTGCTGGATACAGATGGGAGGGTGCGGGACTTGTACGGTCCGGCCGCTTTGCCGGCACTCTATTTCATCGATAAATACGGCCGGATCAAGATAAAAAGAGTCAATATACGGGATCATTGCACGGTTGAAATAGATTCGCTGCTGAGACTATATTAATAGGACGGAGGTTTCCAAATACTTGACTTTAGGCAAAGCTTTGTTGTATTTTTACACACGCAGCTAATTCAGAGGCTGTTCAATCAAACAATATTTTAAGGAGGTAGTCCAGGAAGTGTTAAAGAACAAGTCATTAGTCATCGTTTCCGTCTTGGTACTCGTGTTGGCAGTGGTGGCCATGGCATGCGCGCCGGCAGCCACTCCACCGGCGCAACCGGAGACCCCTGCAGCGCCGCCCGCGCAGCCGGAGACCCCTGCAGCGCCGCCCGCAGAGCCTGAGACCCCTGCAGCGCCGCCCGCGCAGCCTGAAACACCGGCAGCTCCCGCACCGGAAATCGTGACAACATTTGAAGCAGCAACCTACAACTGCGAAGATCCTGCTTTCAGCATCAAATACCCCAAAGCATGGGTGGCGGGTGAGGTCAAATTGGACGGCGGCAAATTCTATGCCGCTGGCGATGAAGGCCTGGTTTATATAGCAGTGCGGCCAGCAGCCGATTTCAAATCTGCAGCCACCACTTTTCTTTCAGACCTGATCAAACTCAAGGGCGTTAATATAACCCCCAATGTTGATTCCGAGAAAATGGTGACTTACCTTGACGGCAGCCAGGGCAATGAGATCATGTTGTCAGCCCTGTTCGGCTCTCAGAAGGCCACCGTCTATGGCGTGATCAAAGATGGCAATGCCATCATGGTCATGTGCGGCACCAACCCCAAGAATGTAGCTCTTTATAGTGAGATCGGTAAAAGCCTCGTAGTGAAATAATTAGATCACCTGCCTTAACAGAAAACGTAGCGAGGGTGAAAGAGGTCCCCGCATCTGATGCGGGGACCTCTTGCTTTCCACCTATCGAATTTGTGTTACAATTTGAGTGCAGCACAGATTGAGCTGTATAAAACGCATGCGGAGACGTAAATGGGAGAAAAGGGTGGCAATCCTGCGCTGGATGAATTCAGGAAGAAATACCCGGATAAATTCTCAAGTGAGCAGCAGGCTTTCAGTAAAATTCATCCAGGCAGCCGCATTTTCATAGGAACGGCCTGCGCCGAACCTCAGTATCTGGTTAATGCCCTGGTCAAATATGTGGAGTCTAACCCCAAAGCCTTTTTCGACGCAGAGGTACTGCAGGTCTGGACACTGGGAGTGGCGGCTTATACGCAGGAGAAATTCAAATCAAATTTCAGGCACAACTCCTTTTTTATCGGAGATAATACCCGTGGAGCGATTAACGAGGGGTTGGCCGATTATACTCCCATCTTTCTGTCGCAGGTGCCCCAGCTTTTCCGCAAGGGAGTCGTCCCGGTCGACGTAGCTTTAATACAGACTTCCCCGCCGGATCATCATGGATATTTAAGCCTCGGTATAAGCGTGGATATTGTGGTGGAAGCCGTTGCGCAGGCGAAAATAATCATCGTCCAGATTAATTCCAGTATGCCCAGGGTACATGGCGACGGATTCTTGCATATCGAGCAGGTAGACTACGTGATTCCGCACGACGAGCCTGTGCTAGAGTTCGATCCTCCGGTCGACGACGAGATTGCAGCAAGAATAGGCAACTATGTCTCGCACCTGGTACAGGATGGAGATACCATTCAGGTGGGCTATGGCAGCAGGCTGAATTCAATTCTGCGCAGCCTGTCAAATAAGAAGCACCTGGGTGTGCATACGGAATTAATGTCGGATGGAATTGTTGAACTGATCAAACTCGGAGTGATTGATAATTCAAAGAAGATTCTCGATCACGGCAAGACCGTGGCAACCTTTTGCATGGGAAAGCGATCTACCTATGATTTCATAGACGACAACCCCTCCATCGAGTTCCGTACGATTGAGTATACCAATAATCCCCTGGTAATCGCTCAGCACGATAACATGGTTGCTATTAACAGCGCTCTCGAGATCGACCTCACCGGACAAGCTACAGCGGAATCGATCGGAAAAACCTTCTACAGTGGTGTTGGCGGGCAGGCCGACTTCATGCGGGGAGCAATCCTTTCGCGAAATGGCAGGACTATTCTTACGATCCAGTCCACAACGCAGGATGAATCGGTCTCCAGGATCGTCCCCTTTCTCAGTGAGGGAAGTGGAGTGACCATGGTAAGAGGCGACATCCACTATGTTATTTCAGAGTATGGCATCGCCTATCTTCACGGGAAAAATATCCGAGAGCGTGCAATGGAGTTAATAGCCATTGCGCATCCCAAGTTCAGGCCCTGGCTGATCGAAGAGGCGAAAAAGCTAAATCTGATCTATAAAGACCAGGCTTTTGTCCCCGGAAAGCGCGGGGAATACCCTGAATCGCTGGAGACGGTCAGAACAACCAAATCCGGACAGCAGTTTTTATTCCGGCCGGTCAAAATCAGCGATGAGACCCTGATAAAAGATTTCTTTTACTCACTGTCCGATCAGAGCCTCTACCGTCGCTTTATCTCCAGCAGAAAGGATATGCCGCATGAACGATTGCAGGAATTTGTAATCATCGACTATACGCAGGAGATGGTAATACTGGCAACCAGGGGGACGGAGGACAACGAAGAGGTGGTTGGCATCGGTCAATACGGTATCGGGCAGGATATGCACAGCGCGGAAGTGGCCTTTGCTGTGCGTGATAAAGACCAGAGACAGGGAATAGGCACCGAATTACTCAACTACCTCATATATCTTGGTAAAAGAAACGGTCTGCTTGCTTTTGTAGCTGAGGTGCTGTATGAAAACAAACCCATGCTGACAGTTTTTGAGCGAGCAGGTTTTAAGGTGACCAGCAGCGGTTCAGGTCTATACTATCTCAAGTTGGACCTGTGATGATATCGATAATAAGCTAAGGAGGGCAGTGATATGGATTTATCCTGGTGGCGCGATCTGGCGATCGTTGTCTGGGCAGCCATTGCCACGATTGCTGTGGTGTTTATTTGCATCATTATCCTGCTGCTTTACAGGAAGCTCGTTCCATTGATGAAGTCCACCAATGCTGTGATTGAGTCTGCCGATACGGTGGTGAACAAGGTCGGCGCAGTGGTCGACTATACCAGGGACGAAGTTATCAGTCCTGTTGTGCAACTCGGCAGCGCAGTGCAGGGTATCACGCAAGGCATTAATCTGATAGTCAACCTTTTCAAGAGGAAGGAGGAATAAAATGAATAAGGACAGCGGAGCAGGATTTTTCACCGGTCTTCTGGTGGGGGCATTGATCGGTGTGGTTGTGGGTTTCTTGTATGCGCCGCAAAGCGGATCCGAGACACGGCGCATGGTCAAGGAAAAAGCTTCGTCTCTGAAAGAGGGAGCCTCCGGCGTAGTCGGCAAAGTTAAGGATGCCGTGAGGAGCCGCATGGCATCTGAAGAGGAATAACGGTATCGTCTGCAAGGTAGATTACAGATAAACCGGACAAAGTGTCGTCATACAATCAGCACATTTTTATCATTATATATTCAGGCATAACGCAAGCGTCCAGGAGGGAATTGATTGGCGACTGATAACAACTTGTTTAAAAAGTACTGGCGTCCTTTTCTGATAATTATCGCCATTGCGCTTGCGCTGTGGCTTCTCTGGATATCCATGGCAGTGCTGATTCCGTTCTTAATTGGTATACTGCTGGCTTATCTGTTAATTCCGCTGGTGCAATGGCTGGAACGTATTTTACCTCCCCGGCACAAGGCCGCCAAAGCGCGCCGGGTTATTTCCATAATAATCGTATTTATTGTATTTACCGCCGTGATGGTTCTATTTGTGGCCTACATCGGTTCGGCTCTGGGTGCAGCTTCGACAGTCGTGCTTAATAAAGCTCCCCTGTATATACAGCAGGGGCTTGATCAGCTCAATACGTGGCTTAAGGAGTTCAGAGGAGAACTTCCGCAGCAGTTAGCAGATAGATTTGAGGACTGGTTTTCCCAGCTCGGACCTGCAACAGCCAGGTTTTTACAGGACTTCGTTGTGGGCAGTATGGCAGTCATTCCTGCCTCTATGCCCACTATTCTCGGGTTTTTTACGCTGCCTTTTTTTCTTTTCTTTTTGCTCATGGATTATGAATCATTCCGCAAGTTTTTCTACGATTCCATGCCTTCCAGCGCCGCCCGACGAACGGGAGATATTCTCAGCATCATCGGTAATGTCATGGGTCGTTATATCCGCTCCACCATTGTGCTGAGTATAATAGTCGGGGCCATGGTATTTATAGGCTTGGCCATTTTACGTGTGGAGCATGCAGCGGCGCTGGCTGCGTTGACATCGCTGACACAGTTTATTCCCATAATAGGCCCGGTCATCTCGGGAATAATCCTTTTGGTTATAGTTTTTGCGCTGCAGCCGCATCTGGTGATCTGGGCTTTACTCGTGTTTTTAATCGCCCAGATATTGCTCAACTCGATCTTTGTGAACTGGATTCAGGGAAGGTATATGCAGATGCATCCTGCCGTCATCATGGTATTGCTTGTGGTAGGCGGCTATGTTGCCGGATTCTGGGGCATGATACTGGCCCTGCCGGTTGGTGCGACCATATGGGAGATTATCAAATACTTCAGGGTTGAGCGGGTCAGCGAGAAGCTCGAAGCCTGATACAAGATACAAGCTTGACAGTCAAAATTCCATAATGTATCATTCGAGTTTGGTTGTGCCAAGTCCATGAACCATTGTTCCTTATATTTTCTTGAGCTCGGGCGGGCACATAATCGGATATCCCTTGAGCATATAGTATGGTCTTAATATAAAATGCTATAGAAATTTATACAAGGAGGATCATCAGAGCAAACTATGGCAGACAAACCTGAAGAGAAAAAGTCGACAATCACCTCTATGTCGGTGGAGAACCGGAAGTTCCCACCCTCCAAAGAATTCACCAAGAATGCTTACATCAAGAGCCTGGCGGAGTACAAGAAGATCTACAAGCGATCGATCGAAGATCCGGATGGCTTCTGGGGTGAGCAGGCTGACCAGCTTATCACCTGGTACAAGAAATGGGACAAGGTGATGGTCAATGACTTTAAAAACGCCAGGCATGAATGGTTTGTGGGCGGTAAGCTGAATGTCTCATACAACTGCTTGGATAGGCACCTTACAACCGCTACAAAAAACAAGGCCGCTCTCATTTGGGAGGGCGACATCGGAGATTCACGTACTTTCACATACCAACAGGTTCATTACGAGGTTAATAAATTCGCCAACGTGCTGAAGAAGCATGGGGTTAAAAGGGGAGACCGCGTATCCATCTATCTTCCCATGATCCCCGAGCTGGCATTCGCCATGCTGGCCTGTACCAGGATCGGCGCTATCCACAGCATTGTCTTCGGTGGTTTCAGTGCCGATGCGCTCAAGGACAGGATGCAGGACTGCAAATCGACACTTCTCGTCTGCGCCGACGGCTACTACCGCGGTGGTAAGGTGGTCCAGAGCAAGGCCAATGCAGATCAGGCGCTGCAGTCATGTCCACTGGTAAAGGATGTAATTGTAGTCAGGCGCGCCAAAAATGATGCCCCCATGGTCTCCGGACGCGATTACTACTGGGATGAAGAGATGGCCAACGTCGCCGCCTACTGCGAGCCCGAGAAGATGGATGCCGAGGATCCCCTATTCATTCTTTACACCAGCGGCAGCACCGGCAAACCCAAGGGCGTGCTACACACCACAGCCGGATATCTGCTCTATGTAATGCGGACCTTCCAGTGGATATTCGATTATAAGAACGAGGATACGTTCTGGTGCACGGCGGACATCGGGTGGGTTACAGGCCACAGCTATATCGTTTATGGTCCGCTGGGCATGGGCGCCACAAGTTTGATGTTTGAGGGCGTGCCCAATTATCCCAAGCCGGATAGATTCTGGGACATCGTTGAAAAATACAAGGTCAATATTCTCTACACCGCTCCCACCGCTATCCGTGCCATCATGAAGGACGGTGACGACTGGGTCAAGAAGCATGACCTTTCATCCTTAAGGCTGCTTGGCACGGTGGGCGAGCCGATCAATCCCGAGGCCTGGATATGGTATTACAACGTTATCGGCGGAGGCCGATGTCCCATAGTTGATACATGGTGGCAGACAGAGACCGGCGGCATCCTCATCAGCCCACTACCCGGAGCATGGCCGATCAAACCCGGATCCGCCACATTGCCGTTCCCGGGAGTGGCTGCCAAGGTCATCCGCGAGGACCGTACGCAGGCGGGCGTTAACGAGGGCGGTTCGCTCATTATCGAGAAGCCATGGCCCGGCCTGATGCGCGGCGTTTACGGCGACCCTGAAAGGTTTAAGAACACCTACTTCGTTCAGAACCCCGGCGTTTACACCACCGGCGACGGTGCCAGGGTGGACGAAGACGGCTACTTCTGGCTGATGGGACGCATCGACGATGTCATCAACGTGTCTGGTCACAGGATCGGTACGGCTGAGGTTGAGAGCGCGCTCGTTTCACATCCCAAAGTCGCCGAGGCTGCTGTAGTCGGCATGCCACACGATATCAAGGGCCAGGGCATCTACGCCTATGTCACTCTCAAGACGGGACAGCAGAAGTCGGACGATCTCAAGAAAGAGCTTATCACGCATGTGCGAAAGGAGATCGGTCCCATCGCAACACCGGATAAAATCCAATGGGCCGACGGCCTGCCCAAGACCCGCAGCGGCAAGATTATGCGCAGGATCCTGATGAAGATCGCCGCCAACGACGTGTCAAATCTGGGTGATACCACCACACTGGCCGATCCCAGCGTCGTCGACGACCTGGTGAAAAACAGAGTCTAAGCCTGGATTTAAAAAGGCGCTGCTTCCAAGCAGCGCCTTTTTTTTCTCTTTTGCATGTCGGCAGGTGCAGAAAAATCCGAGTTTCAGTATACTTAGATACTTTTATTTTACGGGAGGATGACAAGTCTCATGGCAGAACAAACCAAGCTTTTCGGTATGCCTGCTGAAAAAGGCCGCTGGATACTGGTTGTGCTGGGTTTCATTATCAACCTGTGTCTGGGCAGTGTCTATGCCTACAGCGTATTCAATGTGCCGGTCAGGAACTTGTTCAACATCGGCGCGTTTGAAAGCGGATTGCCTTTCATGTTTTTCATCGCCTTTTTCGCCGGCATATTCCCCTTCAGCGGCAGGCTGCTGGAGAAAGTCGGACCCAGAACCCTGGGTATCATCGGCGGTGCTATAGTCGGCCTGGGATGGATTCTGGCCGGGATTTTGCCGGTGGCATTGCCAAGCATATGGACGCTGATTATCACCTATGGTGTGATAGGCGGCTCTGGTGTTGGACTTTCGTACAGCGGTCCCATCCAGGTGGCTACCCGCTGGTTCCCCGATAAAAAAGGCCTGGCAGTAGGTTTGACTGTTGCCGGCTTCGGTGGCTCTCCTTTTGTCAGCGCCTATGTTGCCAAAACGCTGATCGACAGCGTACAGGTACTGAACACGTTCCTTTATCTTGGCATTGCTTTCCTGATCATAATTATTCTGCTGGCGCTTCCCTTGAAGTTCCCTGCGCCCGGCTGGAAACCTGCGGGATGGACGCCCAAGCCGGGTGCTGCAACCACTGCCGCTGCCGATTATGACAGCTCACAGATGGCCAAAACATCCGCTTTCTGGGGCCTTTTCATATGTTTCATTATCGGTTCGCTGGCCGGTTTGATGGCAATCGGTATCGCAAGTCCCGTGGCTACAGGTATTATCAAACTTGACTCTGCCACGGCCGCCACGCTTGTTGGTGTATTCGCGCTGTTTAACGGCGGCGGGCGCCCGTTATTCGGCTGGATTACCGATAGAATCACACCAAGGTACGCGGCTGTAATATCATTTATCATCATATTACTTGCTTCTATCGGCATGATGTTTGCCGGAGAGGGTACCACGCCTTTGTATGTAGTATGCTTTGCGGGATTCTGGCTGTGCCTGGGCGGGTGGCTGGCAATAGCACCCACATCCACAGCTACGTATTTCGGCATTAAGTTCAATGCCAGGAATTACGGCATCATGCTGCTGGCTTATGGTATCGGCGCTATCCTGGCCAATTTCATTTCCGGCTTTGCCAACGACCTGTTCGGATCCTATCTGC
>DAOUFT010000084.1:0-15464 GCA_034429855.1 Dehalococcoidia bacterium
ACCGGAAAAATACTGACAGTCGATGATGTAACCAGGATTATTGAGGCTATTACTGTGGAGGACATCAAGCGCGTGGCCAGAGACATCTTCACCACTAATAAGCTGAACCTGGCTATTGTGGGTCCGGTCAAAAAGCCGGAGAATTTGGAAGGCCTGCTGAAAATATAATAAATTTGAATATAAAGAAAAAGCGGAACCGTCCCGATCAGATCAGGACGGTTCCGTTCACAATATTATATTAACTCCTCTGCCTGAGGATTAGTACTCAGGCATGGGAGGCATGGGCGGAGTCTTTTCCTTTTCGGGGATGTCGCAGACCAGCGATTCGGTGGTGAGTATCATGGTGGCGATGCTGGCAGCGTTCTCCAGAGCGGTGCGTGAGACCTTGAGCGGGTCGATGATGCCCTTGCTGACCATGTCGACGTAATCGTTGTTAAGCGCGTCGTAGCCGATGCCTTTCTTGCTGCGCTTGACCTTATCGACGACCACGGAGCCTTCCTGTCCGGCATTGATGGCGATCCAGCGCAGAGGCTCTTCGACGGCCTTCCTGATGATATCGACGCCGGTGCGCTCGTCGTCTTCGGCCTTGACCTTGTCGAGCACGTGCAGGGCGTTGAGCACGGCCACTCCGCCGCCCGGCAGAATGCCTTCCTCGACTGCAGCCCTGGTGGCTGAGAGGGCGTCCTCCACCCTGTGCTTCTTCTCTTTCAGCTCGACTTCGGTGGCTGCGCCGACTTTAATCACGGCCACGCCGCCGGCCAGCTTGGCCAGCCTTTCCTGCAGCTTCTCGCGGTCGTAATCGGAGGTGGTCTCATCGATCTGGGCTTTGATCTGCTTGATGCGGGCTTTAATAGCCTCTTCTGAGCCCTTGCCCTCGACGATGGTGGTGTTGTCCTTATCGGCAACCACTTTCCGGGCGCGTCCCAGGTCGGCTACCGCAGTCGAGTCCAGCTTGCGGCCGATCTCTTCAGAGATGACCTTTCCGCCCGTCAGCATGGCGATGTCCTCGAGCATGGCCTTACGCCTGTCGCCGAAGCCCGGCGCCTTGACGGCCAGGCAGGTGAGGGTGCCACGCAGCTTGTTGACCACCAGCGTGGCCAGCGCCTCGCCCTCGATATCCTCGGCGATGATTACCAGATTCTTGGATACCTGGAGAACCTTCTCCAGCACGGGCAGAAGCTCGGAGATGGCCGAGATCTTCTTGTCTGTGATCAGGATATAGGGGTCCTCGATCTCTGTTTTCATCTGCTCCGCATTGGTGATGAAATAGGGGCTGATGTAGCCTCGGTCGAACTGCATGCCCTCGACGTAATCGGTCTCGAACTGCAGCCCTTTGGATTCCTCGACGGTGATGACGCCGTCTTTGCCTACTTTTTCCATAACCTCGGCGATAAGGTTGCCGATCTGTGTGTCGGCTGCGGAGATGGTGGCCACCTGAGCAACCTGCTCCTTGGTGGTGCCGGGAGTGGCCATTTTCTTGAGTTCACCCACCATGGCCTCGACGGCTTTCTCCACGCCGCGTTTGAGCGCCATGGCGTCGGCGCCGGCGGCAATGTTCTTGAATCCCTCGGTCACGATGGCCTGGGCCAGCACGGTGGCGGTCGTTGTGCCGTCGCCGCATTTGTCGTTGGTCTTGGTGGAAGCCTCTTTAACCAGTTGGGCGCCCATGTTTTCGAAGGGATCGGGCAGCTCGATGTCTTTGGCTATGGTAACGCCGTCGTTGATAACGCTGGGCGGGCCGAACTTCTTATCGAGCGCCACGGGACGGCCGCGGGGTCCCAGAGTGACTTTTACTGCATTGGTCAGTGCGTCGATGCCGTTCTTAAGGGATCTGCGCGCATCTTCGCCGTATTTGATCTGTTTTGCCATTTATGCTTCTTCCTCCTATTAAATGTGCCTGTTGATTAGTAAAGATAACGCCTACTTCTTTTTAGCCAGTATGTCGGCTTCCCTGAGTATGATCAGCTCTTCGTCGTCTTCTTTGATCTCAGTTCCACCGTATTTGGCGAAGATGACGATGTCGCCCACGGCCACATCCATGGGCAGCCTTTTGCCGTCGTCCGAAAGCTTGCCGGGTCCGACAGCCAGCACCTTGCCTTCCTGCGGTTTTTCCTTCGCGGTGTCGGGCAGGAAAATGCCACCCTTGGTCTTTTCCTCTTTCTCAAGCGGCTTTACAACTACCCTGTCACCTAAAGGTTGAATTTTTACAGCCATACTTACCTCCTTATAAAATTAGCAATCTCTTTTCAAGACTGCTAAGTATATTAGCACAAAAAATTATCACTGTAAAGAGGCGACTGCTAAAAAATGTATTCGGCGGTATTGGAGGTTAGAAATTGTAGCCGGCCCGGCGGTAGTTGTCCATAGCTCTTTCTTTGAGGGAGGATTTGTCGGCCAATTCGGCGGCGTGGCTCCACATGCCCTGCTTTTCGTAATCCCGCAGTTTTATATCCAGAGCCGTGGTGTCCTCCGGCGTTTCCACGCTGCAGGCCGCGAAGCTCGAGAAGACGCGCTGAACCGCGGCCCCGCATTTCGGACATATTTTCAGCGGAGGGTCGGCCATTTTCTGCAGCGAATCGAATCCTGTCTTGCAGTAGCTGCAGCCGTTGCCGGCAGACCTGTACTCATAAATCGGCATATTACGATTTTCCGGAATTAAATGATAACTATGGGTGTGGGGTAACAGCGATAATAGTAATTATATTTGGAGAGGGACCGTAATACCAGAAAACCCTGTAGGCCGCCGGTGTTTTCTGCTGGTCGTAGGCTTCGAAAACCTTTTCTCCTCCAGGTCCCTTCAAACTGGTGAACTCATGGGTTTGCAGGCTGTTATGCCGGGGATTTAATGCCAGGTATTCAATGCCAGGTATTCAATAGTCTTTTTAACAGCTTTGTAGCGTTTGCCAAGTGATGTATTAGTCTTGAGTAATCTATACTGATCTTTTGCCTCAGCAGTCCAGTAAAGCTCGAACACGGCTCTCTATCCTAAAGTGACTCGAAGTTGACTTTCGATGTCCTGCCTTTAACTGCATCATCCAGACCTTTTCGCACCGAGGCCAGGGAGTCAGGATCATTAAATAACCATGCTTCCGACGCTGGTATGCTCACCTGGGGATCCAGAACAATCTGGCCCAGCGAATTTTTATATATGTGGTAGGTAATGCCTTCTTCTATATGGACATGCCGTAGAACCACCCTGTTTTTCGCATCCGGCTTGACGCTGTCCGCCAGTTTCTCAAAATTCTGATCTCTTATTATCACAGTTAAACCTCCTTTCAAATAGTAGGAGTTGCTGCGAAGATATTGAGCTTCCGAATTACAGTCCAATGAATGATTACCGTTGGTCGGATGCCCACCGGCTGTGTTGACAGAGTGCCGCGGTGTGATAAAATCGCATGAGATGTGCATGAAAATAAGGAATCATACTCATTGACGGCTAATATCCAGAAGGAGCCAGTGTGGAGAAGCGGAGGCCAATATGAAACGTATTATTCTGACCATTGTCATTTCATTGATCGTGTTCGGTGGGGCCGGGTACTGGGTGGGATACTCTACGGGGTACGCTGCGGGAAACAGTGAAGGGTGGGAAAAGGGAACGATCCACGGAAATGCCCAGGGTTATGAGAAAGGGTATTCCGCCGGCTATGATAACGGTAAGGAATTTGTGGTATCTCATTTAGACCAGTATGTGACTATACCTAAACCTGTGCCATACGAGGAAGTGATAGAGTTTTTGAAAGAGGACAAGGGCGATGAACAGACATTCATAAATCTGTACTATGATTGTGTCTCATTTACCAAGGCATTAAGAGAGAATGCTTTAGCGAAGGGTATAAAATGTGGTATTGTCACGTTCACATTGGAAAGCATAGAAGACAGTAGCGTTATGGGTCACGCCATTAACGCTTTCGAGACCACAGACCGTGGAATAGTCTATTTTGACCCCCAAACAGATGGGGAGAGATTTGGTATAGAAGTAGGCGGGTATTACACGCTTTCGGAGAAGTACAGAATAACAAAGGTAGACATAATATGGTAGGATCGATTACCTGTTATAGTGTATAATTGAAGTGTATGAAGAAGGCCGAGAAAAAGCATAAATGGGATGCGCGGCGCATCAGGGCGCTCAGGAATCACCTTGATCTGACGCAGATCGAGATGGCAGGCCAGATGGGCATCAGGCAGCAGACGGTCAGCGAGTGGGAACAGGGCGATTATGAGCCCAGGGGCGCCTCCGCCAAATTATTAAGCATCATTGCGGACCGAAGCGGTTTCAAGTACAGGGCGTAACAGCCCTTTTTTTTAAAATTAAATACACGATAACGTGTAGGCGCGGTGGGTATGATAACGGAGAGATCGGTATCCGCGATATGGCTGTCAGGCCGGCTGTCGCACTTCAATGACGACTCGGGCCACCGGATCGAGGTCATCTGCCCCGGTCGGGTGAGCATGCGCGGCGGGTGCGATTTCCAGGACGTGGTGATAAAGATAGACGGGGAGAAAACAGTTGGGAATGTGGAAGTGCACGTCACTTCCGACCTATGGCAGCGACACGGGCATCACAGAGACGCAGGCTACAACGGCGTAATACTGCATGTATCGATGTGGCAGCGGGGCCCGCTACCCCTAAGGCTGCAGGATGGGCGCATACTCAGCACCATAATTCTTGCCCAGTATGTCAAAACAGGAGCCAACCTGTTACAACGCGCTGCTGCAGCGAGGACCCGGCGCTGCCCGCACCTTCCCGGCTCTACCAAAATGGTAGACAATCTTGTTGCAGAGGCGGGCATGGCAAGGTTCGTACAGAAATCGGACAGGTTTGCGCGGTTGCTGCAGGCGGACGATCCCGAGCAGGTGCTTTACAAAGCCGTCTGCCGCGCGCTGGGATATGCCTGGAACGTGAAGCCTTTCGAGAAGCTGGCTGATATATTACCGATTGATATGATCAGGAGACGCACGGCGGGCAGCCTGCGGGCCAAATATCGTCTGTTGCTGGGCACGGCCGGTCTATCAAAAGAAAGGATTAATAACATACCCCAGGGATTACAAACCATAGAGGCATCGGATTGGTCCATGTTGTCGTCACGACCGTATAATCATCCATCTCTCAGGATCACCGGTCTGTGTCACCTGATTCAGCGCAATGAAGAAACCGGCCTGGCCGCTGCGGTGATTGAAAAAACGATGAATACACCTGCCAGGAAGGAGGCAGCCGAACTCGAGAAAGCTTTTACCGTGGTGGGGGCCGGCTCGCAGGTGATGATAGGCGCAGGAAGGGCACGCGAGATTGCAGTCAATGCTGTGCTGCCCTTCATGCACGCGTACGGGGCATATGCTGATGACAACCCTCTTATAGAGAAAGCAATGAGCGTTTTCGGCTCATATCCTTCGCTTTTGGCCAACGAGCTAACACGTTACATGAGCGGTTTACTGGGCAACCAGGCCTGCGGCGCCTGCCGGCAGCAGGGGTTGCTGCATATCTACCACAACTGGTGCCGCACAAGAGAATGCGGGAGCTGCCCCGTGTTCACTTCGCGAAGGACAGCCCCGGTATGACGTCGTGCTCCCTGCCCTTCAGGTTTCCCGAGATGCAGTGGTAGTAGGCACAGGAGGCGATCATGGCCGCGTTGTCCGTGCACAATATGGGGGGAGGTATCAGGACGGGTAAAGGTGAATCGGCCTTGAACCGCTCGCGCAGCGCAGAGTTGGAAGCCACGCCGCCGGCCAGCATTATCTGCTTCACTCCAGTCCTTTCTGCGGCCTGTATGGTCTTGCCGACCAGCACGTCTATGATGGCCTCCTGAAAAGCTGCAGCAGCCTCACTGACCCATCTTTCGTCCTTGTCCTCTTTCTCCTCGGCCATGTGGAGAAGGGCGGTCTTGACGCCGCTGAAGCTGAAATCGTCGCTGTCCCTGAGCCAGGCGCGCGGCAGGGACAGAGATGTTTTTACACCCCTGGTGACAGACTGGATGGACGGCCCTCCCGGATAGGGCAAACCCAGTATCCTGGCGCCCTTGTCGAAGGCTTCGCCGGCTGCGTCGTCACGCGTGCACCCCAGCCTGAGGAAGCTGCCGTGGTCCCTCATAAGTATTATGTCGCTGTGACCTCCGGACACAATCAGGCACAGACAGGGCAACCTGGGCGCCTCGCCGTAAAGCCAGTTGGCGTAGATATGCCCCTCCAGGTGGTTGATGCCGATGAAGGGGAGGTCAAATGCCTGTGAGACCGCCCTGGCGAAGTTGACGCCCACGATCAGTGATCCCGCCAGGCCGGGGCCTATGGTGGCGGCTACGGCATCCACCTGCTCCAGGTTGATCCCGGCTTCACCTAAAGCTTTTTCGGCCACCGGCACAATAGCCAGCAGGTGCTGGCGCGAGGCCACCTCGGGCACGATGCCTCCGTACCTGGCGTGTATATCCACCTGCGATGCGATCACGTTGGACAGGATGGTCACCCCGTCCCTTACAACCGCTGCGGCGGTCTCATCGCAGGAGGTCTCGAAGCCGAGTATATTCATGACGGGGATTATAGCATAAAGCTAATGCAGCATCCGTCGATTGCTGTTTTAACGATGTGTTGCTACAATTAAACCCCGGCTTAAATCAGTATCTGATAGCGAGGACAGCGATATGGAAATAACCTGGTACGGCCACTCATGTTTCCGCATCAAGGGCAAGGAAGTCATATTATTGATCGATCCATGCCCCGAAAGCACCGGCTATTCTCTGGGCAAGGTGCATGCGGATATAGCGATCATCAGCCATGCTCATCCCGGCCATTCATTTCTCGACACACTTCAGGAAGGCTACCGTGCCATAAAGGGCCCGGGAGAGTACGAGATAAAGGATACGTACATCACGGGCATACCGAGCTACCACGACGGTGAGCAGGGCAAGAAGTCCGGCAAGAACACGATCTATGTGATCGAGATCGAAGGTGTCACACTGTGTCATTTGGGAGATCTCGGCCATGTGCTTAATCCGGAGGTCACGGGCGAACTGGGAAATGTGAATGTGTTGTTTGTACCCGTTGGCGGCCATTCCACCATCGGCGGTCAGGCTGCGGCTGACCTTGTGCGGAACCTGAATCCCGGCTATGCTGTCCCCATGCATTACAAGACGGCGGCAGAGAAGGCCGAGCTCGAATTCCCCGAGAAATTCCTCAAGGAGCTGGGTGTCAAGGGCCTGGCTTCACAGCCCAAGCTTGTGGTCACCAGGACCAATATACCCCTCAGCACGCAGGTGGTGTTGCTGGACTATCCGCACTAGACCCTCTGATCGGCTTTGACATATAAATTGACCTGACGTATCATTGCTCGATATGAGTGTCGCCAAACGTGTTTATGATCTCCAGCAGATCGAACTTTCCATCAGCGATCATGTGAAGCAGCTTGAGGACATTGAGCTGCGTATCCGTCATAATGAGCGTTTTGAGCAGGCGGAAGCGGCTTTGAAGGCGGCGGAGGGCGAGCGTTCAGCGCTGGCAAAACGATACAGGGAGCTGGATGCCGAGGCGGAAGCTATGAGGACCCAGCTCAAACAGATACAGGATAAGCTGTACGGCGGCAAAATACGGAATCCCAAGGAGCTGATGGGCTTTGAGCAGGAGGCGGCCATGCTCAAGAACAGTCTGGATAAAAAGGATGACGTGCTGCTGGATATGATGGAGAAGCTGGAGACGGGCAGTGTCGCGATTAAAAAATTGAAGGACGTTTGCCGGTCGGCCGCCGATGCCTGGGGCAGCGAGAAAGCTGAGTTGAAAGGCCGGGTGGAAGGGGTGAAAAACGAATTGAGCGAGCTTGAGAGGAAACGCAGCGAGCTGCTGGCGTCGATAGACAAAGATACTATCACTATATATGAAGCTTTAAAGGGCAGGAAGGGTCAGGCGGTGGTCAAGGTTGAACAGGGGCGTTGCCTGGGTTGCAGGGTGACGCTGTCGGTCAGTGAGATGCAGCATGCACGTGGCAATGCCATCGTGACCTGCGGCAATTGCGGCCGGATTTTGTACTTGACATAGACTTATTTGACCTGCTGTCGGGCAAGTTGTAGAGTAATTGAGCCAAGCAGGCCGGGTGACCGCTGCGATCTGGAAGATCGTAGAGGAAAGTCCGAACTCCACCAGGCGGGGTGCTGGGTAACGCCCAGGAGGGGTGACCCTACGGATAGTGCAACAGAAACATACCGCCTGTCGCATGACGGGCAAGGGTGAAATGGTGAGGTAAGAGCTCACCGGCGGCCGGGTGACCGGCCGGCCGTGCAAACCCCACCCGGAGCAAGACCTAATAGGGGGCAATGGCTTGCCTGGGCTGACCCCGGGTTGGTCGCATGATCGCCGCGGCAACACGGCGGGTAGATGGATGGTCACCGCTTCGCGCAAGCGGAGGCACAGAATTCGGCTTACAGGCCTGCTTGGCTATTCTTATCTGAAGCCGTAAATGCGCTACAATATATGGCGGCCTATCGGGCCCAGCATAAATATAATAGTAACCTTGGAGTTGATTTCATGCATATGAGAAAGAATTCTGCCCTGCATATACTGCTGGTGCTGGCTGTGCTGTTTACCAGCATGCCGTTGCTGGCCTGCGATTTCAAATTCATACCGGGGGAGGCGGATAAAAAAATACTGCAAGGTTTGCCGCCTGAGTTCCTGTCCATCAGCCAGGCCTGGGATGTGCTGCAAAAAAACTACGTAGATAAGGCCAAGCTCGATCCCGTCAAGATGGCCCAGGGCGCCATAAGGGGTATGGTGGCGGCGGTGGATGATCCCTATACCGAGTACTTCTCTCCGCAGTCTTTTGAATCTACCATGATAGATCTGACTGGCCTGTATTATGGTATCGGCGCATATATAGGCAAGAAGGAGAATCAGATAATAATCATTTCAGCCATGCCCGGCTCCCCCGCCGAAGAGGCCGGATTGAAGTCGGGAGATATGGTACTTAAGATTGACGGGCAGTCTACGAGTCAGTTGAATACGACCGAAGCCTCGCAGAAGATAAGGGGCCCGGCCGGAACCGACGTGGTACTCCTGATTTACCGAGAAGGCGATAAGGAGCCCTATGAGAAAAAAATCACCAGACGCGAGATCAAGCTCGATTCGGTTAAATTTGAGATGCGCGGACAGCTGGCCTATATACGTATACAGCAGTTCATTGTGCCGACGACCGGTGACTTCAAAAAAGCGCTGGCGGAGGCTGCCAGACAGGGCGCCAAGGGTCTAATACTCGACCTGCGCGATAATCCCGGAGGTCTGCTTTCAGAAGCGGTCGATGTATCCAGCCAGTTTTTAATACGAGGTATCGTGGTCAAGACCGTGGATAAGGATGGATTGGAGACGGTACAGAAGGTGAAGCCGGGCGGGATTGCCAAAGATCTGCCGTTGATAGTACTGGTCAACAAGGGCAGTGCCAGCGCCAGTGAGATTGTGGCGGGCGCTCTGCAGGATAACGGCCGGGCCAAGCTGGCCGGAGAAAAGACATTCGGCAAAGCCAGTGTACAAAACTTCGTAAAGCTGAACGACGGATCTGCCATCAAGATAACAACGGCGCACTATTACACACCCAACGGCACGCTTATCAGCGACACAGGCCTGACTCCCGATTATCCATTGGAACTCAAGGACGAGGAGCTGATCAAGTGGGCTGAGGATTACCTGAACGGCATCATTGCACAGCAGCCCGCGCCTGCTATGGCCAAATAGGAAGCGGTTCCGGGCTAATAGCCTGCCATGTGTGCGAAGTATCTGTGCAACCTGTCGTCCCCCGTCAGTTCAGGGTGAAAGGAGGTTGCGAGCAGTTTGCCCTGCGCGGCGGCGACTATCTCTCCGCCGGGCAATCTGGCGAGCACCTCTACCCCGTCCCCGACCTTCTCTATCAGTGGAGCGCGGATAAAAACCGCGGGGAAAGGTCCGCCTGGTACGCCAGATATCTGCAACCGCGATTCAAAGCTGTCCACCTGACGGCCGAAGGCATTGCGTTTCACCGTAATATCCATCAGTCCGAGGGTGTGCATGGCAGTGCCGTCCGGATTCAGCGCACCAGCGGCAAGACATATCATGCCGGCACAGGTGCCCCAGACGGGCACACCGCTCTTTACCAGGCTCTTAATCGGATTAATCAGATCGAAGCTTTCCATCAGCTTCATTATAGTGGTGCTCTCGCCGCCCGGTATGATCAGGCCACCTAGCCGATCCAACTGGTGGGGAAGCTTCACCTCTATCGCCCTGATACCGATCATTTCGAACATGAAGACATGCTCGATAAAAGCACCCTGAAGGGACAGTACTCCTATCGTCAGATCTTTCTTTGCAGGATTTGAGCGTGAATCAGCCATTATTTACGAGAGCCGCCCGCCTTTGTAGGCGGGCGGCGCATGTCCACGTCCTGAATGCTATGATTATACTACAGGATGGGCAGATATTTCTTAATCTCGTATTCCGTTACCTGTATCCTGTACTGGTTGTACTCTACTTTCTTATTTTTGATGAAGGCATGAAACAGATGGTCGCCCAGAGCTTTTTTAACCAGCGCGCTCTTTTCCGTCAGTGCGATGGCCTCGGCCAGGTTGCCCGGTAGCGTTTTAATACCGCGGCGCCTCCTCTGCTCGTCGCTCATCTCGTAAACGTTCTCCTCTACAGGCGCGGGCGGCTCCATGCCTTTCTCTATGCCTTCCAGACCTGCTGCCAGCATTACGCTGAAAACCAGATAAGGGTTACAGGCCGGATCGGGGGAGCGGTATTCCATGCGTGTAGCCATCTCGCGTCCCGGTTTGTATTCTGGCACTCTGATCAGGTCAGCGCGGTTACGGCGTGCCCAGGAAATGTAGACAGGCGCCTCGTAACCGGGAACCAGGCGTTTATAAGAGTTTACCCACTGACTGGTGACGGAGGTTATCTCGGGAGCGTATTTCAACAGTCCGGCGATGTAGTTCCTGGCGATTTTAGACAGGTGGAAGGAGTCGTTTTTATCGAAAAATGCGTTCCTGTCGCCTTTAAAGAGCGACTGGTGCACATGCATGCCGCTGCCGTTCTCGCCGAACATGGGCTTGGGCATAAAGGTTGCGTAAACACCGTTTTGCTGGGCCACCTGCTTGACCACCAGCCGATAGGTCATAACGTTGTCCGCCATAGTCAGCGCATCGGTGTAGCGCATATCGATTTCGTGCTGGCTGGGAGCCACCTCATGGTGCGAATACTCGATTCCGATTCCCATCTCCTCCAGCGCCAGCACCGTTTGCCTGCGCAGATCGACCGCCATATCCAGCGGGACCAGATCGAAGTAGCCGCCCGAATCGAGTATGTCAGTGCCACCGCTGTTTTTGAAGTAGAAGAACTCGAGCTCGGGCCCGACATAGAAGGTGTAGCCCAGGTCGGCGGCCCGCTTGAGGTTCTGCTTGAGGATATACCGCGGATCTCCCTCAAACGGTTTTCCCTCCGGCCTGTAGATATCGCAGAACATGCGCCCGACCGACTGCTCTTTGGGCCTCCAGGGCAGCAACTGGAAAGTGTCTGGATCGGGCATGGCGATCATGTCGCTTTCGTCTATGCGGGCGTAGCCCTCTATGGACGAACCATCGAAACCCATGCCTTCCTCCAGAGCGCGCTCGAGCTCCTCGATGGTGATGGAAAAGCTTTTGAGAAAGCCGAGGATATCGGTAAACCAAAGATTGATGAATTTGATATCGTGCTCCTTCGCCATTTTAAGCACGTATTCAACGGCTTCCGCTCTGTCTTTCTTTGCCATATTTCCTCCTGGTTTATTTATTTAATCTGACAGAATGTTTTCTGCCGATCACAATTAATTTAACAGCCATTTGTTACAAACAGATTAAGCGCCTGGTGGAAAAGCCCCTTACAGGCAGGTAATCACGCTGTTTTTACCTGATTTTTATGCATTGCGGTAAAAAAATACCTGTTATTTAGGGGTTATACAGGTTTCCCCGTTGTCGCTTGTCCTCACCCTGACGGCGGTATCAACGGGCAGTATAAAAATCATTCCGTCTCCTTCCCGTCCTGTTCTGGAGGCCCGGCAGATGGCGTCGACCGCAGAATGACTATCCTCTTCAGACAGGACCACTTCCAGTTTTACTTTGGGCAGGAAATCAACCCTGTATTCTCCGGCACGCCATTGAAGGGTAATGCCTTTTTGTCTTCCCCTGCCTCTGACTTCAGTCACGGTCATGGCATGGATTCCGATTTTCTCAAGGGCCAGTTTAACCGCATCCAGTTTTTCAGGCCTCAGTATTGCCTCTATCTTCTTCATTGCGATACACCTCCGTAAGCATTTTCGCCGTGTTGTGAGATATCGAGTCCCACGGATTCTTCTTCCTCCCTTACCCTAAGGCCAACGGTGGCCTTGAGAGCTCTGGCAAGCAGCCAAGATGCTGCGAAGGAGTAGACGGCCGTTGCCGCTACGGCTACCAGTTGCACCGGAACCTGTATCCAGTTACCGTCCAGCAAGCCGGAAGCTGCGGGATTTACCAAGCGGGTGGCGAAGATACCGGTTGCCACTGCTCCCCAGATGCCGCCCATGCCGTGGCAGGCGAATACATCGAGCGACTCGTCTATCCGGGCTGTTTGTGACCTCCAGATCATTACGTAGTACGATATAACCGAGGCAACGGCGCCGATCGGTACGGCTGCCCAGACGGGAACGTAGCCAGCTGCCGGGGTAATGGCCACCAGTCCCACCACCGCGCCGGTTGCTGCACCCAGCACAGAAGGCCTGCGGTGTATCCATCCCAGCAGCATCCAGGTGAGCCCGGCCGCCGCCGCCGAAGTGTTGGTGGTTATGAATGCGCTGGCTGCCAGCCCGCCGGCCGTGAGGGCACTGCCTGCGTTGAATCCGAACCATCCGAACCAGAGCAATGCGGCTCCCAGTACAACATAGGGTATGCTGTTGGGCTCCATCGGCTCGCGCTCTTTAAAACCCATCCGCGGGCCCAGCACCAGCGCCAGCGCAAGGGCCGAGATGCCGGCGTTGATATGCACTACGGTGCCGCCGGCAAAATCGAGAGCACCCATACCAGCCAGCCACCCTCCGCTGCCCCATACCCAGTGTGCTACCGGACAATAGACCAGCGTAAACCAGAGGGCTGCGAAAGCCAGCAGGGCGCCGAACTTCATGCGCTCCACCGCGGCGCCCGTCCAGAGCGCCACGGTTATGATGGCAAAAGTAGCCTGAAATGCCGCAAATGCCAGATGGGGCACGGTCACCGCGTATACTGCCGAGGCGGCCTGCCCCACTCCAGCCAGTCCGAACCAGGATAAGTCGCCGATCAGTCCTCTGACATCAGGACCGAAGGCCAGTGTGTACCCGTAAATAATCCAGAGAATGGATATCAGGCACAGGATAGCGAAGCTCATCATAATAGTGGAAAGCAGATTTTTTCTGCGTACCATTCCACCGTAAAAGAAAGCCAGGGCTGGAGTCATAAGCAAAACCAGGGCTGAGGAAATGAGCAACCAGGCCGTGTCACCTGAATTCATGATAAGACCTCCTCGATATTGTTATGTAACAATATTAAAGAAGGCCTGTTGCCGGCTTATTACAGCAACGTTAAGATTGTATTACGGCGAACCAGACTTGTTATCCAGGTCTTTGAACTTGTAGCCTATATTGCGCACCGTGTCGATAAAGGAATGTCCAGGATCCTCGATTTTGCTGCGTAATCTACGAATGTGCACGTCCACAGTCCTGTCGCCCCCGTAGTAGTCGTAACCCCAAACCTCGTTCAGCAAGGCCTGGCGGGTATAGACCTTGCCTCTGTTGGTTGCCATCAGTTTGAGCAGTTCGTATTCTTTAAAGGTGAGGGCCAGCAATCTGCCTCCCAGTTCAACCTCGCAGCGCAACGGATTAATACACAGATCCCCTACCTTTATTACTCCGCTATCATCTGATGCGGCGGTCACGTTTACAGCCCTGCGGATTCTACATGCCAGCTCATCGATATTCCATGGATGAACAACGAAATCAGTCAATCCCGCCTCTGGTTCAACAGCAGCCAGTGTGGAAGTGGTAACAACTGCGATGGCCGGCATAATTCGGCGCAGCTTCAGTTTTCTGAACCATTGCCAGGCTGATTCGCTGTATGAAGAGACCGATGACATATCCACCAGTACAATATGGAAAGTCTGTCTGGCTTCATGCCGGATCACATCGTCGGCATCAATGCAGGCCGTGCAGGAGAAGCCCAATCTGCTCAGTCCGCCACTGAGCTCTCTCACACGCTCTATATCGTTGGTGACGATTAAAATATTGTACACGTCTCTCCGATCTTATTATAGCAATTCGGCAAACGATCGCAGCCTGGATACGTCCAGCAGTCCGCATATAGAGTGGTTGGTTACATCGATTCCGCTCTCAATTACTGCTGCCGCTGCATTCAGACCACTGAATGAGACCAGGCCTGCCCGCTCGGGACTGAATGGTATCTCGCATATCTTTTCCCCCGGCCTGGCCAAGAAGGCCCGGGTGACAAGTCCGCTGTTGCTCATCCGCTGCAGCAGTTCGTCCGCTTTACCGCAGGACAGCATGGGTATTTCACAATAGCCGGCCAGCACCTTGCCGTTGCCGTCGATCGCCTTAAGTACGTCGGTCATTCTACCGGCTATAAATATATCGGAAGGATCTATTGTTGAGCCGGTGAACTCCACAAGGTCCACAAATCTGAGAGGCCGCCCGTCCTTTATCTGAAGAAGGCCTCCGAAACGCGCGTACACGGGTATGCCGGATTTGAGCAGACAGCCGTTTACAGCGACGTTGCAGACGGTAGCCAGCCCTACCTGCCCCGCGGGCACCATGATGCCGCCCAGGTTGCTGCCTTCCCCCGCCAGCGCCACCATGCCCGATGACGACAGCCCGGCGCGGAACACATTATTCATGATTTTCAGCGCGGACTGAAACTGATTGCGGTCGAAGAGCGATACATCCACGGGAATGCGCCCCGTACATGATCGCAGGCCGACATTGGTCTGGTAGGCCATGCGCTCTATCCTGGAACCGACGTAACCGATCTTGTCGGTAACCAGCGAGTTTCTTAATTCCTCAAGGCCAGGCAGGGTGATGGTGCGACCGTCCTTATGGCCGGCCGAGCGTGTCAGGCCGCGTTCATCCATTATCTTCAGGTGGTAGCGCACAGCACGTTCCCCCAGGTAGATGCCCTGTTCTTCCAGCAGGGTCGATATCATGCGGCTGCCCATGGGAGACTGAGCATCGCTCAGTATCTTTAATATGGCAGTGATCTTTCTTTCAACGTCGCGCGTTTCCTGTCCGATCATATCCTGATCACCTCACTGCAGCCTCACAGGTATACCTTTTGCGGCCAGAAATTCCTTGGTCTGTCTGATGGAATATTCCCTGTAATGAAAAATGCTGGCTGCCAGCACGGCGTCTGCTTTTCCCTCAGCCAGCGCCTGGTAGAGGTGTTCCGGCGTGCCGGCCCCTCCACTGGCGATCACGGGAACAG
>DAOUFT010000085.1:0-7096 GCA_034429855.1 Dehalococcoidia bacterium
CGAATATACCGTTCTTTTATGGCTCGTATATATTCCAGTATGCTGCCTCGTGTCATGTGTACCTCCGCTCGGTAACACTATTTTTGAGGCAACAATACTATTTTCGGTAACAATAATTATGACGCAATTCGTCCCTTTGCCAGCGAGATCGCTTTTTCTCTATAATTGTGAGCCTGCGAATAAATGATTAAGGTGGTCGAGTGAATATAGTTGCGCTGGTAGGGATGCCCGGATCGGGCAAATCGGAGGTGGCCCGCGTCTTTCAGAGGAGCGGCTATTCTACTGTGAGGTTCGGAGACGTCACCGATGAGGAGGTTCGTGCACGCGGTCTCATGCTTAACGAGGAGAATGAGAGGACGGTGAGGGAGGATTTGAGGAAGAAACACGGCATGGCGGCCTATGCCATACTCAACCTGCCGCGCATCGAGGCATCCCTTGAGAAGTCCGGCGTGGTGATAGACGGGCTCTATTCCTGGGAGGAGTACAAGTACTTGAAAGAGAAGCTGGGCGAAAGGCTGAATATAGTGGCCGTATGGGCGCCGCCCGAGGTTCGTTACTCCAGGCTGAAAGGCAGAGCGGTGAGGCCGCTCAGCCCCGAGCAGGCCAGGGCCAGGGACTATGCCGAGATAGAGAATGTGAACAAGGGCGGCCCTATCGCCATGGCCGATTTCACCATCACAAATAACGGGACGCTGGAAGCGCTCAGGCAGCAGGCCGGCGCTATAATTGGAGTGCTTAAATGAAAAAGGTTAAGCGGCCGTCGCCCGATGAATATTTCCTCAAGATAGCCTCCGTGGTGGCTGAGAGGGCTACCTGCCGTCGGCATCACGTGGGTGCGGTCGCCGTTAAAAACAAGCACATACTCTCCACCGGCTATAACGGTGCGGCCGCCGGGGTTAAAGACTGTTTGGAGCTCGGCTGTCTGCGGGACGAGCTCAATATACCGTCGGGCACAAGGCATGAGATCTGCCGGGGGATACATGCCGAGCAGAACGCCATCATCCAGGCGTCGCTACACGGGGTCAGCCTGGACGGCGCGACTATCTACTGCACACATTCGCCCTGCATCCTCTGCGCCAAGATGCTGGCCAATGCCCGCATCGAGCGCTTCGTGACCTTCGGGAAGTATGCGGACGACGGCTTCCTGGAGCTGTTTAAAGAGGCCGGCATAAAATTCGACCTGCTGCCCAGGCCGCCCTTCGACATCACTTCCCTTGATTAAGATAAGGACAGGTAGATCAGATGCGCGAATGTAAGATAAGCAACAACAAGACTACGTGTAATTGCACTTATGAGCCGTGCTCCAGAAAGGGCGTCTGCTGCGAGTGCATAAAGTACCACAGGGATGCCGGTGAGCTTCCGGCCTGCTACTTCCCGCCTGAGGTCGAGCGCACTTATAACCGGTCCATAGAGCGGTTCATTTCCCTCTATGGCAAGAAGCAGCGCTAATAATCTTACTAGATTTCCAGCTGTTTACCATCGCACATCTATGCCTGTCACCGTGCCCATCGGCTCCCAGATAGGCCCCAGCTCAGCTTTCTCCTTGTCCAGGTTGGCTGCCTCGGTTTTGAGCAGGTATAGCGACATCTGGAGCCGTCCTTTCCACTCTGCAACGCGGTTGGCCTCGCTGCTGCCGACAATAAATGTTCTGCCCTGCACCCACTGGTTGAACTCCCCCACCTCGGCGTTGTAGGCCTCTACCTTTTGATTGAAGCCGTCCACTTTTACCTCGAAATCGCGGCTCTTGCTCCGGTATTTTTCGTAAAAGGCATAATCCGGGGAAGGATTGACACTCAGGCTGATGAAGCCGAGCTCCCTGCCATTCTCGACGTAAGCCACGCGGTCATCCCCGCTAACGGATACTCTGCCGCCGTCCGCTTCAGCTTCCGGCTTCTGCAGTTCCAACTTGGACTCCAGGGCGGTCCGGCCCGTGGAGTCGGTGAAGACCAGGCCGCGGTCGGTAGTGTTGAAGGCGTTGACGGCATGCCCGACCGGCTCACCGGCCAGGTCGACTCCCACCCAGGCCGCCCGTATGCCCGCCTTCTCCGCATTGTTATGCACTTCCTGGGCAAACGATCCGCACATGAAGTCGCCCTCAATATAGTCCATCTCGTCCGTAAGGTCGGACTTCAGGAAGTCCACCACCTGATTCCAGGTGGGGTCCACGGCGTCAGAATTGTTCTGCAGCACCACGTTGAAACCGCAGGTGCCGTTGTAGGGCAGCTGCTGTGTGTTGCTCTGACATGCTGCGATGAAAAGTGCCGATATAAGGACAGACAATAATGCGACAAGCGCACAAATCCTGCTCATTTACACGTATCCCGCAGGCTATAGATGCAGCCGCAGTAGTTCTGGCGGTAAAGCCCCCAGCTCCTGGCCAGCTCCATCGACCTCTTGAAACCGTCCTTCTTCTTGAAATCCCTGGCCATAAAGCGCTCGCCGGCAATCTCCTGGCCGATGCGGTTGATCTCAGCCGACTGTTTGTGCGGGCTGATGGTCAGCGTGGAGGTAAAGGCATCCGCGCCTCTTTCCCGCATGAAACCGAGGGTCTTTTCCAGGCGCAGGCGGTAACATATCGAACAGCGCCTACCTCCCTCGGGCTCAACACCCATTCCCGCAGTTGCCTTGTTCCAGGTTTCGAAGTCGTACGGACCCGCCGCCAGCTCGAATTCAAGTCTGTCGGCCGTGCGCTGCGCAGCCTCCAGGCGCAGGCGGTACTCCTCTTCGGGATAAATATTAGGATTATAGAAATAGCCGGTGACCCGGTGACCCTCGTTTAAAAGCACATCGGCGGCGCCCGCCGCGCAGACACCGCAGCAGATATGCAGCACTACTTTCATCGGTTTAATGCCGGAGCGTGTGTCAGGACTTCTTGCCCTTGGTCCTCTCCTCCAGACGCTTCTGTATCCTTGTGATAAATTCGGGATCGGAGAAGCCCAGGCTCTGCGCCATGCCGGCGCATTCCAGGCCGTCCGCCACGCTCATATTCATGCTCATATCGATGTTGCGCTTGGCCAGCCCCACGCCGATGGGGCCGTTGTCGATGATCTGTTTGGCCCAAGCAATGCCGGTTTTCTCCAGGTCCTCGAGCTTGACCACCTCGTTAACCATGCCCCAGTTCCCGGCCTTCTCGGCGTTGATGGTCTTGCCTGTCAATATCAGCTCCTTGGCCCTGCCCACGCCCACTATGCGCGGCAGACGCTGGCTGGCGCCGTCGTCGGGAACCAGACCCATCACGACCTCGGGTATGCTGAAGGTGGTTTCCTCGCTGCAGATCCTCAGATCGCAGGCCAGCACCATCTCGCAGGCAATGCCGAAGCAGAAGTTGTGGATGAGCGCGATGACCGCTTTCTCGAGGTATTCGATCTCGTTGTAGGCCCGCTGTGCCATTCTGACAAACCGGCGGATGTCCTGCTGGCTGCCGCCGGCCTGGAAGGCGGTGAGGTCCGTGCCGGCCGAGAACCCCTTGCCCTCACCCGAGAGCAGAACAGCGCCGACGCTGGGCCTGGACGCCACTTCAGAGAAGCATTTCTCGATATCCCAGAACATATTGGGATTGATGGCGTTCCTCTTCTCCGGCCTGTTCAGTTTGACGTGGAGAATGCCGTCCTTTTCGGTGTAGGCAAGAGTCTCGAATTGCATGATGCGATCTCCTTAAAAATTATTGTGGGACTGATGTCGCCTGTGCCGTACAACAACCCTAATAAAAATAGCTGTCGCAGCCGCGGAATGTCAAGCATATATCCGCTGCCGGACAGCTATCGGCCGCTTTAAGGCCGGCCTGTTTATTTATGTAGTAAATGCCTTTATCAGGACTTCTTGCCTTTCACTTTCTCAAGGAAGCGCTGCTCCACGCGCTTGATGAAGCTGGGATCTGACATGGCCAGACTTTGCGCCATGCCGGCGCATTCCAACGCGTCATGGATGCTCATGTTATAGCTCATATCGATGTTGCGCTTGGCCAGACCTACGCTGATCATTCCGTTGGACATGATCTCCTTGGCCCAGGCGATGCCGGTCTTCTCCAGGTCTTCATGTTTGACTATCTCGTTGACCAGGCCCCACCGCTCAGCCTTCTCGGCGTTGATGGTCTTGCCGGTCAGTATCAGCTCCTTGGCCCTGCCCAGGCCTATTACGCGGGAAAGACGCTGGCTGCCGCCGCCGTCCGGCACCATGCCCATATTGACCTCCGGTATATTGAAGGTGGCGTCGGGCGTGCAGATCCTCAGATCGCAGGCCAGCACCATTTCCAAAGCTCCTCCGAAGCAGTAGTTGTGTATCAGGGCGATGACCGGCTTCTCAAGCATCTCGATCTCGTTGAACATGGCCTGGAACATGCGTACACCGCGGCGCAGGTCGGCGGCACTCATAACCAGCTGGAATGAGTTAAGGTCGGTGCCGCCAGAAAAACACTTTCCCTCGCCGGACAGCAGCACCACCTCTGCCGTGGATTTGGGCGCCACCTCGGCGAAGCACTGCTGTACTTCCCTGATCAGCTCGAAGCTCATGGCGTTCCTCTTCTCCGGCCTGTTCAGTTTGACGTGCAGGATGCCGTCTTTTTCCGCGTAGGCAACTGTCTTGAATTCCATTTCCCTCTCCTTTTTAATATTTGTTCAGGTGGTTAAACCGTTATTCACATGGATGACCCGGCGTGCGGCCTAGGAGGCGTGCAGAAGAATATGAGGACTACCCCGATCAGCCCTCCCGCACAGGCGATGAGCATGGCGGCATTGTAGCTGCCGTAGATGTCGAACATAAACCCGGCAAAGGCCGGCGAGGTGAACTGGAAAATGGAGTTGATGGGGTTGGTGATCCTGCTGATGCTGGGGAATGAGGCCGCCCCGAAGTAATTGCCCACTATGAGCGGCGTCGACACGTAGGCCGCTCCGAAGCCGAAGCCCGAGAGAAGCGGGAAAATATAGGCGGCCCACAGGGCATCTTTCGACGCGACGTTGAAGAGTATACCGCCTATCATCAGCGAGAAGCCGGCGATGGCGATCAGATAACGTGTTTCTATTTTCTCACCCAGTAAAGATATGCTGAGGCGGCCGATGATGCTGCAGGCCAGTATCAGGCCGTAGACGAAGGCGGGCTGTAATGCAAGCTGCGGGTCGGTGGGCGAGAAGCCGCGATCGAGCAGGTGAGCGGGCGTCTGCGTCAGCACTGCCTGCCAAAGGAAATAGATCAGACCCGTAGCCCCCACGATCAGCCAGAGAGAGCGCGTTTTAACCGCGTCACGGAAGTCCCAGTTGACGGGCGTGCGGTATGTCTTGATCAGCCGGTGCCTGGCATGAGCGATGGCCGTCTGCTCGGCCTGGGGAGACAGGCCGTCCGGGTGCTGTCCCAGGTCCTCGGGACGGTTGCGTACGGCGATCAAGGCTATGACGGCGCCGGCCAGGCAGGCCAGCGCTATGGTGTACCAGCCCACGCGCCAGTCGCTGCCGAAGGTTACGATGCAGTTGCTCACGATCTGGGGATAGATGAAGCCGCCGATGGCGCCGCCGCCGAGCACCAGGCCTAGCGCCAGCGCCCTGTGCACATTGAACCACAGTAGCACCAGCGCCTGAACGGGCACCACGGAGCTGAAGGAAAGGCCCAGGCCGATAAAGAAGCAGAGGACCCAGTACACGATGGGATAAGAATGTCCGAAGACGGTTATGCATATCTGCGCCAGCCATGCCATCAATACGCAGAAAACTGTGATGATCACGCCACCGATGGCCAGTGTCTTCCTGGGGCCGAAGCGGTTGATCAGCCAGGGTATGGCCAGCGCGCCCACGCCCAGCATGATGCCGATGATGGAGTAGCCGACGTTAATTTCCCCGCGTTGCCAGCCCAGCTCCCTGACCATAAAGGTGTAGATGACGGGGGGGCCGTAAAGCGCGAAGCCGATGGGGATGGAGTATACCAGGCAGAGGATGGGCAACAGCCACCAGCCGTAAAAGCTGGTGCCCCCCTTTTTTACGGGCATATTACGTTTCTCCGCATGGCATGACCTGAAAAGCAATTATATCACCAACGGTGGCGCAGGATAACGCCGTTTCAATCAGTATCGCGGCGCATGAATAGTTGCGCAAAAGCGCAACTGCGGGTTAAGCATTATGGCGGATGGCACAACTTGCCTGCGGTGTTAAATTATAAACAGCCTGGAGTAGAGCCACCGACAGGAGGAAAACAAAATGGCAAAGACGATAGAAAAAATTGAAACCGCAGCTACGGTCAGCGTTGAACGGGGATTCAATTTCTGGACCGACAAGACTCCGTGCTGGGAGATGTCGCACTGCACCAACATGGTCAAGTCCGAATGTCCGGCGTTTAAATACCAGTTCCTGCCCTGCTGGGAGATCGAGGGCACTTACTGCAAGCTGGACGACTATGGCTCCGACGGCAAGGACACCAGCATCTGCGAGGTCTGCCGGATCTATAAGAACTATGGCGGCGGCCAGCCCATCCAGTTGAAGCTGCTCGGCCGCGGCATCAATACCTCGCTGAAAGAGCTGGAAAAGGTTAAGACCGCCTGAATCTTACCTCTATCAAAGGGATATAGCCCCCCCCTTCCTCGGAAGGGGGGATTTTTTATGGCTCAAAGAACCACCCTGCACTTGCGCTTTTGCGCAAAAGCAGATTAAGCGTTAAAGCGGATGGCGCTGCGCAGCGGGCATGTTAAATTGTTATCGTACAAAGGTACTGAACTCGCAACAAGGAGGGTAAGACAATGGCTAAAACTGAAATGAAGGCAAAGAAAGAGACCGCGGTAAAAGAGGAAAAGGGCGTCAATTTCTGGACGGACAAATCACCGTGCTGGGAGCTGTGCAACTGCCCCGAGATGATCAAGAGCGAATGCCCGGTCGATAAATATCAGTTCCTGCCATGCTGGGAGATCGAGGGCACCTACTGCAAGCTGGATGACAAGGGCGCTACGGGACGCGACACCAGCATCTGCGAGACCTGCAGGGTCTACAAGAAATACGGCAACGGCGATCCGATCGTACTGAAGCTCTTCGGCAAGGGCATCGACACCCACATCAAAGAGCTCGACAAGATAACCAAATAAGCGATAGTAAAGAAGAATCAAGAAGGGGACGGCCGGTCGGCC
>DAOUFT010000086.1:0-4884 GCA_034429855.1 Dehalococcoidia bacterium
ATCACTGTCATTCCATATCTGACAATAATTGAACAGACTGCGCAGATTTATCGAAAAATATTTGAATCCTACCTTAAGCCAGAGGAACTCGCCCGCTATGTTGAGGAGTACCACAGTCTCAGCGGTATCAGGTATGAAGAGGACAAAATCCTACCTGATGATACCAATAATGCGAGCAGGTTACTTCATGAAAACTGGGATGCGCCTATCATAGTGACCACCAATGTTCAATTGTTGGAGTCGCTCTTTGCCAACCGACCGGGCGCTTGCCGAAAACTGCACCGTCTGGCCGGTAGCGTGATCCTCTTCGACGAAGTGCAGACTCTGCCCCTTGCCATAGCCATTCCCACTTTAGCCGCCCTCTCCAGTCTGGTGGAGCATTATGGTACTACGATAGTCTTTTCCACAGCAACGCAACCTGCCTTTGGTCACCTGAGTGACCACATCAAATAGCTCTGTCAAAACGGCTGGACTCCCAGAGAAATCGTGCCTTCATACGCAGATATTTTTTCGCGTGCTAAGCGTAATCAGGTATGGTGGCCGAGTAATGGCAAAAGGACAGGCTGGCTGGAACTAGCAGATAAGATAAAAGCCCATGAACAGATACTGTGCATCGTTAACCTAAAACGTCACGCTCTTGAGCTTTATCAGACGTTAAAGCATTTGAAGACTGACGCCCTGTTTCATCTATCTACAAATATGTGTCCTGCTCATCGCAAGCAAACATTGGACAGGGTGCGCGGATGCCTCGCCGGTGGAAATCCATGCCGTCTCATTTCCACACAGTGTGTAGAGGCCGGGGTCGATATTGATTTTCCTGTGGTATTCCGTGCTTTGGGGCCGCTGGATGCTATAGCTCAAGCGGCCGGCCGCTGTAATCGTCATGGGCTGGCAAAGGCCGGCATCGTTGATGTTTTCTCCCCAGAATATGATGGAAAGAGCAGGATTTATCCGGATAGCGCTTATGATCAGGCAGCCGATGTTACTATTCAACTTCTTAACAAACATAAGACTATGGATATTAATGATCATTCAGTTTTTCAGGAGTATTACCAGCAGCTTTACAGCTTTGCACAACTTGAAAATCAGAAACCGGCGCTAACTGATGCTATACAGCGGCGAGATTTTTTAGAGGTTGCCAGAAACTATCGTGTTATCGCGAAAAATACGATCAATGTTCTGGTACCGTTTGCGAAGGATATTTATAACAGGCTTAAGATAGAAGCTCTCAACAAAGGAATCAACCGCAACTGGATTGTAGCAGCACGCCCTTATGCCGTAGGGCTGTTTCGACCGAGACCCGGCGACCCAATTGAATCATATTTAAATTCAGTTAACTCAGGAATAGATGCTGAAGAATGGTATGTATACTTGGAGGAGGAACACTACAATGATGAAGTTGGATTGATTATACCACCGGATTCAAATGTATTAATCGCTTAAAAGAGAGGAGGCTGGATGAAACCGAATGAACAAATATTAAAGGTTTGGGGCGAGCTTGCGTGTTTTACCCGGCCGGAAATGAAGGTTGAGCGCTTCAGCTATCCGGTTATCACACCGTCCGCGGCACGGGGCATCTACGATGCTATCTACTGTAAGCCGAACCACGACGCTACTCAGTCCGAGTTCCGTTGGCAGATTAGGAAGATAGAAGTCCTGTCTTACACACAGGGGGTCACTGGTTCAAATCCAGTATCGCCCACCACTTTTCGAAGCTAAATTCACAAAACCAGCGCTTTCCATAAATCCCATTTTTCAAAAAAGCTAACCGATAGCTAACCATTTTTATAGCCACGCTCATTTTTAGACACGGTTGTGAAAACTTCGTCGAAGCGTGCGGCGGCCGCTTCCTGGAGCCCCGGCGCGACATGACTGTAAGTATCGAGTGTTATCTGGATGCTGGCATGCCCCAGCCTCTCTTGGACGATCTTGGGATGCACCCCCTGCTTAAGCATCAGCGAGGCATGGGTATGCCTTGCGTCGTGCAGCCGGATGTACTTAAGCCCGGTCCGCTTGACCAGCTTGCCCCACGCATGAGTGATGCTGTTCGGCAGGAACGGTTTTCCATCAAGGTGGCTGAATACAAGGTCGTCCTCCTTCGGCATCTTACCCACAAAAGCCCTGTCCAGCGCCTGTTTTTCTCGGTGCTCTTTAAGCACAAGCGCGGTTGAAGGCGGAAGCGCTATGGCGCGGCGTCCCCTGGCTGTCTTCGGCTGTTTGAAAGTGAATGTGCCGTCGGCCAGGTGCTGTAAACTGCGGGTCACATAGGCCTGGCAGAGCGTCAGATCCACGTCGCACCAGCGCAAGGCCAATACCTCGGACCGCCTCATCCCGCTGGCAAACAGCAGGTGAAACAGCGCATAGTATTGCGTCTCTTTGGCTGCTTCGAGGAATCTCCCCAGTTCATCTGCGCTCCATGTCTGCATTTGATGGCGCTGGCTGCGCGGCGGGCTTACCGCATCTGCCGGGTTACGCATGATCAGCCCCCACTTTATGGCCGTCTCCAGGGCATAATGTATGGCAACATGGCAATGCCTCACCGTCTGCGGGCTTAAAGCGCCTTTGCCGTCGCACCGGCCGCCTGCCAGTTTTTCCGCATAGTATCTCTGCAGGTGTTCAGGCTTGAGCTGTGTCAGCGGGACATTCCCGAGGGCGGGATCGATATGGGAGTGAACGATATACGTGTACCATTCAGCTGTCTTGGGGGCCAGGTTGGGCCGGACGTAATCTTTCAGCCACCTCTCCAGAAATTCAGCCACCGTGATCTTATCGGGCCTGATGAATGTCCCCGTGTCCAGCTGGTGCAGTAGCTCCGCCAGCTTTTTCTCAGCGTCCTTCTTGGTTCCTTTGACGCTGTACCACTGCTGCTTGCGCTTGCCGGTCGCCGGGTCCGTCCCTACGTTGACGACGATCGTGTAGCTGTCCTTATACCTTTTGATGATATGCCCTCTCATCTCGCACCCCTTTTATGTTGAATGTGAAACCTGGTCACTGCATCCGTATCTGACCCGCAACCGCCCTGTTAAAGACTGATGCGAATATAAAGACACCCTGACAGATTCCCATAGACAGGTAGAACATATGTACGATTATAATATACAGTCCAATATAAATCAATACGTATAGGAGTAAAAATGAACGAGGAAAAATTGACCATGACCGTTGATGAGGCAAGTATATTGCTGGGCATAGGCCGCAGCCTTGGCTACCAGATGGCCCACAATGGCCAGCTTCCCGTTATTCGTCTGGGCAAGCGTCTCCTGGTATCCCGCAAGGCCTTCGAGGCCATGCTTGATGTAAAACCCGCCGGGAATAAACCACAGGCATCATAAGTACGAGCACCCGATGCCGGAAAAACAGAAAAAGCAGTCAACCGGGGCTAAACCTGTCGCCGAGAAGTTGCCGGCCGTGCCAGTCCCCGGCTTCATTTGCGGCACTACCATCGGCGAGCTGATCGTCCGCAAGGACGGCTCCAATTGCTTTATCATCAAGCGCAAGGGCGCCATATCCACCACCCGCGAGCACCGCACACCGCATTTCGTCCATGTCCCGCCCGCAGATTCGCTTGCCGGCTCCATAGTCCACTTCGCCAGCGACTTTGCCAGGTATTGCGACCTGCAGGAGCTGTTTCAGCAGATCAAGGCCTATATCAATAAATACCTTGAGCTTCCCCGGTCCTACGATGATATCTCCGCCCTGTATGTCCTGCTATCCTGGGTGTACGAGTTCGCCCCCTCCCTTCCCTACCTGCGCGTGCTGGGCGACTGGGGTTCCGGCAAGACGCGCTTCCTGCAGGTTGTCGGCTCCGTCTGTTTCCGCCCCATCTTCGCCTCAGGCGCGGCAACTCCGTCCCCTATCTTCCGCATCCTCGACCAGTACCGCGGTACCCTGGTGCTGGACGAAGCGGACTTCAAGGACTCCTCCCATTGGACGGATATGGTCAAGATCCTCAACAACGGTTATCGCCCTGGTTTCCCGGTCCTGCGGTCCGATAAATCCAACGGCGCCTGGCGTCCCCGCGGCTACCAGGTCTTCGGCCCCAAGCTCATCGCCACACGTTTCCGCTTCGCCGATGAGGCGCTGGAAAGCCGCTGCCTGACCGCCTCCATGCTAACCCTGACCCGCCGCGATATCCCCCGCGTGCTTCCCTCTTCCTTCCAGGACGAGATCGATGGCCTCCGCTCCAAACTGCTCACCTTTCGTTTACATACCCTAATCAAGCTCAAAGGCTGCGATTTTTCCAACGACCTGCTTGAGCCTGATCTGCAGCCGCGCCTCCAGGAGATCCTCATCCCGCTCAAGGTCCTGGCGGGCAGCGATCCTTACCTGTCTGATATGCTCGCGTCATTTATCCATGCCCAGCAGGAGTCTATTTATTCCCGGCGCCGTGAAAGCGGCGACGGCCGGGTACTGGCCGCCATCATCCAGTTGCACGAAGAGGGCGTTGTACTGACCGGTTCAGCAGTTTCCCTGCGTGTAAAAGAGCTGGACGATGATGTGGAAATGACCGCCATCAAAGCCGGCCTGATCGCCAAGCGTCTCGGTTTTGTAAAAAGGCGAATACCAAAGGACGGCCGTCATATCGTTGTCTGGGATGATGAGCTTGCGATCCGTTTAGCTTCACAATTTGGCATCCACTCACCATCTTCCCTGTCCCCGGATAACTTGTCACACTCGTCACCCTTGTCACCCGTAGCTTTATAAATGGGGTGACAAGTTATTCCGGCTTCTGATCTTGTCACCCCATTCGTCACCCCTAATTTCGTATCTGGAAGTGACGAGTGTGACAAGAGTGACGACTTTGCATGGATATTAAACGGGTAATTACTATGGATAACCATATATCTGAATTAATTTGCTGTGCCCTCTATGTTTTAATCGGAT
>DAOUFT010000087.1:0-5777 GCA_034429855.1 Dehalococcoidia bacterium
TATCCATGGTAAATTCCTATCCTTTATTGTGAATAATCAATTATTATTCAAATCCGTTGATTTTACCAGATTCATCTCGATATCTGTCAATTTCACCTTGCTTAAAAGGTCAGGACGCCTGCGAGCTGTGCGCAGGATGCTTTGCCTTCTGCGCCAATCAGATATCTCCTTGTGATTACCCGAGAGCAGCACGTCAGGGACCCTCCAGCCTCTGAAGTCGGGAGGCCTGGTATACTGCGGATACTCCAAGAGTCCATCCACGTGTGATTCCTCCAGCAAAGATACATCCGACCCTATGGCTCCCGGTATCAACCTGACAAGACAATCAGTAACAACCATGGCAGCCGGCTCACCCCCGCTGAGCAAATAATCACCGATACTGATTTCATCGGTGGCAAGGTGCTCGGCCACTCTCTCATCCACACCCTCGTAGTGTCCACATATTATTATAATGTTGTTGCAGGAAGCTAACCTGACTGCCATCTTTTGTGTAAATAGCTTACCCTGTGGCGTGAGCAAAATTACCGGATACTCTCCCTCCCCAATTTCATTGCGAAGATATTCCACCGCCTCGAATAGGGGCTCTGGTTTCATCACCATGCCGGCGCCGCCGCCGTAGCAATAATCATCCACAGTATGGTGCCTGTCATGAGTAAAAGACCTTATATTATGCAGGCGGATATCTACAAGCTGCCGCTCCAGCGCCCGGCCAACGATACTATGAGCAAGATAACCTGAAAAGGCCTCGGGAAAAAGCGTTAATATATCAATCCTTAACATTTATTTATATATTATGGACACGCTACGGGAAAAGGCAGGTAATTGTACCATAATTCACTTGTGTCACCAAACAAACCGACAAACTGAACATCCTGTACGAATAATAGAACACATGATCTAATAAACTACATATTGTGTGGACATGTCTTCTGCCACCATAATTTGTGTGCTTTCCAATGAAACCTTATCGGCAGCACCATAAAATCCGGCCAGTTTTTTATAACTTTTCCCTGAAAAACTATTGACAAGTGGGGAAAAAAGTGTCAATAATGGGACATAGTGGTAAAAAGTGGTAAAAAAGGGGAAATGATATGGCAATGAGTAGTCAGTGTGCGAGCATGACGGATCATGATCTGATCTCTTTTTTAAGGGAAAACGATTTCACGGGACATCGTCTGCGCCTGCTTCTCTTCTGGGGCAGACATCCTCAAGCCAAGTTCAACCTCGACTGCATTGCCCATGTTCTTGATATCACGCACCACCACCTTCGCGAAATGCTGGGTGAGCTGATCGAAAAAGGGATGGTTGAGGAACGATACTGCTCCAGCGGTATTGCACATTACTCGTTAAACCCGGAGCACGAATTGAGTGACTATGTCCAGGAGCTGGCCAACATGGACTGGAGCGCCATCAGAAATCTGGAAGGAGAAGTTGAGCGAACAGCTCTCCTGGTATAACCAGGACAGCAGGTTTAAATAGTGATGTTTGTTGGTGAATACGAATACAAGGTTGATAACAAGGGACGTCTTCCCCTGCCCCCCAGGTTTCGCAGAGAAATTGAAGACGGCCTCGTTTTAACCATGGTGGCCGACAACTGCATCACCGCCTATACCAGGTCCGACTGGAACAAGATGACCGCCAATCACGCCTCGGCCAGTTTCTTCGTTTCCGACAAGGAAAGAAGGATCAACCGCTTTATTTTCAGCAACGCCAACGAGGTCAATATCGACAACCAGGGAAGGATTGCCCTTCCCACCACACTGCGTGAGAGGTGTTCTATCTCGGACACCGCTGTTGTACTGGGAACGAACAACTGTTTCGAAATATGGAATCCCGCCCAGTGGGATAAGGAACGTCCGTCCGCTGACGATGCGCGCCAGTTGATGGAGATTCTGGAGGAAAGGAAATGAGCATCGCGTTGGCCAACAGGGTACATACGCCAGTTCTTGTAGACGAGGTTGTTGCAGCGCTGGATGTCAGACCGGGCAAGCGCTATATCGATTGTACCCTGGGGGGCGGAGGGCATGCCCTCGCCATATTGTCCGGATGCCAACCAGGGGGCCAATTACTCGGCATCGATGCCGATCCCGAAGCAATCAGTCTGGCCCAGCACAATCTCTACGACTTTTTCGAAAGCTCTATCATCATCAACGACAATTTTTACAATCTTGAAAATATCTGCCGCGAAACAGGCTTTTCAGCAGCTGATGGAATACTTTTCGACCTGGGTCTATCATCGCTGCAGCTGGCCAGTGCAGAGCGCGGCTTCAGCTTCCAGCTGAACGGCCCCCTGGATATGCGATTCAATCCGGATGAGCATCTCACCGCCGCAGACATTGTCAACAAATTGCCCGAAGCCAAACTGGCGCAGCTGATTCTTATTTACGGGGAAGAACCCATGGCTAACAGGATCGCCAAGAATATCGTTGACCACAGGCCGATAGCAGACACGGCAGACCTGGCGGCTACCGTCTCCGAAGCGATAGGTGAACGCTCAAGCAAGATACATCCGGCCACCAGGACCTTCCAGGCCCTGCGTATAGCTGTAAACAGGGAACTTGATCATCTGACCACAGCGCTTGAACAGAGCCTTAATTGCCTGGGAAAAGGCGGCAGGCTGGCCGTAATCAGCTATCACTCACTTGAAGACCGCATCGTTAAAAACTTTATGCTACGAGAGACCAGGGGCTGTATCTGCCCCCCAACTGTGCCTCAATGCCGCTGCCAGCATCAGCCAACCCTGGCGCTCGTCAGCAAACACCCTGTTTATCCGGGTGAAGAGGAGATTGAAAGAAATCCGCGCAGTCGGAGCGCAAAACTCCGCGTGGCGGTTAAGCTATAAAAAAACGCAGGAGGAAAAGAAAATGATCGGAGCAAAAAGACTGAATTCCATCCTGAACAACGACCGAAAACTTCTAACGATTTTCGGGGGAATGGTATTCGATGGCGTCGTTTTCATTAGCCTGGTAATAGCAATCGCCATCCTCTACTTCATGTAGCGATTATTCGGCTATCACTTAACATTAAATCATAGGAGGCTTGGATTAATGACAAAAAAACTTATCACCGGCATCGATGTGGGTACAACCAAGATCTGCACCATAGTTGCCACCCTTGATTCAGGAGGGGCACTTCAGGTGCTCGGTGTCGGACAGGTACCGTCCCACGGCCTTCATAAAGGCATGGTGGTCAATGTCGAAGAGGCCAGGGATTCAGTGGCCGAGTCGGTTAAACGCGCTGAACAGGCCAGCGGCGTAAAGATCGAATCGGCCTACATCGGCGTCACAGGCCGTCACATCAGTTCGGTCAACAGCCACGGTGTGGTTGCCATACCGCGCAACGACAGATTGGTAAGGCCGGACGATCTGTCACGTGTGCTGTCCGCGGCCAAGAACATGAACATACCGGACGACAGAAAGATCCTGCACCAGATACCCCGCGGCTATAGCCTGGATACACAGGAGAAGATTAAAAACCCGGTGGGTATGCACGGATTCCGCCTGGATGTTGAAACCCACATTATAACCGCATCTACGGCATCCGTACAGAATCTGGTCAAATGCGTGCGCAGCGTGGGAGTCGAGATCGATGACCTGGTGCTCGAGCCGCTGGCCAGCGGTGAGTCGGTGCTAACCCCTGAAGAGAAAGAGATCGGCGTCATCATGGCCGATATCGGTGGCGGCACCACGGATATCGCTGTATTTAAGGACGGCAGTATCTTTCACACATCCATCATCCCGGTGGCGGGCTACCAGTTCACCAGCGACCTCTCCATAGGTCTTGGTCTGCCCTTCGAGATCGCCGAAGCGATGAAGAAGAAGTACGGCAACGTCTACCCCGAGACCGGTTCCAAAGACGAGGGATCCACTCTGACAGTGGAAGACGGACACAGCGTTTCCTACAAGGACCTCAGCAATATCTTGAGGGATCGCATGGAAGAGCTGCTCAGGCTGATACTCCTGGAGATGCCGGATACCAGCTATGCCTCTCTTGCTCCGGCAGGCCTGGTAATGACCGGCGGCGGATCCAAGATGAACGGGCTCGAAGCTCTGGCACGCGCTACGATCCGTATCCCTACCAGAATAGGCGAACCGATGGGTGTCTACGGCATTACCGATGTTCTGCATGACCCGGCAAATGCCACGGGAGTAGGTTTGCTGCTCTGGGCCATTAAAACAGGCGGCAAACCTACGTGGGAGGCGAAGCCCAAACAGGCAGGCTCGGTAAACAATGTCATGGGTATGCTCAAAAAATTCTTCGGTGCATAGACTAAATTTTAGAAATTGCAGGAGGTTAATTAAAGAATGTCAAAATCAATGTTCTCGACCGCACCGGCCAAGATAAAGGCCATCGGCTGCGGCGGTGGTGGCTCCAATGCCATCACCCGCATGGTCCGTGAAGGCATCAAGGGCGTGGAATTCATCTGTATGAATACCGATGCCCAGGCTCTGGCACTGGCTGAGGTTCCTGTCCGTGTCCAACTCGGCGAAAAACTGACCCGCGGCCTCGGCGCCGGCGGTGACCACAACGTCGGACGCAAATCCGCCGAGGAAAGCCGCCAGGCCATCCAGGAAGTGGTGGCAGGTGCCGATATGGTTTTCATCACCGCCGGCATGGGCGGCGGCACCGGCACCGGCAGCATACCCGTCGTAGCCGAAACAGCCAGGTCTTCCGGCGCACTGACGATTGCCATCGTCACCAAACCATTCTCGTTTGAGGGTGGACGCCGCATGAAGGTCGCTGAGGAGGGCATCCTCCAGCTGTGCGACAAAGTCGATACACTGGTGATCATTCCCAACGATCGCATTATCGAGCTCTGCGACAACAAGACCACCGTAGACAATGCCTTCAGGCTGGCAGACGATGTGCTGCGCCTGGGCGTGCAGGCCATCGCCGAAGTCGTCACCGTACCCGGCCTGATCAATCTGGACTTCGCGGACATCAGGGCAATCATGAAGAACTCCGGTCCAGCCTGGATGTCGGTAGGCAAAGGCAAGGGCACAAACAGGGCCGTCGAAGCCGCCAAGAACGCTTTGGCAAGCCCGATGCTCGATGTGTCCATCAGCGGCGCCAAGGGTGTACTTTTTAACGTCACCGGCGGAAGCAATCTAACCCTCTTCGAGTGCAATGAGGCGGCAGATGTCATAGCGCAGTCCGTTGATCCCGATGCCAACATTATTTTCGGCGTCGTCTTCAATCCCCAGATGGAGGACGAGGTTCAGATCACCATTATAGCGACGGGTTTCACTGCGCAATATGGTTCGGGCGTACCCACCGAGGTCGAACTGCGCAGACTGCTGAGAGGAGCAACCGAAGACAGCCTTGATGTTCCTTCATTCCTGAGGAGAGGCTCGCGTTATCCCAATGCGCAGGCGGCTGCCCCTCAGCCAGCAGGCATCAACAGGATGCAGCGCTGACCTTTAACAGGAAACCATAAGGCTTTATGAACAGGGCGGAGAAAATTCTCCGCCCTGTTCTATTTATGTCTCCTTAACCATTGACTCTAACTATATGTTGTGTTAGTATCCATTATGACCACATATTGTAGTGTTGATAGATGAAGTGTCCTTCTTGCGGTGAGCCGGAATCCAAGGTAATAGACTCCAGAAGTCTGGGGGATGAGATCAGGCGGCGGCGCGAATGCATCGTCTGCCAGGCGCGTTTTACTACTTACGAACGGCTACAGAACCGCAGTCTGTACGTCATAAAAAAGGACGGCCGCCGTGAGGAATTTGACCGTGAAAAGCTTTTTTCGGGTATACGCAAGGCCTGCGAGA
>DAOUFT010000088.1:0-15263 GCA_034429855.1 Dehalococcoidia bacterium
CCCAGTCCCCCCAGCCAACCGCCCGAACCCAACCCACCTGAGACAAATCCTCCGCCCGTCCCGAATCCTCCGCCGGTATCATAGCCGCCACCGCCCGAATAACCTCCGCCCGCCGGGTACTCACGCCGCACAGGAGTCCCTGCCCGCTCACGCCCTCCGGGAGGCGCTGAATCGGGCCTTCGCCTCCTCTCACCGAAAATTCTCCGCCTTGCCTGTCCGCTGTTGGAATCCGCCATCCTGCATCTCCTCTTCTACAATATTCAAGGAGGCGCTCGATACCATGTATCAACCGCCGGGGCCTTAGTTGATTGTACTACCTGGTCTTAGGCCTGACCAATTTCCCAGGCTATTTGGGTTTGGATGCGATTCCCACGCCGGCGTCCCTGGCGTACCTCATCATCTGTGCATACTTGGCCACGGTCGTTCCTACCCCCATGGCGCCGAAGACGCCTGCAGGATGGTCCATTACACCGTTCTCCTGATATCGGACATGCTCCCCTTTCCAGAACGTGCTTACGATGGCGGTGCTCCTGGCCACGGGTATGATCTGCCAGCTCATCATCATCTGCTCAATGACCTTGATAGCGAACTCCATGCCGACGCCGAACCATCCCAGCGTCAGAGCGCCTCCCACCTTGCCGTTGCAACGATGCCCGAAAAATATCTCCTCTCTGCCCCTGAAAAAAACGTTCTGGAGCTGGGTGCTCAGCACCTGGCAGTAGGTAGGACCACCCATTATGATGCCGTCTGCGGCGAACATCTTGTCGTGCACGTCATGGACGTCGTCCTTGATCTTGCAACGCGCTTTGTTCTTAACGCACCACTGGCAATGCCTGCACTCAGCAATTTTCTTGTCCGACAGCGTTATGAACTCCGTCTCAACCCCCGGTATGCCGGCCGCAGCCTTCAATGCAACCTGTACCAATTTGTCGCAGTTGCCGTCCTTGATGGGCGTTCCCGAGATGCCCAGTATCTTGACCTTGACGATGGGTGCTTCCATGATTATCGCTCCTCCGGAAAAATGTTTTACAGATTACAGCATACAGGAAAATGCCGCTGCACAGTAAGGCACTCTGATGAACTGTCGATCCGGACGTATAGCATAGCTGAATAGAGCCCGGATGTTCCGTCCGAGATCAAATCACAATGTGAATTTTACTGATGACGGGTCAGATATTTTCCCATGCATATAAGGCAAGGGTTCTTTCCGTGTATGGCAAATCCCGTCCAGATCGCATATTACCAAATGTGTAGTACGGAAGTCCGGTTACCAATCATCCCATCGGCTGATAATCGAGCTGCCGGCGCGAGAAACATAAACGTCCTCCAATAACCTGACGTTTTCTTTGTTGAACGGGCGGAAATGGATGTAAAATCATTATCTGTCCCGGTATTGAATAATACAGTGAGGTGAGAAATGAGATTGCGATGTGTTGCGGGACTTACCCTGGTTTTTCTGCTGGTTGTCCTCTCACTGCCCGCGTGCAGCTCTCTTCCCGGCGAAATCGGCGGGATGAGTTTCCTGCCGGTTGTGCATACATTCCAGGCGTCACCTGCGATAATTAAGGCGGGTGAGTACAGCACCCTGAGCTGGACGGTGACCGGCGCATCCAAGGTGTACATCGATAACGGCGTGGGCAACGTCGCTCTGCAGGGGACTATTTCGGTTAATCCCACCCAGACCGTCCAGTATACGCTCACCGCTCAAAACTCCACGGGTAGCACCTCAGCCAGGACGCAGGTGGTTGTTAGCGGCGGAACCGTTCAGCAGGTCAAGCAGCCTGTCATACAATATTTTTCCGCTGACAAGACATATGTTGCTCCCGGCGGCGGCGTCACGCTGTACTGGAGCACCACCGACGCCACGCTGGTCAGCCTCGAGCCGGGCGGGATCCTGGCAGCCCGGGGCAGTATGACGGTGACCCCGTATATGACCACCAATTACGTGCTCACAGCGACCAATCCGCATGGAGTGGCCAGCAACAGGCTGACGATCTATGCCGGCTCAGCCGGGGTCGTCTACCAGAGTGGTCAGGAGGTTTCCGTCACGCTGCCTGCCATACCGGGTGAGACCGGTGCCCTGGTGAAAAACAACGCTGTATATACCGTGCAGGAATCGGCCTGCGTAGGCGACACCAGCCTCAACCTACCCAGCCGTGCATTTCTCAGCTTCGATATCTCGGGAATACCGCGCAATGCCGTAGTTACCGGCGCTGTGCTGGACCTGAGCGGCTACAGGAAGGTTGGGAATCCGACCTACGACATTGGCATGTACGGCAATATGGGCGCGCTGGAGATATATTTCTCACAGTACGGCACGCTCTCCAACCTGGATACCCTGGCATATAACCGTCCGGGCACACTGGTCAGTGGCGGAAGCATAACCGATTATCCCCGGTCGCCCTGGCTGGTGGATGTCATGAGCTCCTCCGACGGCGAACATGTAATTCAGAATTTGGTGCAGTCGGGTCAATCACGTTGCCAGTTCAGGATGCAGCTTTTCACAACCACAAACTGGGACGGTGTCAGCGACATGCTTTGTTTCGACGACGTAAAACTGGTCGTTACATACAGGATACCCTGATACAGGGCTTGTTGCTCAAGGAGCTTTAAGCGGATAAGAGGGTGATTTCAAATCCCTGCCGAAGATATCGATGGAATAGATATTCACGCTGTAATCCCGCCTGGACCAGATGCAATTTGAGATGCCCTGCTCATCCGCCTGGGGGCAGGTCCCGCTCTGCAGCATTACCCGATGGCTGGTTGAATAGTTGTGATCTTCGACCGTATTAGAAAGCGATTCCGATTTATAGATCAGTTTGCTCCTGGCAGGCACGGATGTGCTCCAGGTAATTGTTATCGTATACGGCACATCCCAGCCCGGCGCTCCGGCCGTGGTGAAGTAATCAACGCTGTATTTATAGTCTGTTATCTCTAGCGGCATAATGACGGGCACCTCGGTTTGACCTCCCTTGGCGATCGAATTCCTGACGAAAGAGTTATTGGAATTGATTGCAACAGCGAAATTCAGTCCCTGAGTCTCCTCCAGCCAGAAGGAGTTGATGCCTATCACCTCACCTTTCTTATTGAGCAGCGGCCCGCCGCTATTGCCGGGATTGATGGAAGCATCGGTCTGAATGAAGGCGTGCCCGTTGACGTCACGGATTGCCGAGACTATGCCGGTGGTGATCGAGACCGACTGGTCTTCGCTGGAAGCCATGATACCGATGGTATCCGCTACGGGATAGCCCAGCGCCATGACACCTGTACCCTTTCTGGGAACCCCCGATTCTGTGAAGTCGGCGGCTTTTAAATTCTCCGACTTTGGGGCAATTTTGATCGTTGCCAGGTCGGTTTCCGGCCATGTATCTATCACGCCCGCCGGATAAACATAGCCGAAATTGGTATTTACATAGCCCTGCCTGCTGATGAAAACCAGAATAGCGTGCGCGTTCTCTATCACATGTGCATTTGTCAGTATGCACCCCGAAGGATCGATAATCACGCCCGATCCCTGCTGCCAGCCCGCGTCCGAATTGCTCATAATCAGTACGACGCTATCCTGAACCTCGGGGATGATGTCCGGCCAGTCCAGCTGGCGGCCGCTGTCCGGCAAGGCGGGTATGCACCCCGACAAAACCACGCAGAGTGGAATCAGGACAGCTGACAGCAAAGCAATCAGACCGGCTGTGACGTTGTGACGCTTCTGCACGGTGGCAATTCTCCGGGCGGCGCTGAAAATGGGGATGTGGTTTAACCGGCGGCTCGTTGCGCTTCATCCCCGCCGGCATTCCTGTTTTCTAATTGTAGCACACATACTGCGGGAGGGAAGACTATTGCCCGCCCCGGATGGAATCGTATATTAGTTCGACTATGTCCCGCACTTCGATTTTACCTTCGCTCCTTGATGACAGAACAGCGTCTTCGAACATGAGCAGGCAGTAAGGACACGAGACGGCCAGCGTGTCTGCGCCGCTGTCGACGGCCTGCTTGATGCGCAGCTCCGATAGCCTCTCCCCGCTTTTGGATTCCGTCCAGAGGCCTCCGGAACATCCGCCGCAGCACAACGAATCGGCGCGGTTGTCGGGCAGTTCCAGCAGTTCAAGTCCCGGAATGCTGTTTAAAATGCGCCGCGGCTCATCGTAAATACCCTGGTAGCGTCCCAGGCAGCAGGAGTCATGGTAGGCCACCTTTTTGTCGACGGCCTTAAACGGTTTCAATTTGCCTGCTGTGATCAGTTCATCCAGGAAAGGAACGATATGGATCACCTCGAAGTCGGCCCCAAATTCTGAGTACTCGTCCTTGAGGGTGTTATAGCAGTGAGGGGATCCCACCAGTATTCTCCTGACGCCTGCCTCCTTCAAATGGCGGGTATTACCTGAAGCGAGTGCGGCAAACAGCTCCTCTTTGCCCGCCTTGCGTATGCTTTCGCCGCAGCAGGACAGCCCGTCTTTAAGCACCCCGAAATCAACCTTTGCCGCGGATAATACCTCCGTCATGGCCCGTGCCACACCGCGGCACCTGTTATCCAGAGCCTGGTAGCAGCAGATGAAAAGCAGCAAACCGGTGCCTGCAGAAAAAGGCCTTATCCCGGCTTCCTCAGCCCATCTGGAGCGTCCTTCCGGAGCTTCGCCCAGCGGATTGCCTGTGCCTGCCAGGTTTGCGGCGACCGTGCGAAGTGAGCGCGGTATTGCGCCGGCGCCCACTTCAGAGATGACCCTGCGCAATGACCTGACGGCGGCGGGGATATCCACGCCGCGGGGACAGGCCTGGGCGCATGACCTGCAGCCGACGCATTTCCAGATCTGCTCATCGGAGAAATCGACCAGCCCCAGCTGGGAACGGTGTATCAGGCTGCGCACGGAGAAAGTCCCCTGTATATTCCAGGGGCACACGGCTGTGCAGGCGCCGCACTGGTAGCAGTGCTCCAGGTCCCGGCCGCCCTGCAGCTTTAAAGTATCCGTGATCTCCGGTGTTATCTCAGCCATTTGCGCTGTTTTCCCTGTCGCAATGCTTAAAGGTCCTTGTAAGGATTGGGACCGATCTCGACGATGCTGTCCAGGAACTCGTCCAGTATGCCGGGAAGCCGGCTGTATTCCTCCAGCGAGAGCTGAACGACGCGCAGCCGTCCCGCTTCCAGCGACAGCTTGTCCAGCGTATCCTTCATTTTGACGATTCTCGTCTCGGCCAGCTCGCTGCCCGTGATATTGTGGCACTGGTAATCATCGCCGTACTTGCAGCCTACCAGGATCACCCCGTCTATACCCCTGGAAAGCGCATCGGTGATACAGACCATGTTTATGGATCCCAGGCATCTGACCGGTATGATGCGGGTGTGCGGATTGAAGCGCATGCGCCGGACGCCGGCCATGTCCAGCGCCGGATAGGCGTCGTTCTCGCACAGGAATGCGAGTATGCGAGGCTTCTCCTCATCGGTTTCCGGTATCTCGATGGCCTTGATCATGGAGCCCATGATGTCGACCGAGTAGTCTGTGAACGAGATGATTCGCTCGGGACAGGCGCCCATGCAGATGCCGCACCTTCTGCAACGGGTGGGGTTGGGCAGCGGATTGAACTTGCCGTCCTCGTCATACATACCGAACGGACACTCCTCGGTGCACCTTTTGCACTGTGTGCATCGGGGCATGTAAAGCTCGGGATAGCTCCTGTCGCCCGCCCTGTGGTGGACGGACTCGCCCCGGGACACCATCTCGACGCATTGAATTGCTTTTAACGCCGCGCCGTAAGCGGCCTCCTGGCTGGAGAGGCTGTCCATCGGCTGCCGCGCGCAGCCCGCCGCATAGATGCCCGTCCGGCGTGTCTCATAGGGGAAGCAGATAAAGTGCGAGTCGGGGAACCCGTATCGCAGCTCGGGCAATTCGCCGCCCTGCCGGTACGTGAGGTTGAGGGCCGGCGGAGGAGAGGACATCATGCCGATCGCCAGGACAACCAGGTCCACGTTCCAGCTGACCCTTTCATTCAGCAGGAGGTCCTGTGCCTCGACGGCGATCGTATCCCCGGCAGCGGTTATCCGGGGTGTCTCCGCCCTGGTCAGGAAAATGGAGCCCGATTCCTGAGCGTTGCGGTAGAAATCCTCATACAGCGAGGGCGTGCGGAAGTGCTTGTACAGTATATAGGCCTTCGATCCGCCGTTATTGACGGTCAGGTAAAGGGCCTGCTTGAGCGAGGTGAGACAGCAGAAGGACGAGCAGTAAGGCAGGTGGTCGCTGTCGAGCTGGCCGGCGCACTGTATGAAAGCCGCGCTCTGAACGATTTTACCGTCCGAAGGACGTTTGATCACGCCGCCGGATGCCAGCTGCTCCATCTGCACACTGGTTATGATATCGGGATGGCTGCCGAAGCCGAGATGTCCCAGCCTGCCGGCGTCGTAAGGCTGGAAGCCGGTGGCCATTATCACGGCGCCCGCCCGGATCGTCTCGCTTGAGCCTGTCGAATTCAGGGCAATATCGAACATGCCCGGCGAGCCTTCAATTCTCTCTATCACGGTGGACCGCATGATGCTGATCAGCGGGTGAGCTTCGGCGGCTTTAACAATCGACTCTATTTCCGTATGCTGCGGTTCACGGAACGGGGGTGCCTTGGGATACTGGCGGTGCAGTCTGGTCATCCACCCGCCCGGCGAAGGGCCCTTTTCCACCAGGCAGACCCGGTTGCCCGCCTCCGCGGCGCCCAGTGCGGCGCTGAGACCGCTGATGCCGCCGCCCACCACCAGAATGGTCCGGCTGACCTCAGGGGTAAAAGGCTTGACGCCGGATACCTTCATTGCCCGGGCGATCCCCATGCGCAGACTATCGTTAGCCATGGCCTGTGTATCGGGATGCCCTGGCTCATGGGTCCAGGCCACCTGCTCACGCAGGTTAACCCGTTCGATGACAGCCGGCCCATCGTAGCTGAAGATTTCCTGCTTTACCCTGGGCGAGCAGGCTCCGATAACTACGGCCGTTATGCCTGCGGACAGGCTGTCGACGATCAGTTGCAGTCCCTCCCGGCTGCACAGTGCCGGATGTATACGGCAGACGCTATCCGGAGATTGGCTGGAGGCTGTAGAGGATAGTCCTTCCATCGACAGGGCATCACCGATGCCGCAGCCGCTGCAGAGGAATACGGCCGGCTTATCCGCCACCGCCGCGCCTCCTGCGTGCTGACTGGATCGATTTGAGCACCACGCCCGTCGCGTCCCTGATGGATGAGCTGACGTCCATCGGCCTTTTAGCGCATCCTGCGGCGTAAATGCCCGCGGCATCGCGCACGATGAAGCCGTGTTCGTCCACTGAGGCCCCGGCCGCCGCCGCTCCGCTGCCTGCCGGCACCATGCCGGTGGCCAGCACGGCCATGTCCACCCTCTGCCTGACTATCTTTCCCAGGGATGTATCCTCCGCTTCCACGATGAGGTCCCCGGTAGCCGGGTCCTGGCTGATCCTGGATACCTTGCCGCGAATAAGGGAGACCCCCTTCATCGCCGAGGTGCGCTGGAAGAATTCCTCCTGCATGGCTGTAGTGCGTATGTCTATATAAAATATGTGGATGTTCGCCCCGGGATTACTGTTTTTTACATAAGAAACTTGCTTGAGCGAGGCCATGCAGCAGACGCCCGAGCAGTAGGACAGGTGGTTCACATCGCGCGAGCCGGCGCATTGCACGAAGGCTATAGATGAAATCGCTTTGCCGTCGGAGGGGCGTACAATGCTCCTGTTTTCCGTTACTGCGCCGGCCGCCAGCCTTTCCAGCATGATATTGGTAATGACATTGGGGTAGCGGCCAAAGCCGAGCGCAACGAGGCGTGCGGCGTCGTAGGATTGCCAGCCCGTGGCCATGATGGCCGAACTGCATTTGACCTCCAGGCAGCGCTCGCTCATCTGCAGGTCGATGGCCCCGTACCTGCAGGCTGAAATGCACTGCGAGCATTCGGCGCCCAGGCAACTTTGACTGTCCACCATATAAGTCTGTGGAAAGGCCTGTACATGCGGCAGGAAGATCGCCCGTCTGGCGCCCCACCCGTAGTTGAATTCGTCCGGTTTCTCAACCGGGCAGACTCCGGCGCAATCGCCGCAGGCCGTGCAGTTATCGTTCACCATACGCGGCTGCAGGCGGACCGAGGCCGTCAGGTCGCCGTCGCTGCCGGAGATGGAATCGAGGGTAGCCAGGGTGAAGAAGCGGATGCGTGCGTTGGACTTGATGCGCTTGAAATAAAGCTCGAAGCCGCAGCCGGGGGGGCAAAGCTTGGGGAAGTAGCGGTGCATCCTGATGGCCATGCCGCCCAGGAAAGGCTCCTTTTCAATCAAAACGACTTTACAGCCGCAATCAGCAGCTTCAACTGCCGCGGCGATGCCGCTTACTCCGCCGCCTACCACGAGTATGTCTGTTTCGATGGTAGAACTATGCATAACTTGAGGGACCGTATCAGTCTATTAACGGTATAACGCCCTTTTTAAAGACCGACCACTGCCCGGACGTGGGGTCCCAGCGGCAGTTGACGAAACATTTCCAGTCTTTTTCGTCGAGCTGCGGAACGTCCGCCCGGAAGTAATAGCCGGGCCATCTCGTCTCCTCGCGGAAGAGCACCGAGCGGATATGCGATTCGGCCTGCCACAGCCGGTGCTGGTTTTCCCAGCAGCGCATCAGCTCGTTAAGGTCCTGCGCCGCCAGTTTATCTACGTCCTCGCGCAGGAAGGCCAGCAGTTCCAACCCCTTCTCCAGTGACAGCCGGTTGGTGGTGAACATGGTTGAGGCTCCGCCGGCGTACTCATCCATGATCTTCTGCAGGCGGAACATGAATTGCTTGGGTTTCAGGTAGTGCTCGCTCACATCCGGATTGTCGGTGGCCTTGCCGTGCTGCTCAAATAATTCGAGGGGCTTGAACAGCTGTTTTCTCAGGGACTCGACCTTGCCCATGTCGATATTGGGCTGAGCGGGATTATCCACGATGTATGCGATGGCGGCCTTAGCGGCGATCCTGCCCTCGCAGTGGGACCCGTCGGAGAACTTGTGGCTGGAGGCGCCGGAGGCATCGCCGGCGCAGAAGATTCCCTTGACGGTGGCCATGCGGTTGTAGCCCCAGAAGTATTCGGAGGGGGAGAGGTCCTGGGGGCCGCTCACCCATGCGCCGGATGCGCCGGAATGCGAGCCGATGAAGTAGGGCTCGCAGGCCTGTATCTCGGAGGGTTTCTCCTCCGGCTGGGTGTTGGTGCCGGCCCAGAGAATAGACTGGGAGATGGTCATGTCCAGGAAATCCTCCCAGGCTTCAGATTCGACCTCCTTCATGCGCTTTCGGCGCTCCTTTTCGTCGCTGATGGCGGACAGCATGCGGGTGATGGCCTCCTCGGTGCGCATGTACATGGGGCCCTTGCCCTCTTTCTGGTCGAGCATCATGAGATAGTTCCTCAAATTGGCCGGTATAGGCCTCGCTGCGCCGTAGGGACCCCATTGTTCCAGGTCGCGCTTGCGCTCGACCATGTAGTCCTGTCCCAGTGCGTTGGTGGCGATGGACTTGAACAGCAGGAACCAGGCGCCCACCGGGCCGTAGGCGTCCTTGAAGCGGACCGGTATGAAGCGGACCTCCTGGCAGGTCATCTCACAGCCGCTCTTCAAGGTAAAATAGGCGCTGGAGCCGCTGTTGAAGGGCGGATACCAGCTCCTGCCCAGGCCTTCGCCAACGGAGCGCGGCCTGAAGATATGCACCGCGCCGCCCATGGCGACCAGCACCGCCTTGGCCCTGAATATATAGAACTTGTTCTCGCGAATGCTGAAGCCGACGGCCCCGGCCACGCGGTCGCCGTCCATCAGGGGCTCGACGATGAAGACGCGCTCATAAATGCAGTCGTTGCCTATTTCGGCCAGGGCGTTGCGCGCGGCTTCGGCCACGATGTTTTTGTAGGACTCACCGTTGATCATGACCTGCCAGCCGCCCTCGAAAACGTAGTTGCCCTTTTCATCCTTCCAGATGGGCAGGCCCCATTTCTCGAACAGGTGTACGGTGCTGTCGACGTGGCGGGCTATATCATAGACGAGGTCTTCGCGGGAGATGCCCATCAGGTCGTTCCTCACATAACGCACGTAGTCTTCGGGGGTCTTGTCCCTGCTTTTCATGCCCACGTACATATTGAGGGCGGAAAGCCCCTGTGCCACCGCGCCGCTGCGCTCGATGGCGGCCTTGTCGACCAGCGTCACCTTGAGGTTATGCTTTTTAGCCCAGTACGCCGCTTCCACAGCGGCGCCGCAGGCGGCCATGCCGCCGCCGATAATCAGCAGGTCGGTGTTTACTTCTACAGTCTGTATCTCTGACATTGGCATTTATCCCCGCTTTATTTCTTTTTAATGGTCGGCAGTCTGTCGATGCCCAGGGACTCGGGCTCGGTGAAGAGCAGCGGCCCTTTGAGATCATCGGCCTCCGGCGCAGTGCCGAATCCGCCGTCCGGCGCCGCCGACCCTTCGGCGGTGGTGCGGGTGCGGAACTTGAAACGCTTGAGCGAACCGTTGCGGAACTTGACGGTCCACAGTATGCTGTCGCTGCCCCGCAGCGGGGTTACGCTCGCTCCCAGCGGCACGAAATCCGCATAGCCTCTGACCGCGATGGCCTGCTGCGGGCAGATCTTCACGCAGCTGTAGCACTCCCAGCACATGGACGGGTCGCGGTTGAAAGCCTTCTGCGTGTCTGCGTTCAGCGCCATCAGGTCGTTGGGGCAGATATACTGGCAGGCGGTCTTATCCTTGCCCTTGCAGCCATCGCATTTATCGTTAATCACAAAACTCGGCATGGCCTTTTACCTCTTTATTACATATATCCCAGGCCGCGCAGTCGCTTCATCATCTTCTCTTTATCCTGGCGCCGCCCGGCCCTCTCGGTGGTGTGCTCCAGGTCCTGCTCCCAGGCGGGCACTCCCGGCTGAGCGATGGCGCTGGTGGTCTTGGCCCCCAGTGAGCGGTAGCCTTTTTCATAAAGCACGCAGTAGGGTATCTTGAAGACACTGTAGGTGTTCCACAGGTCCCTCTCCGTGAAGTGCAGGATGGGCTTGATGCGCGTGTGCTCCGGTATGAGGTCGGCCTTGTCTTTCTTTTCGAAGTAATCGTCCTCGGCGCGCGCGTTCTGCTCGTCCCGGCGCAGCCCCTGGAAGATGGCCTTGACGCCGGATTGCTCGATGTACATGTTGAACATGACCGTTTTCATCAGGTGGTTTCCGGTGAATGACTCCGCTTCGAAGGGGAAGGAGTCCTCTTTGAAGCCGATGCGTTTGAGCTCGGCCTGGTTGCGCTGGTTGAGGTCTTTGACGTACACGGTGCTGTTCAGCTTTCCCCCGGCGGCCTTGACTACGTCGTCGTTCCTCATCCAGGTCAGGTCCAGCTTCCATTCCTTCTCGTACTTATTGATGAAATCGTGTATCTCTTCGAACGAGTCGTATTCATCGATGGTCATCACCCTGGGAAGCTTTAATTTATCCTCCGCGCAGACCTGCCGGATGATCCACAGCGTGAGAGTGCTGTCCTTTCCGCCGGTCCAGGTGATGGCGATATCCTCCAGCTTGAACCTGGAGAAGGTTTCCCTCACGATCTCCTTCGATTTGTCAACCAGTGCAGTGCAGTGTTTTTCGAGGTCGGTCATGCTAAGCCCCCTTTATTTATTTAGCCAGCGTCTTATTCTTGGTTTAAGCTTCGTTTCCAGAACTGAGGTCTCCTCTGAGACTCTTGCCAGGTTTTGAGTCTCTCGCGGGTCCTGTTTCAGGTTGTACAGCTCCGCCTGCTGTGTGTCAGCCCTGTAAATCAGCTTCCAGTCGCCCCGGCGGCAGTAGTACACGTCCTTATCCGTGTTGCCGCCCTTCATGCTCTTCTGGTCGATGGCCTCCCCGAATACGAATCCCTGATCATAGGCTGTGGAGGGTAGGAGGGACCTGCCCTGGAATTGAGGGGGAGACGACAGGCCGAACAGGTAAAGGATGGTGGGCGGTATGTCGACGCTGCTGACGACCTGATCGGAGTGTGACCTCTCGCCTGCGCTGTAGATCAGCAGAGGAACGTCGATCAGCTCCGCATACAGCTTGTCGTCGTGCGACAGGCCGCCGTGCTCGTTGAACTCGTCGCCGTGGTCGCTGGTGATGATGACGGCGGTGTCGTCGAGCAGGTTCAAGTCCTTAAGGGATTTGAAAAACTGCTCGATATAGGTGTCCGCCTCGCGCACGTGGACGTCATACAGCCTTTTTAGCAGGGCCACTTTCTGCGGATCCGACACATCGCGTTTGAGAAGCGTATTCTCAAACAGTTCGTACATCTCGTCCTGGCTGATTGTTATAGAAGGATCGACCATGTCCAGGAACTTCCTGTCGGGCATATAGGGCTCGTGGATGTCCATGTAGTGCATCCAGAGGAAGAAGGGTGGAGGGTTGCTCTTTTTGCAGTGCGAGGACAGCCAGCGGGTGACTTTTTCGTTGATGGTGTAGCCGCGCACGTATGACAGCCGCTCGTCCTCCAGGTCGTCGTCCAGCGAATCATAGAAGACGTCCCATCCCCTCTCCCATCCCTGCAGCGAGCTGCAGTACGGGTTGGAATGGAAGGCTGCGGTAAAGATTCCCGCCTTCTGCAGCACCTCGGATATAATGGTGCGCTGCGGCGCCAGGCCTTGCGGCTTCCCGAAGTCCAGGTAGTAGCCGGAGCACAGTATGGCGGGGAAGGAGGCCTGCGTGTAGGGTCCGGCGCTCTGGCATTTGGAGAACACCAGGCTGTTGTCTTTAAGCGAGTCGACGAAGGGCGTCAGGCCTTTCCTGTTCCCGTAAAGCCCCAAGACATCTTTGCGGGTCGCATCCAGCGTTAGCAGTATGACGTTTTTCATGATCAGCTGATATACGGACGGGGCTGTTAATAGCCCAGCCGTTTCATCCTCGATTCCATTTTCTTTTTCTTGTCGGCACTGCCGGCTGCGGGGCGCGCCGCCGGGGTGGCCGCCGACTGGTCGGTGGCGATCTCGCTGGAGGCCTTGTTCTTCACCAGTGTCTCAGCCGTGTAGCCGCCGATCGGTCGCAGATAGGGATTGAACGCCTCCGGTCCATACAGCCTGTTCCACATGTCCAGCTTGTCCGAATCTAATTTCCTGCCCTGCAGTCCCGGGTAGTCGGGATCGTAGCGGTGGCAGCGGAACGTGCAGTTGCTCAGGCCGTAAGGAGAGAGGGTGTCCCTGTGATTATAGAAGGGCACAATGTACTCCCAGACTATTTCGCCCACGGCGTTGACCTCGAGAAAGCGGCCCATGCCGCCCTCGCATATCAGAGTGTTGCCGTTGGGGAGCCGCTCGCATCCTCCGATATAAGTAGTATTGAAATCTACCGGGTTCTCTTCCCGGTATTCCCACTCGATTTCATTGGTCTTGGGGTTGACTTCAATCACCCGGCTGCCGTCCGGCGGGAAGTAGTCCACGTTATACCTGTTATTATTCAGCACGAGTATATTGCCGTTGTCGAGCAGCGTGGGGTTGTGCGGCATGGAGAGGAAGCCCTTGCCCCAGCGCCACTTGATATCGCCGGAACTCCTGTCGATGATAAAGAGGTTATCGCAGCCGAAAGAGCAGAGCATGATGTCGCCGTTGGGAAGCTCCTCCAGTGAATTGAGTCCCACCCAGGCCAGTCTCATCTGCAGCGGCGCGAAGCGGTCGAGTTCAAAATCGAAATGCTCGTAACCCAGCCATTCCCAGGCTATTTTGCCCTGCGGGGTGATCTCCTGTATTACATTGCCGTGCAGGGGCAGGTCCATGCCCAGGATCTCGGCAGGGGGCACACCGCCCTGTACCTTGGCAGCGATTTCTTCTGGGATCGGTGAGTATTTCATGATCAGCGTATTGCCGTTCCTGCTGCGTTTGCGGTCATGGGCGTCCATGGTCTCGTCCGCGTATTCCCAGACCAGGTTGCCGTCCCAGTCCAGCTCGACTACACGCTTGGCCACCGTGGGTATGGACGAAGGCGGCGCCCCCACGTCCTCCAGCGCGCACAGGATATGGCCGTTGGGAAGCAGGTCGGCATGCAGCCTGACCCATCCCGGCAGCTTCCAGCGATGGACGAAACGGCCCTGCATATCGATCAGCCAGGTGCTGCCCGGCACCTGCGTCATGGGGCTGAACAGGGTGAAGCCGGGATAGGCCTTGTGGGGCTGGTGTACGGTAACGGATTGTAATGCTCTTCGTGCGGGTGACATATAGTTCTATCCTCCTCGCTAATAATCTGCGGTAATCGGACTGTCGACTCTAATCTATAATTTTGCCTTTTAATTGACAATACTTAGGCCGTGGTATTTTTCATGCTGCAAGGGGTTATGAGTGTGATGTCAGGAGACGGTGACACAGGTGATATGAATGCCAGCCGGATATTAAAAGGTAAGGTAGCGCTAATAGTGGGCTATCAACCAGGCAGCGGCCTCGCCCCGTGTATGCAGGCAGACCTTTTTCATGACATTGCGCATGTGGACTTTTACAGTGTTCTCTGAAATGGAGAGCGTTGAAGCGATATCCTTGTTGACGAATCCCTTACCGACCAGTGAGAGCACCTCCCTTTCCCGGTTGGTCAGCAGTGGAACGCGGACGTGGATTTTCTTCTGCAGGCCGTCGAAGGTGTTCAGCACGCTGTTGGCCATTTGGGGGGACAGCACAAGCTCGCCGTCGGCGATCAGATTGATCGTTTTTAAAAGGTTGTCGAATGATATGTCCCTGGTAACATACCCGGAAGCCTCATGTTGGATGATTGCACTCAGGTCACGCTCTTCCTTGGGCCAGCCGAATATGAGTATTTTTGCTTCAGGCAGGTCGCGGTGTATCAGCGGTATGGCCTCGGTGTAGGGGCAGGCTCTTATTTCGGAGTCCAGCAGTATAACATCCGGCTTTTCGCGCTGCGCCAGTTTGATCAATTCAAAGCCGGTCCTGCATGCCCCCACCACCTGGATAGTCGATTCGGATTCCAGCAGCCTGGCAAGCCCCTTGCAGACAACATCCATGGTATCCGCTACTACAAGTTTTATCACCGCATCTCCAGGTATTTTACAAACCTGATCCCAGGAGGAATATCTACTACTATGGTATTAGTCAGATAAATGCTGTGTCAAGCTATACGCAGACCTTCAGCCAACTCAATCGGGGTGATTACCAAATATAATCCCCGCTTGGTATTGTCAGCGGCGGTCTTTAGCATTAGAGTTGTGGCATATCCGGGCAAGGAGGTAAGCCATCACTATGGAGATCAAACAGAAATACCAGGTTGGTGGCAGGGGGGGTGGCG
>DAOUFT010000089.1:0-33822 GCA_034429855.1 Dehalococcoidia bacterium
TCGTACATGACGGTCGATCTTCCTGCCTTTAAGCACGCGTGCAGCCAGGCGCAGATCATCCAGCCTACCGTTGGTGCAGCTCCCGATAACCGCCTGATCTATGGCAACATTGCCCACGCGGCTGATCGGACGCGTATTTGAAGGAAGGTGAGGGAAAGCCACCTGCGGCTCTATTCCGGATGCGTCGTATTCGACTACGCGCGCATACCCGGCATCGGCGTCGGAGGCATATACGCTGTATTTATTTCCGGTGCGTCCTTTGAGATAGCGCAAGGTCGTGCCGTCCACCTGAAAGAGGCCGGCTTTGCCACCCGCTTCGATGGCCATATTGGACATGGTAAAGCGGCCGTCCATGCCAAGATGGTCGATGGCCTCGCCGTGGAACTCCATGGCGGCGTAGAGTGCGCCGTCCACACCGATGTCTCCGATGGTGTAAAGTATAAGGTCCTTGCCGCCGGTCCATTTACCCGGTCTGCCGTGATAAACGAATTTGATTGTTTGCGGCACCTTCATCCAGATCTCGCCGGTGGCCATGGCCACGGCGATATCGGTCGATCCCATACCTGTGGCGAACGCGCCCAGCGCGCCGTAGGTGCATGTGTGGGAATCGGCCCCTACGATCACCTGTCCCGGCAGCGCCAGGCCTTTCTCCGGCAGTATGACGTGCTCGATGCCCATTTCACCCACCTCGAAGTATACCAGCCGGTATTTCCAGGCAAACTCGCGCATCATGCCTGCCTGTGTGGCGGATTGTATATCTTTATTGGGGCAGAAATGGTCCGGCACCATTACGATCTTGTTGGGGTCAAAAACATGAGGGAAACCCAGCCGTTCGAACTCCCTGATGGCGATGGGCGCGGTAATATCGTTGGAAAGCACCAGGTCGCATCTTGCGCTGATGAAATCCCCGGCGCTGACCTTGTCTTTGCCGCAGTGTGCGGCCAGTATCTTCTCCGCTAACGTCATTTCATTGTCCCTCATGCGCAGGCGCAGCTAAAGCAACGCTCCTGCATATCTCCGAGATCATCCTTTGGCCCTGGGTATCATCAGGACCAGAACTGTGACCAGAGCTGTAGCTACAGCGATAATATAGAGGCCTACCCCTGCAGTGATACCGATGGCGGCTGTAACCCAGATACTGGCTGCGGTGGTGATGCCCATGACCTTATCACCGCGCATGCCGCGGAAAATAACCCCCGCGCCGATAAAGCCGATACCCGTGACCACTCCCGCAGCTACCCTAGCCGGATCTACGTTCCCGGCGAACCCGAATATAGAGACTACGGAAAAGAGCGCGGAGCCCATGCAGATCAGCATATGCGTGCGCAGTCCTGCCGGCTTTCCGGCTTTTTCGCGTTGAAATCCGATGCACCCGCCCAGCACAGCTGCCAGCAACAAACGCAGTCCGGCCTCGAGCTCAGGGCTCATCTCTTTCTTCCTCCTCGTGGGGAGCCTTCTTTTGCACCAGCAGGCGGTTGAGCGCATTCATATATGCCTTGGCGCTGGCCACGATGATATCGGTATCCGAACCTCGGCCGGTGTAGGTGGCGCCCTCGCTCTCAATACGGATCAGCACCTCGCCCAAGGCGTCTATACCCTCGGTCACAGACGATACGGTAAACTCCGTCAGCGTATTGGGCACACGCACGATGCGGTTGATGGCCTTGTAAACTGCGTCAACGGGGCCGGTTCCGAGGGCTGCATCGGCCAATACTTCCCTATTGGGTCCGATCAAGCGGACTGTAGCCGTGGGCATACTGTGGTTGCCGCAGCTCACCCCGACATGTTCCAGGTGATAGACCTCACTTGCCGTGCGAAGCTCCTCGCCTATCAGCGCCTGTATATCCCGGTCTGTGACCTCTTTTTTCTTATCGGCCAGCTCCTTGAACGCTTTGAAGGCGCGCGTGAGGGCCGTGTCATCAAGTGAGTACCCCAGCTCCAGCAGCCGTTCCCTAAAGGCATGTCTCCCGCTCAGCTTGCCGAGCACCAGCGCGCTGGAGGGAACTCCTACCGCACGCGGATCTATAATCTCATATGTGCCGGCCTTCTTGATGATACCGTCCTGGTGGATGCCGGACTGGTGGCGGAAGGCGTTGGCGCCAACTATGGCCTTGTTCTGTGGCACAACGAACCCGGTAAGCTCACTTACCATGCGGCTGGTCTTGTATATCTGTGTGGTATCTATATTGGTGGATAGATGGAATAGATCGTTACGCGGCTTAAGCGCCATCACCAGCTCTTCCATTGCCGCATTGCCTGCCCTTTCTCCAATGCCGTTAACCGTGCATTCAACCTGTCTGGCGCCCTTGCGGACGGCCTCCAGACTGTTGGCCACGCCCATGCCCAGGTCATTGTGGCAGTGAACACTGATTAAAGCCTGTGAGATATTGGGCACGTTTTTAATAATCCCTTCGATCAGTTTGCCGAATTCTCCCGGTGTGGCATACCCTACGGTATCGGCTATATTCACTGTGGTAGCGCCCGATTTGATGACAGCCTCAAGTATTTCATAAAGGAATTTGGGATCAGTGCGGGTGGAGTCCATCGGTGTAAATTCAATATCGTCGAGGTATCCCCTGCCGTGAGCGACCATGCTTGCCGCCAGCTTGAGCACGTCGTCCTGGCTTTTTTTGAGCTGATAAGCCAGATGCATGCTGGACGTGGAAAGGAAGATATGAATGCGTTTCTTTTTAGCCGGTTTGACCGCCTCCCAGGCACGGTCGATGGCCTCTTCATTGGCGTGGCTGAGGGCGCACACGGTTGCATTGTCGATCTCGCGCGCGATCAGTCGCACGGCCTCAAAGTCACCCGGGGAGGTGATGGGAAAACCGGCTTCTATGATATCAACACCCAGTTTCTCCAGCTGGCGCGCGATCTCCAGCTTCTCTCCGGCATTGAGGCTGGTCCCCGCAGCCTGCTCGCCGTCCCTAAGGGTGGTATCGAAAATAAGGACACGTTCACCTTTCATCGAAATTCCCTCATATAATGCTGTTGCGGTTAGAACCGGATACGCTACTTCAGCCAGGGCATCATGGCGCGCAGCTTCTTACCCACCACCTCGATCTGATGCTCGGACTCCTTCCGCTTTAGCGCATTATAGACAGGGCGGTTGGCCTGGTTCTCCAGGATCCATTCGCGTGCAAAGCTGCCGTTCTGGACTTCTTCCAGTATCTCCTGCATCTCGGCTTTGACAGAATCGTTAATAATCTGAGGGCCGCGGGTGTAATCTCCGTACTCGGCCGTATCGCTTACGGAGTAGCGCATGAAGCTCATGCCGCCCCGGTGTATGAGATCCACAATCAGTTTCAGCTCATGAAGGCACTCGAAGTAGGCGATCTCAGGCTGATAGCCTGCCTCCACCAGAGTTTCGAATCCGGCCTTGATCAAGGCGGTCACGCCGCCGCACAGAACAGCCTGCTCGCCGAAGAGGTCCGTCTCGGTCTCCTCGGCGAAAGTGGTCTCGATAACGCCGGCCTTGGCGCATCCGATCCCTCTGGCATAGGCCAGCGCCTGCTGTTTGGCTTTGCCTGAAGCATCCTGATATACTGCTATGATGGCCGGCGGGCCGGATTTTTCGGTGTAGAGCTGCCTGACCATATGACCGGGACACTTGGGAGCGATCATGGAGACGTCGATATAATCCGGAGGGACGATCTGGCCGTAATGAATGTTGAAACCATGTGCGAACATGAGGGTTTTGCCCTTGGCCATCTGATCGCCGATGGATTCTTTGTAAACTTTAGCTTGAAGCTGATCGGGAACCAGCATCATAACCACGTCGGCTTTATGGGCGACCTCCGCCGCATCGAAAACATCGAAGCCCGCCTTTTTAGCGGCCCGGTGCCCTTCTGTCCCCTTAGCCTCAGCCACGATGACCTTAAGCCCGCTGTCGCGCAGGTTCTGCGCATGGGCATGCCCCTGGCTACCGTACCCGATAATGCCGATAACCTTATTCTTGAGTAAGGCCAGGTCCGCATCTTTCTCATAATAAATCTTGGCCATGTTACCTCCTGATGAAAAAAATGGATTTGATATTTTTACACCTACCAGTCCGGCAGGTTTTCCTCCTCGGCCGGGGGTTGTTCCACGACGCGTCTGAGAGGCCTGTGCTCCTCGATGGTCAGAGGGCCGGCGCCCCCGCGCGGCAGGGCAATAGTGCCTGTGCGCGACATCTCCCTGATGCCGAAGCCGCGCAGAAGCTCGATCAGGGTGTCGACCTTGTCAGAGGTGCCGGTAACCACCAGTATCAACGAGTCAGGCGAGACATCAACGATATTGGCACGGAAGATATCCACAATTTGGATGATCTCGCTGCGGGTGGAAGGCGTTGCCTTGACTTTAATCATTGCCATCTCTCGAGCTACGGGGTTATCTTCGGTGATATCTGCGATGCGTATGACCTCTATCACGCGGTCGAGTTGCTTCCTGACCTGTTCGATATTGGCGTCGTCCCCCTCAACCACGATGGTCATGCGCGAGAGTCCGGGCTGCTCGATATGCCCAACCGCTATACTCTCAATGTTGAAATTGCGCCTGCGCAGCATGCTGGCAATACGGTTGAGGACGCCGGGGCGGTCCTGTACGAGTGCAACCAGTATATGTTTAGTATCCAATTAGTAAATCTCCGCAGATTTAATCTGGATTTTACTTCTTAATGCTTGCCGCCGGATTGGGCATCTCCAGGAACTCGACGATGGTTTTGCCCGGCGGGACAAAGGGATATACGTTCTCTTCCGGTTCGACAATGAACTCGATGAGGAACGGACCTTTGTGCTCCATGGCCTTATGAATAGCCGGCCTGACATCTATCTTCTTGCTGACCTTAAGGCCCTTGATTCCGTAAGCCTCGGCTATTTTGACGAAATCCGGGTTATACAGCTGGGTACCGAAATACCTCTTATTGTAGATGAGCTCCTGCCATTGCCTGACCATGCCCAGCCAGCCGTTATTGAAAACGGCGATATTGATGTCCAGGTCTTCCTGCACCATGGTGGCCAGCTCCTGCACCGTCATCTGAAAGCCGCCGTCGCCTGCAATACACCAGACCGTTTCATGCGGGCATCCAACCTTGGCTCCTACGGCGCCGGGCAGCTCGAACCCCATCGTGCCCAAGCCGCCCGATGAGACGAAGCTGTTGGGCTTATCGTAGTAAAAATATTGCGCCGCCCACATCTGCGCCTGTCCCACACCTGTGACTATTATAGTGTCGCCCTTAGTGGCCTCGTGAATCTGCCTGATAATATACTGCGGCAGTATGTCCTCGTGATGACGTATCTCCATGGCCGGGTGCTGCGAGCGCCATTCATCAAGCTGTGTAAGCCAGCCGATGTGGTCCCGCCTTTCAATCTGTTTATTGAGCACCTGCAGCACATTCTTAAGGTCGCCCACGATCGGCACGTCCACCGCGATATTTTTACCGATCTCCGCAGCGTCAATGTCGATGTGAATCACGCGTGCGTGCGGCGCGAAGGTGCTGACGCCTCCCGTAGCCCGGTCATCGAATCTCATGCCCACTGCTATCAGCAGGTCGGCGTTATGCACGGCTTTGTTGGCATAGCCCATGCCATGCATGCCCAGCCAGCCGTAGCTGAGCACATGCGATTCGGGGAAGCAGCCGATGCCCAGGAAAGTCGTGACGACCGGGATCTGGGCGTTTTCGGCCAGCTCCTTGAGCTCGGGAAAGGCCTTCGCTATGTTGATGCCGTGGCCGGCGATGATCACCGGACGCTCCGCAGAATTGATGAGATCTGAGGCTTTTTTAACCTGGGCCGGGTGACCGAACAGCTTGGGCTTGAAGCCGGGCAGGTCTATTTTCTCGGGATAGGTGAACTCCATGCGGCTCTGTAATACGTCTCTGGGGATATCCAGCAGCACGGGTCCCGGCCTGCCTGTCTGGGCGACGTAAGCGGCTTCGCGCACCGCTTTAGCCAGGTCGTTGATATTCAGAACGAGTTGATTGTACTTGGTTATGGGCACGGTGATGCCGGTGATATCTATCTCCTGGAAGGCATCCTTGCCGATAAAGTGGGTCGGGACCTGACCGGTGATGGCCAGCACCGGCACTGAGTCGAGATATGCGTTGGCTATACCTGTAACAAGGTTGGTTGCGCCGGGACCGGAGGTAGCCAGGCAGACTCCCAGCTTGCCTGTAACGCGGGCATAGGCATCGGCTGCATGGGCTGCGCCCTGTTCGTGTCTGACCAGTATGTGTCGCAGCTGAGGATACCGAGGTATGGTATCGTAGAGAGGAAGCAGCACACCTCCGGGGAAACCGAAGATGACGTCGACTCCCTCTTTGATCAGACACTCACATAATATCTCTGCACCGGTCTTAATCATCTATGCCGATTACTCCTAATTCTCGAATACCGCTCCTTCGCTGGCTGGTCCGACGTTTTCTATATACCGTTTGAGGTATCCGCTCTTGATACCGCTTTTAAAGGGGCGCAGCGCGCTCAACCTCTTCTTGATTTCGGCAGCGCCGAGCCTGACCTCCAGCTTGCGGGCAGGTATATCTATACTGATTATATCACCGTTTCTCAGCGCGGCGATGGGGCCGTGGTTGGCAGCTTCGGGCACAACGTGACCGATGGCTGCGCCCCGTGTGCCGCCTGAAAAACGGCCGTCGGTAATCAATGCAACTTTGCTGTCCAATCCCATGCCTGTGATTAATGAAGTCGGCGTGAGCATCTCGCGCATGCCAGGGCCGCCGCGGGGGCCCTCGTACCTTATCACCACTACGTCGCCGGCTTTGATCTTTCCGGCCATGATACCCTTTGTCGCATCCTCCTCATTTTCAAAAACGCGCGCCGGGCCCTTATGTACCATCATATTGGGATCGACGGCGCCGCTTTTAACCACGGCGCCTCCCGGCGCCAGGTTCCCGAACAGGATGGCAATTCCTCCGGTTTTAGAAAACGGTTTGGAAAAAGGTCTGATCACTTCGCGGTTTCTTACCCTGGCATCTCTGTAGTAACTGCAGATTGGTTTGAGCGTAACAGTTTTACAGTCGCCGTCCAGTAGACTGGATATCTCATGCATCACAGCAGGTATTCCGCCCGCCAGGTCGAGGTCTTCGATATGCACGTCGCTGGCCGGGCTGATCTTGCATAGATGGGGTACCCGGTCACTCAGTTCATTTATATGGGATAAGTTGAACTTGATGCCCGCCTCGTGGGCGATCGCCATGCAATGCAATACGGAGTTGGTGCTACCTCCCAGCGCCATATCCACTGCGAAGGCGTTACTGATGGATGCCCTGTTGATGATGTCCCGCGGGCGAAGGTTTTTTTTCAATATAGCCACAATCTGTTTTCCCGCCTGCCTGGCAAGATGAAGCCGGCGGGAATCGACGGCCGGGATGGTGCCGTTGCCCGGCAATGCCATTCCGAGCGCCTCGGTGAGGCAGTTCATCGTATTGGCCGTAAACATGCCGGAGCAGCTGCCGCATCCGGGACAGGCTGCGATCTCAATCTCCTCGAGCTCAACCTGGCTGATATCGCCTTTGGCGGCGCCGCCCACTGCTGTGAACACAGAGATCAGGTCTACTGTCCGGCAGGTTCCGTCCTTGTGCAGCTTGCCGGCCAGCATGGGGCCTCCGCTTATGAATATCGAAGGCACATTCAGACGGACGGCCGCCATAAGCATGCCGGGTATAATCTTGTCGCAATTAGGTATGAAGACCAGTGCGTCGAACTGGTGTGCCTCAGCCATTACCTCAACAGAGTCTGTGATCAGCTCCCTGCTGGGCAGGCTGAATTTCATTCCCGGGTGGTTCATGGCAATGCCGTCGCAGATACCGATGGTATTGAACTCGAAAGGCACTCCTCCCGCGCTGATGATGCCGGTCTTGACCGCGGCGGCGATGGAATTTAGGTGTGTGTGTCCCGGGATAATCTCATTGAAGCTGTTGACGACGCCAATTAATGGCTTATCGAAATCGGTGCTGTGCACGCCCACAGCCCTGAGCAGCGCTCTGTGGGGCGCCCTCTCGATACCTTTCTTGATACTGTTGCTTTTCATATGACAGATACCCCCAGAAACAAAGCATTCGGATCGTAGGGCGGGTTCCGTACAGATACGGTTGAGATTGTAGTAAACTATCACAGGTAATTATTTATTGTCAAGCAAAATCGACTCAGTCGAACAGGATAAATCAATTGGAGGTCGGTTTTAGCGGTGGTTTAACGCGGCATTTCTAAGAGAAGGCTGACTATTTCATGGGCGCATGCCGGGAAATTTATGATTCCATCCTGCTCAATTGGAAGCTCATCTCCGGACGATTCGTCCAGTCTGCACCTCCGCACGGCTTGGAAGGGCAGGTTCGGCTTGATGCATACATCGATTGTCCGGTCAAGGATATTGAATCCTCGCACGACAAGCCCGTGACCATCTTCGGGCGTTTTGACAGCAGTGATGACAAACGTCTCGGGAACAACTGTCAGAAATGAAGTGGTGCCCTGTAATTTGCCGGGATGCGGTATATCCACGACAGCACGCAAGGGGGCAACAAAGGAATAGGCCTGTTGGAAAGAATTCAGCCAGTCTTTGGCGTGCGGGATGATTGAATATTCAAAATCATGGGCTCCGCGCATCTGTGCTTCAGGCACGGTCAGCCAGGGAGGGCCTGCATGATCCTTGCGGGTATCCAGGTCGTCCAGCGACAGCCAACCCACGCAGCGCAGCAAAGTCAGAGCTATCTCGGAGGTTGAGCCTGTCTCTAGTATTTCCGCCTCCGGCAATCCGCGGTTGGCGATCATAAGCCCTGTTTTCCCATCCGATATGTCCGCAAAGTCGCGTTGGGGATGCTGAGCCGTTGGCTTCTCGAACCAGCTATCGTCATAAGCCGGGGCACCCACCGGTCTCCGGACAACCTCGAAGTGGCCGTCATAGATAGCCTCCTTGCATCCAAAAGGCGCCGGGAAGTGTACCCTTAGCCGGTGGTCGCAGCAAATGTTGGATACAGCGGTGGTGAAATCAAACCTGGCGATACCGGAGGCGAGGATGGCCCTGGTAGTGATCTCAAGCGGCGCTACTGCAGACGACCTTTTTTTTCGGTCAGGGGAAAGGGCTTCAGGGACGGACATCTCCAATTTCAGTGTGATGGAACGGGTGACGGGGCCTTTATCGACAGTGAGTCCGGTCCTCTTTGCGCAATGCCTGGAATCCACGACTTCATCAGCAGCGGGGGGACAGTAATTATAGAGGTCGCCCCGGTCTCCGCCGTCGCTGAAGTAATTGAGACCTGGATAAAGCTGCCCCGTCCGCTTATCGGTCAGATTGAATGTATTATTGTTCGCATCGAAAGACACACTCAGGAACTCGTTCTCGATGGATACGCTGTCTATGCGGCCGGCAGACGATGCTGAAGAAGATGGTGAAGATGGTGAAGATGGTGAAGATGGTGAAGATTCCATTATCCAGTAGGTTTTATAGCCCAGTGGCGGCACACACTTTGCCATAAAAGATATCAGGGAAGGGCGTACCAATGCTGCCCTGACGTGGAATTGCCTGATCGACTTGTCGCTAAGGCATCTGTTCAGCTCATCCTGCCATGCTTTCAGGGCCGGCTGGCCGCTATTGTCCACGATAATATCCAGATACAGGTCATCTCCTTCGCGCTTAATGCGGATGTTATGTATCTCGATGCCATGGCTCGATCCCTGAGCTGCCGTTTCCCACAGTGCGGCAAGACCCTGCCAGTCCAGAGTGGCGTTCAATAATTCGACCTCTTCGCCCCTGCTGACCAGCTGATGTGGGATGATATCACCGCTTGCATCGATTATTGCGACGTCACCGTCGCAATGACTCTGAATCAGGGGGAGGGTCACCGTCCCGGCGTTATTTACCGAGAGCGGATTGAAAACAGTGACCGAGAATAAGGCAGGTTTATCCGCATTACAACAGTCTGTGGTTATCGACGATGTTATATCGGACAGCGCCCGCTGCGTGACGGCCTCGGCCAGCTGACCGACCTGGTCGAAGCGGGTTTTCATCTCACGATGCACCTGATCGATAGAGCAGCCGCAGATCGAGTCGTGTGCATGGTTTTCCAGCAGTATACGCCAGGCCAGCGGGATAAAGCCGTCCGGCAGCTGTGATGATATCGAATTACGATCATCGGTCGGGTGGGTATTCAGTAGGCGGGCAAAAGCGCTGAAAGGTTCAGCCCATTTCTCCAGCGCGAGCTGGCAGCGGTGGTTAATCTGCTTGATCCAGATGCGGGATGAGAGGGTGCCGGGCAGTACGGGCTGCCTGCTGCAGTCGCGCAACTCGCCTTTGATCGTTGGGATAATCGCCCCTGCGTTACTCAACCATGCAAATAAATCTGTAAGGTAGCGGGGAAGCGTGGATTGTTCAAACCTGTATCCTGTCATAGCTTTGTTCAGAAAAGCCAGCGCCGGGGTTATTTCGGGCCGAGGCTCCATGTGGTCCGTTCCTTGCATGAGCAGTATGGGGGCGCCCCCGGCATGAGGGACGAGCTTGTCCAGGGCGGACCTGGTCTCCGCCAGTGTAGCTGCGTCGTCGAAGGACGGTATTTTGACGGCGTTGCTGTAGCTTTCTCTCAGGTGAGCCAGCAGGATCCTTGTGCCGTCCGATCCCTGCCACCATAGCTGACAGGGTTGGTTTCCGATACCGCGCCAGGCGACGGCGCTGTTGAAGCCGAAACCGGCCAGCAACTGAGGCATCTGACCGATATGTCCGAAAGAGTCCGGCAGATAACCTGTATCCATGCACCACCCGAAACTCGCCGCAGTTTTTTTCCCCAGCAGCAGGTTGCGTATTAGTGCTTCGGGACTGACCAGAAATTCATCGGGCATGCAGAACCATGGTCCCACCAGTAAACGCCCGCTTTCGATGTGATCCTTCAACTCGTGTTCCCGTTCAGGACGAACGGACAGATAATCATGCAGCAGTATGGTCTGGCCATCCAGCATGAAAAATTTATAATCCCTCTCGGAGCGGAGAATATGCAGCAGCCTGTCGACCATACGCACCAGGTTGAATCGGAACTGTTGATAGGTTCTATACCATTCTCGGTCCCAGTGAGTATGAGAAATCACATGGACTTTTATCATATTACATGCTTTAACAACGGAAGCATTCCGGCTGGATTCAGTATATCAGAATAAAGCGTAATACGGGCTTTATACCGATATAAATGCAAATCTGCCGTTTTTAACAAGCCTCAGGCAGGCATCGACCACGGTGGGATCATACAGAATTCCCCTGTTGGCGGATATCTCTTCAACTGCTTTGTCAATACCCATGGCCGAACGGTAGGGGCGGTGTGAGGCCATAGCTTCGACCACGTCCGCCACCGCCAGTATCCTGGCTTCGGGGATGATCTCATCAGCCTTCAATTTTCCCGGGTAGCCCGAACCATCCAGCCTCTCGTGGTGCTGCAGGATGGCCTGCGCTACGACTGTCGGTAGATCCATGCCGTTAACGATGTCATATCCATAGCGCCGGTGCGTTTTGATCAGATCATATTCAATAGCTGTAAGTCTGCCTGGTTTGCTGAGTATATCGCTGGGTATATACATTTTACCGATATCGTGTATGACAGCCGCCATCCTGATCTGGTCGACCCTGTCGTTTTCCAGCTTTAATTCCTGCGCTATGGCCGTTGCCAGATCCGCCACCTTCTGCTGGTGGCCGGCTGTGTACGGATCCCTCATTTCCACGATTTTAACCATTGTGTTGATAGCATCGTTAAGTGTTTTCTTAAGCGACTGATAGCTTTTCAGCAGGCTCTCCTCGGACAGCTTGCGCTCGGTGATGACGTCGAAGACGGCCACGAAGTATTCTCTTTTCGGGCTGAAGACCGATACTGAGAACCACATCTGCAGGGACTGGACGAAGTATTCAAAACTCTCGGGTACACCCGTCAGCGCCACCCTGCCGTAGATCTCGAATATTTGAGGATCGGCTTCATATATACCGGGTATGACATCGGTTACTTTTTTACCTGTAACATCAGTCATACCTGTCTGCTTCTCAAAGGCCTTGTTTACCACCAGATAAATGAAGTCGCGCGGCCGGCCTTGCTCATAGAGCATTCTGCAATAGGCAAAGCCATTTAGCATGTTTTCAAACAGGGAACGGTACAACTCCTCGCTCTCTTTCAGGGCCGCCATCGTCCGCCTGCGCTCGGTGATATCCCTGGCCTCACCCAGTATGCCGACCGGATTCCTGTTCTCATCACGCAATACGCTGAACTTGTTTTCCGTCCATACAGTGCCGCCGTTCTTGCGCGTGTACTCAAGCTCCATAGTCAGAACGGGATTATAATCGGGATCGGCCTGAACTTTGGGCAGCTCGTTCAAAATCACTTCGGACACCAGTTTGAGCGAATCCGGCGTGACGTGACGCTCCAGCGGCATCTCCTTTATCTCCTGCGCTGTGAAACCGCGAAGCTTTTCAACGGAAGGGCTGTGGTAGACGACTTTCAAATTCATGTCCATCAGCCATACGGTGTCTATGATATGCTCCGACAGCAGGCGGTACTGCGCCTCGCTGGCTTTCAATGCCTCTTCAGCAAGCGTGCGCTCCGTAATATCCACATGCTGAATAACAGCATTGGTGATTTTGCCGTTGCTATCGGTTATGGGAAATATGGTTACTTCCAGTATTACAAAAGCTGATTTTTGCAATTGTACAGTTTTAAGTCGAGAAGAGTCGTACCTCAATTTGAACTTTGCTACCGAATTTTTTTCAAAGACGTCGCGGACAAGGGACATATATCCCTGTTCCTCAACGATATTGTCCTGCAATACGTTGTATTTTCCCACCAGTTCCTCATCGGTAACATTGAGCATGTCGCGCAGGGCCTGGTTGGTCTTGATCAATGTTCCGGAACTGTCAGATATCCACATGGCATGCGGGCTTTGCTCTATCAGGCTGTTCATGAAATTTTCAGAATATTCGAGAGAGGCAGCCGGCATTTTAAACGAACCGGCGGAACCGGCACCGCGGGGTAACCGTCCGGCGCCTGCGGCAGCGCTTTCAGCTTTTTTAGACTTACCAGATCCGACAGCCATGATTCACAGGGTGATCAATTATACGTGTGCAAATTTAAATCTGCCGCTGTTGAAGACCTCTATGCAGGCATCGACCACAGCGGGGTCGTACAATTTACCGCTGTTCATTTTGATCTCTTCCAGTGCTTTTTCCAAACCCTGCGCAGGGCGATAGGGACGGTCGGCGGCCATAGCTTCGACGACATCAGCAACCACCAGTATTCTTGATTCAAGAATTATCTCGTCGCCCTTAAGACCGCCGGGGTAGCCCGACCCGTCCATTCGCTCATGATGCTGGAGTATGGCCTGCGCAACGGAGCAATGGAAATCCATGTCCTTTACTATGTCATACCCATATTTTGGGTGCGTCTTGATAAGGTTGTATTCTATTTCCGAGAGCTTCCCCGGCTTGCTGAGTATATCCGAGGGTATATACATTTTGCCAATGTCATGTATGACTGCCGCCGTCCTGAGCCGGTCTATCCTGTCTTCATCCAGCTTCATCTCCCTGGCTATGGCCGTCGCCAGCTCGGCCACATTTTGCTGGTGTCCCGCTGTGTAGGGATCTCTCGTTTCCACGATTTTGACCATGGCGTTGATAGCGTCGTTCAGCGTTTTCTTAAGGGAGTCATAACTTTGCCGCAGCTTTTCATCAGCCAACTTGCGTTCGGTGATATCCCTGCACACGCAGAAGATAAGTTTTTGACCTTCAATGGTGGCGGCGTTGGTGCTGATTTCGACATCGTAAGTAGTGCCGTCCTTACGGCGGTGCCTGGTTTCGAAGTGATCTCCTGCCTCATCCACGGTGCGGATCATCTCAAGCGTTTTTTCCGGCGGGAATTGATATTCCCAATCAAATACAGAGAGATTCCGCATCTCTTCGGCGGAATATCCCAGCATAGCGGCAAATTGTATATTCGATTCATAAACCCTGCCGTTCTGGTCGAGAATAACGATCCCGTCTCTCGACTGATCTACCAGTATGCGCCGTCTGAGCGCTTCATCGCGCAGAGCCTTCTCCATCTTCTTGCGCTCGGTGATGTCCTTGAATACCGTCAGGATCGATTCGGGATCACCTTTTTCATCCATCAGCATGGTGGAGCTGATATCCAGGTAAAACGGTTGACCGTCTTTTTTGTAGCTGATGATTTCCCAGTTTCTGAGGACTTTAGCCTCCTTCAGTTTATCCAGATTGGCGAGCACGTCATTGTAGTTTTCAGGCGACACGAAGTCCATGATGTTTCTACCTTTAAGATCATCGGTTGGTGCAAATCCGAAAACCTCCATGGCCCGCCTGTTGACCATGATGATCGACCCGTCCATTGCCATGAGTCCGATGGCGTCGGGTGAAGTCTCGACCAGGGTCCTGTAAAGCGTCTCGCTTTCCCTGATTCTTTTTTCCGCCTGTCTGCTGTCCGTGATATCTCGCGCTGATGATATCGCGCCTTTTACTTTTCCATTGTTATCCTTGATTACTCTGCACCACCAGGCCAGCAGCCTCTTTTCTCCATCCCTGCGTCTCTGCAGGCTTTCGACATAGATCACATTTTCATCGCCCTTAAAGAGATCATCGACTATGTCGTAGGTATCCTGTTCCCCTTCGAAGTAATAAGCAGCCTCTTTTCCGATCATATCCTCGCCGAAGAAGTCGATGGCGGCAGGGTTGCCCCAGGTATATACTTTGTTCTCATCCACCTCGGCGATGATATCGGGTATGGCGGCCAGCAGGGCACTGTAACGCAGGCTTAACGCTTTGAGTGACTCCGTGATGTCTCTTCTCTCAGTGATATCATGCGCAATGCCGACGAAATATCGGAAAGAGCCGCGATCATCCAGCACCCTGCTGCCGCTGGTGGTATGCCAGCGCCAGCCGCCGGAGGCGTGCTTGACACGATATTCAAGTCCAGGGGTGAAACGTCCAGTCTCGATGAAGCTATTTAACTCCTGCTCGACCATGGGCACGTCGTCCGGGTGGACGAAAGAGCGGAAAGTCTGCCCCTGCATCTCAGATGGTTTGAAACCCATGATCCTTTCTGAAGCGGGAGATACGAAAAGGAATGTGCCTGCGGAATCCAGAGTAAATATCATATCCAAGCTGTGGTCGATGATCAGCCTGTGCTTTTCCTCACTGATATTGAGGGCCTCCGTCATTTCGGCCTTTTCCTGGTAAACGCGTATATTCTGCAGTCGCCAGACCAGTCCCACGCCGACTCCGGCGCCGAGCAGCAGAACTCCGACTAAAGCGATGACCAGCCACAGTATCTGTGTAAGGGGCTCATACACCTCAGATGTGTCTATACGCGCGATCATAAACCAGGGAGAATCGGGAATAGAGCGAATATTTGCGATCACTCTTTTACCGCGATAGTCTATTCCTTCGACCGTCCCCTCCTCGCCCAGGACTGCCCTTACGGACGGCACCTCTGTTTGAGCCAAAGGTATACGTAATCTAAGGGCAGCATTCTTCTCATATTTCAGGTCGTTGAGAAATAAAACGCTGTCGCCGTCGCGTCTGACGACGAGTGTCTCAGCGGTCCGGCTATCCGTGGGCCAATCACTGATGAGCGGGTAAAGGTAGCGGTAGGGGTTGATTATCAGAGCAACCACTCCCAGAGGAATACTGTCATTCGTGGCATGAAAGACTGGGACGAGTATCACCATGCTTGGTTGTGATAAGTCACCATGCAGATGAAGGTCTGAGACGGTCAACTTGCCTGAATGAAGGGCGTCGTAGGCATCTACGGGTATATGCTGGGGAATAGGCTCGGAGGTTTCAGGAACACTGAGCTGCACCTTGCCGTCAGTATCAAGCAATACGAGTTTCTCGTACTGTCCGTACTGCAGGTAGCGATACAGCCAAGATCGAAGCTGTTCTTTCGCAGCGGCTTCAGCGGGGCGTTCCAGGTAATTCTGAACTGTGTCGGAGAAGACCGGATTTCTGAAAAGCAGGTTGGCATCACCGATGCGCTCTTTGCGCCACTGAATCAGCTCATTGGCTTTAAGATCGGCAATGGATGCTAGCTGGTGCTCGATCTGCAATCTGTAATTATGTTCGTAGCTACTGTAGAAGAAGTGCCCTGCGATAAGGATGCCGACTGAGAGAAAAACGAATATCAGCAGGAGTGTTAAAGGTGTATAGGAATACTTGTCTGTATCCAATGCAGTGTGGTCGGGTGACTTCCGCTGTTTTTTCCTGTACAGAAAAATCACCGATAGTATAGTGCACAGTATAGTTGAAGTTACTACGAAGATGATCATGCGCAGAACGGGGTCAGGGTAGGGCGAGATGAAAAGAGCGCGCGGCAGGAAGACCAGCAGCGCGACTACATTTGATATCAGCGCCCCGACAAGGCCAAAATAATACGTGCAGTATAAAATGGGGACCAGAAAAAGGATTCTGTGGGGATCATGGACGGTGTACCAGACTTCCCAGTGCAGAGCGTTCCAGCCGAAATAGTTGACCAGTTCGCCGAAATAGTAGATAAGGGTGCAGGCAGAGAAAAGGGCAATCAATATGCAAACATGCTTGGCCCTGGAGTCAGGCTGTCCCATATTGCCCCATACCCCCTGATTTCAATAAAAGTCTGAACAGAGATTCAAATCAAACACCTATACCCTACCTTGAAGTTTAGCGACGCGAATTAGAGCTGTCAATTTGAGCGGCTTCAACAACGGAAATCGAGAGTAAATCGCATAGTCCCATCCCGCCCGGACTTGACAAGGAATACTGCCACCATTACCATTATATAAACTATATAACAATATCATTATATAGTTATAAAAGATTACGGTGAGATAAATGCGGAATTTAGTCAGGATTTTGAAGTCGCTGTCGGACGAGACCAGGCTGCGCATGCTGAACATGTTGTTTGAGCGTGAATGTTGCGTGTGCGAAATTATGCAGGTGCTGGATATTTCTCAGCCGCGCGCCTCGCATCATTTGAGCTTGCTGTACAATGCCGGACTGCTCAAAATGCGCCGGCAGGGGTTGTTCGCACTGTATTCGATCGATTGGGAGAGCATGGCGGTTTATATGGAGGAGCTGGTCAGGGCGGTGCGCACGGGGCTGGAAGACGATCAGCAGTCAGCGGAGGACCTGCGCAAGCTGGCGAGGGCAAAGCGCTTATTACCCAGCTGTGCCACCAAAGTATGAAAGGTAAGCGAGCTATATGAACAAGGAGAATCCGATGTCGTGTACTGAACAGCAAAGCAGGCCGCAGTTATCCGTACTTGACCGTTTCCTTACACTTTGGATTTTCCTGGCAATGGCGATTGGAGTCGGCCTGGGCTATTTTCTGCCCGGGGTGTCGGAAGTCATATCCATCTTCCAGGTGGGCACCACTTCCATTCCCATCGCAATAGGGCTGATATTGATGATGTACCCGCCGCTGGCCAAGGTCAAGTATGAGGATCTGCCGCTGGTTTTCCGGGACTGGAAGATACTGGGACTGTCGCTGGTGCAGAACTGGTTGATAGGGCCCGTCCTGATGTTCGTGCTGGCTATCGTTTTCCTGCCCGCTTACCCTGATTACATGGTGGGTCTGATAATGATAGGACTGGCGCGCTGCATCGCCATGGTGATTGTGTGGAACGAGCTGTGCGGCGGGGATAACGAATATGCCGCCGGGCTTGTGGCCTTTAACTCCATTTTTCAGATACTGTTCTATTCGGTCTATGCATATGTTTTCATCACCGTTATGCCCGGCTGGTTCGGGCTTGAGGGATCATCCGTTAGTATAACTATCTGGGAAATAGCGCAGAGCGTTTTGATCTACCTGGGCATCCCCTTTTTCGCCGGGATGCTGACGCGGTTTGTGCTGCTCAAAGCCAAAGGCCGTGAATGGTATGACACCAGGTTTATTCCCGCTATCAGCCCCATCACACTGGCTGCATTGCTTTTTACCATCGTCGTGATGTTTTCGTTAAAGGGGCAGATCATTATTCAATTGCCGCTGGATGTGCTGCGCATCGCCCTGCCGCTGCTGGTCTATTTTATTGTTATGTTCCTCGTATCCTTCTATATGGGCAAGAAGATAGGCGCCAGCTACCAGAAAACGGCCACAATCGCTTTCACGGCTGCCAGCAATAACTTCGAGCTGGCCATTGCCGTGGCGGTGGCCGTCTTCGGCATCGGATCCGGGCAGGCGTTCGCTGCCGTAATCGGTCCCCTGGTTGAAGTGCCGGTTCTGATCAGCCTGGTAAATGTATCGCTATATTTCAAACGTAAATTTTTCGATCGGTCGGTGACTGCTTGAGTATTGAATTACTCTGTGACTCAATCCTTGTTGATAGCAGCTCACGGTCGTAAAAGGAAAGGCAATTAATGGACTTTATTTTGATGTTACTGCAATCGGGCTGGGATACGCTGCTCGATTACCTGTCCCTGCACGTTCTCACCTGCCTGATCCCGGCCCTTTTCATCGCCGGCGCCATATCGGTTTTCGTATCCCAGGCGTCCGTACTGAGATACTTTGGGCCTAATGCCAATAAATGGGTCGCCTATGGGGTTGGGGCGGTATCGGGAACCATTCTGGCCGTCTGCTCGTGTACGGTATTGCCGCTCTTCAGCGGGATTTACGTAGCAGGCGCAGGCCTCGGCCCCGCCATCGCCTTCCTTTATTCGGGTCCGGCCATCAATATCCTGGCCATCACCTACTCGGCCAGGCTGTTGGGCTGGGATATCGGTCTGGCGCGCGTGGTCGGCGCTGTTTTTTTCTCGGTCATCATAGGCCTCATAATGGCGTATATCTTCCGAAAAGAGGAGAAGGCCAGGAACGATGGGCGTTTCGATACACTAGCCGACGCAGAGAAGGGAAAACCCTGGTGGCAGGAGATAATATTCTTTGCCATACTGGTGGGCATACTGCTGGCGGCCTCCTCCGCGCAGTGGATAATACTAGCTGTACTGGTTGTGGCGCTGGTTATTGTGATGTGGCGCTGGTTTACGCTCGATGAATTCAAACTCTGGATGAAGGAGACCTGGCGTTTTCTAATTTTAATTGTGCCCTGGCTGTTGGTCGGCGTTTTCATTGCCGGCATCCTCAAGGCGATCATACCTCCGGAGGCAGTAGCCGGGTTGGTCGGCGGCAATACCATACTTGGCAACTTCGTTGCGTCCCTTTTTGGCGCCCTGATGTACTTTGCCACCCTGACCGAGGTGCCTATCGTCAAGGCTTTCCTTGATATGGGCATGGGCAAAGGGCCTGCGCTGGCATTGCTGCTGGCGGGCCCCGCCCTTTCCTTGCCCAGCATGCTGGCGCTGGGCAAGATCATGGGCTGGAAGAAGACGTTGACCTATATAGCACTGGTCACTATTATGGCGACTATCACGGGCTATATATTCGGACTGATCGTTCAATAATCGGGAGGAAAAATCCATGGAAATTAAAGTGCTGGGCCCGGGCTGTGCCAAGTGCCAGAGCCTGGAAAAGACTGTGAAGGACGTAGTAACCTCACTAAAACTTGACATAAAAGTCGAGGAAATTAAAGACATGAAGGAGATAATGAAATATCCCATACTAATGACGCCCGGTCTGGTGATCAACGGCAAGGTCGTCATGAGCGGCAAGGTGCCGTCCAAAGCTGAGGTTGAGCGTTATATTATGAATGCGCTCGATGCAGAGGAAAAGGCAAAATAATCCAATATGAGGGCAACACATGCCGGAAGGTTCTAATAGACCCATGATATTCGCGTGTGCAGGCGCATCGAACTGCGGTCAGATCACCAATGCAGTGGCGGTTAAACTTGCTTCGGAAGGGCATGTCGTAATGTCCTGTCTGGCCGGGATCGGGTCGCATACGCAAAAATATGTAGACGGCGCATTGAATGCGGACAGAGTAATCGCTTTGGACGGCTGTGCCGTAGCCTGCGCGAAAAAGACACTGGAGCATGCTCGAGTACAGGTGGCTGCCTGGATTTGCGTTACAGACTGTGGGATTAGGAAGACTTCGGGCAAATTCGAATACAGTGTTGCCGATTTCGACATGGTGTGTAAACAGGTAAATGGTGCTCTGCAACAAATGTGATTGCGGGCCGTTTATTGATATATGCGTTCATTAAAAATTCATAAAAGTATGTTATACATTAAAACAATGAATTTTACTATCAAGCGTCGCTTGATGGAGATTACGGAGGTTACCTGAATATGCGCATTTCCTGCCACAAATCGGCACTTTTTCTAACGGCCTTGTTGTTATCAACTGTACTTATCACGGGTTGCGGTCAATCAACCACTCCCGGCGACACTCAGCCGGTGAAGCCCGGCAACCCGACCGCGGCAGGGCAGAACCTTGCTGGGCCTCCCGACAGGGTCGAGGTGGTCTACTTTTATAAGAGTATACCTCCACCCTGTGAATGTCTGGCACATGCGGGTGAGAATGTAAAGAGCACCATATCCGCCGATTTTGCCGGAGAGATGGAATCCGGCAAACTGGTCTTCCATTATCTGGCGTCGGACCAGGCGCAGAACGCCGGCATGGTTAAAAAATACGATCCTGCGCCTTTTTCTCTTTGGATAAACATTATACATGGAGAGTCGGAACAGATATACAGTGTGGATGGCATCTGGGAATACCTGTATGACGAGCCGATGTTTAAACAAACGGTCAAGGCATACGTAAATAATGCTTTAAAGGGACAACCATAACATGGATTTAGCAGGCATAGCCAAAAGTGTGAATATACCGCTCATTTCAGCTTTGGTGCTGGGTCTGATGGCGGCTATAGGACCGTGTACTCTGGCCACCAATATAGCAGCGCTTGCTTATATCAGCAGGAAAATAACCGACCGCAAGTACGCGGTAATAACAGCAACACTTTACACCCTCGGACGCATGTTCACCTATACAGCCATCGGTGTACTCATTATTGCTATCGGCATCAGCACTCCCGCCATCTCCAATTTCGTGCAGGAGTTCGGAACCTGGGTGCTGGGACCATTCCTTATCGTCGTGGGAATTTTGTTACTCTTTGTTGACAGGATATCTTTTGGGTCGGGAGGCAACAGGCTGGCCGACATGGGTAGTAAAGTGGCAGACTGGGGTATGGTAGGCGGCTTTCCTCTGGGAGTGATTTTTGCACTGGCTTTTTGCCCCTACAGCGCGGTTCTCTTTTTCATGGTAATGATACCGATGGCACTTAAGACCGCCGAGGGTATTGTGCTGCCTGCCATGTTTGCCATCGGCACAGGGTTGCCGGTTATTATTTTTGGTGTTTTGTTGTCTCTTGGTGTTGCAGGCACTGCAGGCTGGATCGAAAAAATATCTAAAGCTGAAAAAGTGGTGCGCATTTTTGTGGCCATTGCCTTTATTCTGGTGGGCATTTACAGCATAGTACAGGTTCTGCCCATTTTTCAGCCATCAACAGGATAGAACACAAAATGAAAAAAGTATTACTGACAATCACTATTCTATATCTCGTGCTTGCCTGGGCGTGCAGCACTGTCGAACCCACATCCACAGTCACCCCGGCAAATACCGAGCCGGTTATTGTGAATATCGAATATGCCAAGGATATATTTAACGGTGAGAAAACCGACCTACTCTGTATTGCGGACGATAGCGATGGAGACACGCTTACCTATATCTGGACGGTAGAAAAAGGCGTAATTTATGGTTCCGGCAATAGAGTTTCGTGGATGCCTCCTGAGGAACTCGGGACATATCCCATAAAGCTGACTGTTAGAGATTCCAGGGGCGGCGAAACCAGTGAAACAATAAATATCCGGGTATTGACAAATGCCGACAATACTGCGACGACGAAGGTCATTTTAAAACTTAAGCTCGGGCAGCCCACAGAACCAGTAGTGGTTAAGAGCAGGATACGCTCGTATTTCACCACCGAAATCATCTGCGTGGTCGATAACGCTGTTGCTGATAACCTGATTTACAATTGGTCGGCAAAAGGTGGAAAACTGAAGGCTGAAGGCCTCAATGAAGGTAAGGCCTCCAGGGTGGGATGGACGGCCCCGGGTGTACCCGGTTTATGCACTGTCTCTGTTCTCGTAAAAGATAATCAGAATAATGAAGCTAAAGGCGAAGTGACTTTCGAGGTATTTTGCTGTGGCAATTAGATATTTAAACCGGCGTACTAGGTTTTTGCTGACAGCACTTGTCGGGCTGGCTCTATTGCCCGGTATGTTCTCCTGCTCGGCGCCTGCTGAAGCCCCTCTCCCCTCCGACCTCACTAAAATTTCGATTGACAGTGTTCTGGGCAACGGCAAACCGACCCTGGCTGAATTCGGCTGGCGTACCTGCATACCCTGTAAAGCGATGAAAACGATACTGGAAGAAGTTGCTGCGGAGTACAAGGGCAGGCTCAATGTCGTTATTGTTGAGATATATGACCATGAAGATCTCTCAAGGCGGCATTCCATCCGGGCTATACCAACCCAGATATTTTTCGATGGGAACGGTAGAGAAATAACACGTCATGAAGGTTATCTGACCAAAGATCAGATACAGACAATAATATCGCTTAAGGAGTTGATTAATGACTAAATATATCATTGTTGTTGCACTGATTGCTGTGACTTTCATTTCATGTTCGCAGGCTGCTCCCGCTACGCCACAGGTCAGCAACACGCCAGTGAATAGCGCTCCCGTTATTGAAGATGTTGCATATGTTCAGGGCGTTGATGCACAATCCGCCATAGAGATAAGCTGCAAAGCCAGTGACAGGGACGGCGATCCGCTCAGCTACGAGTGGTTGGCCCAGGCCGGATATTTGAAAGGGGAGGGTGACAAGGTTAACTGGACCGCCCCGGAAAATACCGGGGATTACACCATTACAGTACTTGTAAAAGACAATAAAGGTGGAACAGCAAACAGGTCCATCGTTATCAAGGTCTCGCAAAAAGAGGATAACCAGGTAGATAGCGACCTGTCGAAGATATCCCTTGAAAAATCGCTGGTCAATGGCAAGCCCACGCTGGCCGATTTCGGCTGGAAAATATGCATACCCTGCAAAGCGATGAAACCGATACTGGAAGAGATGGCCGTGGAGTATGGAGACAGGGTGAACGTATTGATCGTGGAAGTATATGACCCCGCTCAGGAGAAACTTGTTACCAGGTACGGCATTAAATCGATTCCCACTCAGGTGTTTTTCGATGCGAATGGCAATGAAGTCTCCCGGCATATCGGCTACATAAGCAAAGAAGATATCTTGATTCAATTAAATAAAATGGGAGTGCGTTGAGCGTACAACTGATTTATGCGCTGGTACTGATATGTGTTTGCGCTGCATGTTCGCCTGTCCCGGTTGAACCTGCCGAGGTAAATGCGCCTCCTGTAATTACGGATGTCATTTATGCTCATGATACCATGGCGATGCAGGATCACCTGATCAGTTGTATCGCCTACGATCCCGACGGTGATCCTTTGACCTATACCTGGGCAGCCGAGGGCGGTCAGTTCAGCGGCAGCGGCGCGGATGTTGTTTTCGTCGCTCCGGATACAATGGGCGATTATGAACTCGTGATCTGTGTAACCGACGGCAGGGGTGGGTCGGACAACAGGTCCTTCAGTATGCGTGTGCTGACCAATGCAGACGGCACCACAACGCCTGTTGTAACGCTGGCTCTGTCAGCCACATCCGGAGAGCCTTTTACAGTGAAACGCACTGTGAAAATAGGTACCAAGACCAAAATAGTCTGTTTACCTGACAGCTCCATGGGTAAGGACCTGCAGTATACCTGGTCATCAGGCGGGGGCATTTTAAAAGGCGAAGGCCTGGATTCCGGCACATGTGCGGTGGCTTTTTTCATTGCGCCGCCCACCGTTAAACACTATCCGGTAACGGTGTCCGTCACGGGAGAAAACGGCAGCAGGGCGGAGGGACAGGTCGACTTTGATGTGTTCTGCTGCCCAAGGAACTGATCCTCTTGCAGGAGGACAGAGCATATGCATAGAAGGATTCTTGGCGCAGTCAGCATCGCATCCGCCATTCTGCTTGGTTTGATTTTAATTGCTTCGGGGACCGGCAAGCTTTTCGGCGATATCGAGACGTCCTCTCAGGTGATGGCCTTCATCAACGACCTCTTGCCTGAAGCCCTACTTGTTCCGCCTGTTATTTTCTTTATCTACAATATCCTGGTGCCCTACCTGTTTCCCATAGCCGAGCTTATCCTTGGCCTGTGCCTGCTTATCGGTCTGGTTCCGGCCATGGCCGCTCTTATCAGCTTACCGTTAATGCTGGTATTCATGGCTACCAATATCTGGGCACTGACAGCGGGCGGCTATGAAACCTGCGCGGGCTGTTTCGGGCTGTGGGAGGAGATATTCGGCCATCTGTCCCCCGCCCAGTCGCTGATCATCGATATTTTAATGGTCGTGCTGTCGCTGCTGGTGATCTTTATACGCCCCGGTGGCTTCTTCTACAGCAGGCGACCCGTTTCCCTGTTGTTCCCGCGGAGTGCAGGTATGATGGATTCAACTCGCCCACTGCAAACCTCTATTTTCGGGGAGTTCAGGACGGGGCTTGTTGCTTTCATCAGCAGGGCGGCAGCTTCGGTGCGCTATCATCCCTGGGCTTGTGCAGGTTTGCTACTTGGTATAGTGGGCGTTATCTTATCCCTGCTGGCTATCTTTAACTTGATGCCTCCTGCCGCAACGGAATCAATTGGGACGGAAGCAGTCCTGGCCTTGACCGATAACGTGACGGTGACCGATATAACACACGAGAGCGCAACAGTTAATTTTACAACAGCAGAGCCCGAAATCATCGATTTACTGGTCTATGACCGGCGCGGCAGTATAACAGGCACGTGGTCGGAGGACCATGCGGACAGTATTCATCGCATCGAACTTGATAATCTGGCGCCGGCTACCACCTATTACTTCCAGATGCTCTTCAGCGATCGCCAGGGCGGCAAGAGGATCACGCCAAGGTACGAGTTTTCAACTACCGAGACACCCCCGGCCATATTCGATGTCATCATAAGCGGCATGACGGAGAATTCCGTCAGCTACATCTGGGAAACCGACCGTCCCACTATCGCTGAAGTGAAGGTGGTGCAGATGGATACGATGGATGAGATAACTTTCACAGATGAGCAACTGGACACCTTTCATTATATGAAGATGGAGCCGCTGACGGCGGACAAGGATTACAGTTTTTCTATCAGAGCGACTGATGCCTCCGGGCATCAGCTTTCCACGGTTTATACCGGCGCATTCACGTTGAAAAGCGGCGGCCGCGTCGGTCAGCGAGCGCCGCTTTTCAACCTGCCATCTATCGCCGGCGATCGTATTTCGCTCAGTCGATACGCTGGAAAAACCGTTATACTGGTTTTCTGGAACATGACCTGCCCGATCTGCCGTACCAGATTACCACTTTTACAGGAAATCAACGATAAGGAATCCTCTGATAAGTTCGCCCTGGTCACAGTGCACGGCCCGGGGCGGGAAGCGGCTGTCAGGAGCTTCCTTGAAAGTGAGAGGGTGAGCTTTACCGTTCTGCTTGATTCAGACGGTGCTGTTGGCTATAGCTACGGTATCAGCGGTGTCCCGGCCGTTTTCATTATCGACGGCGCAGGCATCGTCCGCATGGTTGATCCCAAATTCAGCGACCTAGAAGGATTTAGAAATACAATAGCACCGCTTCTATCTGCATCGGGTAATCTGCCGTAATTATTATATGTAATGGCTCTCGCCGAAGACTGTTAATCACATATGAAGGAGGTGTTTAATGTCTGCAGAACAACAATGGCAAGCCGGTGTCAATACTCATGAAAATGCCCTGTTTACCTGTTTTGGTGGGGCGTCCAATACGGGGATAACCAGCGGATTGGCCTGTCTGGAAGCGGTTAAAGAACTGGGACTGGAGAAGGTAGCTATTATGTGCCTGGGCGGATTACCGACCAGTGTGAAGCCGGTTTTAGGCAAAACCAGTGCGGCTAAAAAGGTTATTACTGTAGATGGCTGCCCCTTTGAATGCAGCCGCAAGATAGTGGAGCAGGCCGGATTCAAACCCATCAGCATCGTGCTTACGCGGGATATCGGCATGAAAAAGAAGGGGTTGAGCGAGGATATCGGCAAAGAGATCAAAGGCGTCATGGAATATATTTCAGAGGATGAAGTAAAGAAAGCTAAAGAGCTAATTATTAGCAACATTATGAAAGAATAGTCACAGACGATTTAAAATACAAAAAGGAGGAATTGATAATGAGTATGATACCTGAATGGGCATGGGAGTTTCACGGGCATCGCTGTCCATTTATGCCGCTGGGATACCGCATGGGCAAGCTGGCTATGAAGGAACTGGGGGCGGAGCATGAAAAAGACCACGGATTTTTCGTCGTACCGGAGTTGGGTGTCGGGCATCCTCAGACCTGCCTGATGGACGGCATCCAGATAGCAACCGGCGCCACCTACGGCAAATCATTGATGGAGAAAACTTTCTGGGGCAAGCTGGCTGCCGTATTTTATCACCCCTCATATCTTGAGAAGGGTGCAATCCGCTTGTATGTCAGCAATGAGTTTCAAGATGAGTTCGGTAAGTTGGAGTTCTTTGCCTACAGAAAGAAAAAGGTTGAGCCTTCCCAAATACCTGCCAAGGTCACTAAGGAGGCTATAGACTGGATGTATGCCCAACCGGATAGCAAGGTCTTTAAGATCCATTGGATACGCGACTATAAATTTGCGCCTGTAAAAGGGTCGTTTATTAAAGCCAAATGCAGCATCTGCGGTGAGTACGTGTTTGAGAGGTACTTGCGTCAAATGGACGGTAACCTTGTATGTATTCCCTGCTCGCATTACTAGGCGTGAGATGTCCAGGATTAAAGTCAAATGCTATGCGTGGCGTCCCGAGGCAAAATATCACACGGTTTCCGGAATAAATGTGCCAACGATCTAACGTGGGTAGAAGCAACTTATTCTTGATTTCAACAGGTAGTGACTGACTGTGTAAGCATGCTTGCCCGGCCTCTCGAATTCTACATGGATAATGGCGGTGGTTATTAGTTAAATGGACGTATTGTATATTGTCGCAGCGCTGATAACCTTCGCGTTTACCACGGTTTTAACCATAGCAGGCGTGGGAGCTGCCTTCATCCTGATCCCCGTCTTTTTGGCCCTGGGTATCCCGCTGCTCACAGCCATGTCGACTGCACTTCTTTTAAATGCAGTTGCCATGATCTTTGCCTCAATAAGCTATGCCAGGGAGAAGCTGATTGTCTTCAAGGCGGCAATTCCGATTGTGATTGCTGCCACAATACTCTCGCCGCTGGGGGCGAGAACCGCTGAGCAGTTACCGGAAAGCCTTTTGAAATGGTTGTTTGTGGGATTCCTGGTTTTTGCCGGTTCGATGATGCTGTTCTACAGGGCCAAAGAAAGGCCGATTGAATACAGCACTAAAAAGTCGGTCGGTTACGGCGTGGGCGTCGGATCATTGGCTGGTTATCTGGGGGGACTGCTGGGTGTGGGTGGGGGAAACATCATTGTGCCGGTCCTGGTCTGGCTGGGATTCAATCCCAAGAAGGCCGCTGCCACCACGGCTTTTATAGTAATATTTTCTTCTCTTGCCGGGTTCCTGGGGCATGTCAGCATAGGTAATATGGATATCTGGCTTTTGTCTCTATGTGTCGTCGGTTCGGTGTCCGGAGCCATCCTGGGCGCTTATTTGATGAGAAAGAAATTAAATGCCGGCCAGGTCAAACTGGCTATCGGTATCATACTGTATTTGATTGCAGTCAAAATGATCTGGGATTTACTGGTATGAGATTTATCCAGGCATACGCAGCATTCGTGCGCAATAACTATACTTACCTGATCATTGCCACACTTGTGGCAAGCGTGGTTGTGGGACTGATGACTCCCGCACCCGGGCTTTTCATCAGGCAGTTCAATATCCCGTTGATAGTCGTCATGATCGGGGCCATGGGCTTTACTATTACCTTTAAGAGCCTCAGTATAGCGGCGATGCGTGATTGGAAGGGGTTCTCCTTTGGATTGGGCCTGAACTTCATTTTCGCGCCCTTTTTATGCTGGCTGTTGGCGGTCATTTTCCTTAACCAGCATCACGACCTGGCAACCGGCCTGATACTCATCGGTGTAGTGCCCTGTGCGGGTATGGCATTGGTTTGGGTAGGATTGCTCAAGGGGGATGTCCCCCTGGCGATCGTGATCAATGCTGCTACCATGCTGCTCGCCCCGCTGCTGATACCGCCGCTGATGCTGCTGTTTGCCGGGGCTTACGTGAGCATCAATATCTGGGAACTGCTGTGGCAACTGATCTACAGTGTACTGCTGCCTTTGTTGCTGGGCATAGGTATAAGGGAGATATTGGAAAGAAAGATTGATATTAATAAGTACCTGCCGCTGATGCCGGCTATCTCTGCAACCATAGCTGTTCTGCTGATGTTCATGGCGGTTGACACCAGCATATCTTTCGTCATGAAGAACCTGGAATTGATAGCGCCTCTGGTAGTATCAACCGTTTTGATCTTTCCGATATTGTTTGTGGTAGCCTATGCTGTGAGTACCAGGGTCTTTCCCAGGGGAAAAAATATAGCCATCACCTACTCATCCGGCATGAAGAACCTGCCCATCGCTATAGGCATAGCCGCTATAAGCTTCAAGGGGCTGGAGATGTTGCCCGTGGCGGTGGGGTTCGCCTTTCAGATGCTAACCGCTGTCGTCTTTTACCAGTTGTTCGGTCATGTTTTGGATAAAACCAGAACGAGTTCAAATTAAGCGGATCGCAACGATATGATAGATCTGTTTTACAGGCTTTACTTAGCTTTATGATTGGTCATGATTCTTATCGCCTTCGGTCATCTTGCAGAACAGATCATCGTTGCTGCACGGCGTGCACTCAATCTGCACGGTGGTATGGCCTATACCGAACTTCTCTCGCAGCATTTCCTCGATCTGCCGCTGCACGCTTGCGGCCTGACTGATTGAGCAATCGTCCATAAGCACATGACAGCTCATGGCGTGTAAATTGGATGAAATGCTCCAGACATGCATGTCATGTACATCCTTAATTACCGCGATGCTTTTCATCGCTTTAAGTACTTCTTTAACATTGATATCGCTGGGCACCGCCTCCAGCAAGATACGCATACCTTCCCTGAAAATCCCCCAGGCTGCGAAGACTATGATCAGGCTGATGAGTATGCTTACAGCAGCATCAACCCAATATAGTTTGGTAAGTATTATGATGATAGCGCCGGCGATCACGCTAACCGAGGCCAGGGCATCGCCGATGGCATGCAAGAAAGCGCTCTTTATGTTCAAGCTCTCTCCCTGTTCCTTGTGCAGCCAGCTTGCTACGAATATATTGGCTGCCAGTCCGATCACGGCTACCACCAGCATCATCACACTGTTGATCTCAGGCTGCTGGTAAAAACGCTGGTAGGCTTCGAATAAAATAATGCCGGCTATGGCCAAAATGCTAACCGCATTAATAATGGCTATGATGACGCCAACCCTGTGGTAACCGAAGGTCATACGGCTGCTGGAGGGGCGGGCAGCCTGCCTGACACCGTACCAGCTAAGAGTCAGTGCTATGCCATCGGCAAAGACATGCCCGGCATCGCTCAGCAGTGCCAGACTATTTGATAAAATACCGCCGGTTACCTCCAGGACGAGTATTACCGCGGTGATGATTATCCCGTATTTTAGCTTGGCGGCAGTCCCAAGTGCGCCATGATTATGCACGCTCAACTACATAACCCGGCGCTCATTTTTCCTGGGCATACCTGGAAATAAGCATATAAATTAAGGTTCATTTCAGGTCAACAGCAGCATCTTACCTATATATTTACGTAAGCCGAGGTAGAACTACCGCTGCCTCTAATTATAAGGGGGTAGTTCAAGATAAGACAAAAGCGGCTGAATGATACCAACGTTTTTGCATCTATTAGTATATTAGTATAAACTAAATGAGTAATGGAAATCGAGCAGCAAGGAATAGAAAGGCAAGCGGCATTATTCAGTGCCCTGGCCGACCCCACCCGCCTCAGGCTGTTAAAGTTGCTCTGCCGGCAGCATCCTGCCCACGCTCTTTGTGTGAATGCCCTTGCGGGCCTGTTGATGGTGAGCCAGTCCGCTGTTTCGCAGCATTTGCGGGTGCTTAAAGCCATTGGCTTGGTGAGGGGTGAAAGGCGGGGCTACCACATTCATTACTATGTTAACCATGAAATGGTAAAAGACTATCGGGAGCTTATTCTGACCGTATTGAGCATTGAAGAAGCTGTTCCAGAACAGTCATGTCAAAAAAAATGTCCCAAAAGGAGTGGTCAAGATGTGTCATGATACAGACTGCGGTTGCGCAAAGCATGATCTTGGAAGTTCTGAGGGCAGAGGCTATCAACACGGAGACTGTTGCTGCGCCATCGGCCATGGGCGGAAGCGGTTCTTTACCCGCGAAGAAGCCGTGAGCGAACTTGAAGAATATCTTAATAGCCTGAGCCTGGAAACCAGGATGATAGAAGAGCGCATTGCTGAGCTTAAGAAAGACAAGAAAGAACTGTAATGGAACCGCTCAAAGAAATTAATAAGTTCATCATAGAGGTAAGCAACCTTACTAAGCGCTACGGTACGCTTACCGCCGTAGACCATGTTAATTTTCGGGTAAACCGAGGAGAGATGTTCGGATTCCTCGGGCCCAACGGCGCAGGCAAGACGACCACCGTCCGCATACTGACCGGCGTTATAAAAGCAGATGAAGGGAATGCCACTATTTCAGCGTATCCTGCCGGCAGCCTGAAGGCTAAACAAATAGTAGGTGTAGTCCCCGAGATGTCCAATGCTTACCCCGACCTGTCAGGCTGGGATAACCTGATGCTGATATGCCGTCTATACGGCGTTACCGGCAGTGAGGCAAAGGAAAGAAGTGAAAGCCTTCTCGATGAGATGGGACTTTTTCAGCGTAGAAATGACCCCAGCAAGAACTATTCTAAAGGGATGAAGCAGCGTCTCATCCTATGCATGGCGCTTGTCAGCGATCCTTCGTTGCTGTTCCTGGACGAGCCGACTTCTGGCCTGGATGTACAAAGTGCACGCCTGATAAAAGAAATGCTCCAGAAACTCAATCACTCAGGCAAGACCATATTCCTGACCACTCACGACATGGATGAGGCAAACCAGCTCTGCGACCGGGTTGCAATTATCAACAAGGGGAGAATAGTAGCTATAGATGCTCCCGAAAAATTGAGGTTGGCTACCAGCAGCATGCACTCTGTTGAGGTCAGCTTCACCCTCCTTGTAGACGCTAATGTCCTGGCGCAGCTCACGGGTGTGATCACTATTCGAAAGATCGGGGACAAGTACCGTCTGTATACCAATGATCCCGGAGATCTGGTAGTTGCACTGGTCAAATATGCCGATACAATTGGTCTGAAGATAATATCTCTTAATATACTGGCGCCTTCGCTGGAGGACGCCTTTGTAGCTCTCACAGAAAAGGAATTTGAACATGCTTGATATAACAACAGTATGGCAGCAGATACAACGGGCGTTGGCTATTGCTCAAAAGGATATCCGCATCTACTACTCAAAGGGACCGGTAATAATCTTCGGTATCCTCTTCCCAATTTTTCTATTTCTATCCTTCACCATCGGCAGGCAGCTATCGGTTGATTTCATGATACCCGGCCTTATCGGTATGATTCTCTTCTTCACCGCCACTTCGATATCACCGATCGTAGTACCCTGGGAGGCACAATCCAGGACCCTGGAACGTCTCATGTCATGTCCCATCAGGGGAGAGACAATTATAATGGGAGACATGCTTGCGTCATTTGCCTTCGGGATAGGCATCTCACTGGTGCCCATAATAATAGGTCTCTTCATGGGAATAACCATATCAGGTGTGGCCTCCTTCAGCCTGGCGGTTATTCTGGCGTCTCTTTGCTTTGCATCTTTGGGTAACGTCTTCTCTATCCCACCAACGAACGTGCCCGCCACGGTGAATATGATTGCTGCGGTGGTGAAATTTCCGGTGGTTTTCATCAGCGGCATTTTCATACCTTTGGACCAGTTGCCCGCCTGGGGTCAGGCTATCGCCTACATTTCTCCCCTTACCTATTTTACCGACATTGCCCGTAATTGCATCCAGGGACATAGCCAACTCCCTGTTGCAATTGATCTTATAGCACTACTGGCTTTCACCGTTCTTTTTCTAACCGTGGCAATGAAACTGCATCAGAGAACAATGCCTAAAAGAATATAATAATATACAACATACAGGAAAATTAGCTGTTGACAGGTTTAGCATACTTAGATTAACATGCACCCTGATTGAATGATCAGGGCGGTTCCAGAATGCGTAAAATGGTTAAAATATCCAAAGCTCTTGCCGACGAGACTCGAATAAGGATGCTCAAGCTATTGCTTGATAGGGATATCTGCGCATGCGAGATGCGGCAAATCTTTCCCCTGTCCGTCTCTCAGTTGTCAAGGAACCTGAGAATGCTGATGGAAGCGGGCTTTCTCAAGCGCTGGCGTGTCGGAAAATGCATGATTTACATAGCGGACAGGGACAGCGGTAACAGATACTGCCGCGCATTGCTGGACCTGCTTGCCGATTCTTATAATTCCACAAGCGTGGTATTGAAAGATCGCAAAAAATTGAGACAGGTCATGGCCAATAAGTTGAGGGTTTGCTGAGGGCTATATATTTTTTAACTGCTTCGTTTGCATGATTGTGCATAGTTGCAAACGTATGAATTTTGTTTTATATTTAATTTAGAGGATTGCCCATGCGGCAGGTGATAAATCTAATGAAAGCCCTATCCGGCGAGGTACGGCTCAGCATATTAGATTTGCTTTTGGAGAGGGAGTGCTGCATATATGAGGTGACACAGGCGTTGGGTATCTCTCAGCCCCGGGCCTCGCACGATCTGTGTAGATTGTTTGAAGCCGGGATTCTTAAGCGGCGAAGAGAGGGTACCAGGGTAGTTTACTCGGTGGATATGTCGTTTTGCCCTGAGATCATTAACGCAATCAGTGGTATTTTAAAGAGTCTGAGAGCAGTTGAAGTAGGCGGAGACAGGCTGCAAAAGATCGTGTACTGAATTTTTGCATGATATTTTCATATGTTTAGCACAATCTAAGGTAATGAGATATGAAATAGTTGAAATCGGCCTAACCTAAAGATCTTGTGTAATTTGTAATGAATCATGCCATCTATTGGTGAATATCCTGTTAAACGAAATGGAGGTTTGTATGAGCGCACTTGCATATATCGTTCTATTCGTAGTTGGCATACTGGCAGGTGGGCTGGGTGGTTTAATTGGCATCGGAGGTTGCGTCCTGATGATGCCCACCATACGCTTCGGGTTCAATTTCTCACCCGCGATGGCTGTTGGGACTACCCTGGCAGCAGTTGTTTTTACAGCCGCATCGGGCGCCTTTCAGCACTGGAAGCTGGGCAATGTCGACTGGCAATCCGTTAAATACATAGTGCCGGCCGGGATTCTGGGGGTTATCGTCGGCTCGGTCGTCTTTTACTATATCTCACCATACGGTAAAGTAGTTGACCTGATCGTCGGACTGGCCTTTATCTGGGCAGCTGCCAGGATGGTCTATGAAGGTTTCTTCCAGCGCAAGATGCCTGAAGTGGCCGGTGATAAGATAGTCGGATCGAATGCTACCAAGGCAGGTATAGGTGGTGGGGTGGGTTTGCTCACGGGTATTGTTGGACTGGGTGGAGGTTACGCACTAGTGCCGAGCTTTATCTATATTACCAAATCACCTCTAAGGATCGCTGTGGGTTCGTCACTGGCTTCATTCGTCTGGTTTGCGCTGGTAGGCGCCATATTTAAATACGTGCAGGGTTTTACCGACTTAATAG
>DAOUFT010000090.1:0-3898 GCA_034429855.1 Dehalococcoidia bacterium
CCGGACGCGCGAACCTTTTCTACCGCGGCCGGAACGAGGTCCCTGCGATGCTCTCTGATTATGGCCGATATTATGCTGTCCTCCGGATTCTTCTCCGCATAAAGTATGGATGGCAATGTAGCGGCCCCGACATTCAGGTCTGAGCCGATTGGTTTACCCAGTGCCGACGGATCGCCCACGAAATCGAGAATGTCATCGATGATCTGAAAGGCCAGCCCGAAATTGAGTGCATAATCCTTAAGAGCCTGCACCTGCTCCTCGGGACAGCCGCTCAATACCGAGCCGCACTCGGACGCCATCATAAACAGGCAGGCAGTCTTATCGCTGATCCACTTGTAGTAGTTTTCCCTGGCGACGTCCAGATCGAATACATGGCTGCCCTCACGAAGCTCGCCCCCGGATATGGTCATAAGCGTCTCACTGAAGCGCCGAATGACCCGCAGATTCTCAGTAGTGGAGGCCAGGCTGCCCGCCTTGGAAAACAGGTAATCGCCCAGAAGTAAAGCGCAGTTCTGCCCCCAGGTGCGATAAACGGCGGGTTTGCCGTGGCGCATGTCCGCATTGTCGATGATGTCATCGTGAACCAGTGTGCCTATATGCAGCACCTCTACGGCCGCAGCCATGGGAACTAGCGTTTCGAGATCGTAGTCATAAAACTTGCCGCTCAGCAGCGTCAGAGCTGGTCTGATCCTTTTCCCCACCTTCAGCAGGGCGTACTGAAGCAACTGAGACAGCAGAGGTATCTCACTTTCGGATATCTCCTGCAGCTTGGATTCCACCAGATCGAGGCCGGGCTTGACCGGCCCATATATTTCGTCGAGCGTCATGCCGTTTCACTGCTCCCCAATCTGGCCATCTCCTCCTCCACTATGCCGTCCTCCAACTTGGTAAACAGCGCCTGCGGTTGCGGCAGCGTCCGGCCCGGCTGGGGCATCTGAAGTTCCCAGCCGGCATCGCGCACATCGCCCTCGAAACCCAGGTACGCGTGAAGCTTCTGCGAGGTAAACGGCAGGAACGGATTAAGCATGGTCTTCAACGCCGATATGGCGGCCATAGCCGTGTATACAGATCTCGCGGCAGCTGTGCGGTCCTGTTTGATCGTCTTCCAGGGCGCAGTGTCGTCGAGAAAACGGTTGACATCCTGCGCCAGGGCCATGGCGATTTTAAGCGCCTCCTTGAAATGACATCGCTCAAGCTGGCCGCCTACCTCTTCCAGCGTGCTGCGCGCTTTCTGCAAAAGCGCATCGCCGGACTCGTCCATATTGCCCGGCTCAGGAACCGCGCCACCAAAGTTGCGATGGTTGAAGGAAAGCACCCTGTGCACGAGATTGCCATAGGTAGCCACCAGTTCGTCATTGTTCTTGCGCAGGAACTCGTGCCATGAGAAATCCATGTCGCCCGTCTCCGGCATATTGATCGATAGGTAATAACGCAACGGGTCGGGATCATAACGTTGCAGGAAATCGGGCACCCATACAGCCCAGTTGCGGCTGGTTGATAGCTTCTTACCCTCTATTGTTAGGAACTCGTTGGCCGGGACATCGTAGGGCAGACTCAGGCCGCCGTAGCCCATCAGCATGGCAGGCCAGATGATAGTATGGAAAGGGATATTGTCCTTGCCTATGAAGTAATATGCCCTGTTGCGGCCAGTCCAGAAAAGCTTCCAGGCGTCCTTATCCTGTTGCGATGAGGCCCATTCACGGCTGGCCGACAGATACCCGATGACCGCCTCAAACCAGACATAAATTCTTTTTTTCTCAAAGCCGGGTTGGGGAACACTGACGCCCCATTCGATATCGCGTGTGATTGCCCGGTCCTTGAGGCCTCCCTCCAGAAATCCCAGTGTGAATTTTTGCACGTTCTGGCGCCAGTAGTCCTTGTCGCTCACCCAATTTCTGAGCTGGTCTTCGAAAGCGCTCAGTTTTAGAAAGAAATGCTCCGAGCTTTCAAACCTGGGAGTTGAAGCACAGGTGCGGCAGCGAACATTTATCAGGTCGCTGGGATTGAGAGTGTGGCCACAGTTGTCGCACTGGTCGCCCCTGGCCGCGTCATAATTACAGTGCGGACAGGTGCCTTCCACGTAGCGGTCCGGCAACGACCGCTTGCAACTGGGGCAATATGCCTGCGGCATTGAGCCTTTATAAATATATCCCTTCTCCAGCAGCTTGAGGAAAATTTCGTGTGCAACCGCTGCATGATTGGCCGTATCCGTGGTGGTGAACAGATCGAATGAGATTCCCAGTTTTTGCCAGCTCTCCAGAAACTCGTTGTGGTACCTGGTGGCCAGTTCAGCCGGGGAAATACCCTCCTGTTCGGCGCGCAGGGTTATAGGTGTGCCGTGCTCATCGCTCCCGGATATCATCAGCACACGGTTGCCACGCAGACGATGATAGCGTGCGAAGATATCGGCGGGTAAGTAAGCCCCGGCAATATGGCCCAGATGAAGCGGCCCGTTGGCGTAGGGCCAGGCTACTGCAACAAGTATATTGTCAGGCAAACGTATATCTCCCTTTTCGCATTGTATTATTTCAGTGTTTTAGACGGGAAAAAGGTAAATACCTTATCCCCCTTCTCCTTCTTTTCCACGCCGGCTTTTCGTTTCTCACAGCAGGATCTGCAAAAACGCAGTTCTCTCGATTCCTGGGCCGATTTCCGGAAGACGATCGCACAGCCGCAATTCTTCTTCCTGAATGTCTCACCGCCTTTTTTCTTATAGCAGACCGGACAGTAGCACTTCTCGTCTTCTCCATCGATAACGAGCAGGTACTCATCATCGTTCTCGATACTTTTACCGCAATCCGAGCAATCCAGCTCATCTAAATATATAACCTCTTCCTTCAGTTTATCCGAAGGCTTTTCGTCGATAGCCAAATAAACATCGCCGTGATGTATAATGCTGTCGCATCCGTCGCACCTGGCCGGTCCGATGGATATTGCGCCTCTGCGAAATCGTTGCTGCATAACTAATCTCCCGTTCTAGATTTATTCCCTGCTTTAGGCAGGGACTTTTTAACATTGCCTGTACCCTGTATTACAATAGTGAACTCACCGCGCGGCCTGCAAAAATGTCTGATCGCCTCACTCAGCCGTCCGCGAAATATCTCCTCGTGCAGCTTGCTCATCTCCCTGCAAACAGCAACCTGCCGGTCTCCCAGCGTTTCCAGCATGGCCGACAGGGAATCCGCCAACCTGTACGGTGACTCGAAGCATAGCATTGTCCGCGGCTCCATGCTGACCGATTGCAGCAGCCGTCTTTTCTCACCCTTCTTGCGCGGTAAGAAACCCAGGTAAAGGAACTGCTCTGCGGGCAGACCCGCAGCAGCCAGAGCGGCCGTCACCGCCGACGGCCCGGGCAACACCTCGACCTTGAACCCTTTATTGATCGCACCTCTGATAAGCTCGTAGCCCGGATCGCTGATGCCCGGCATGCCCGCTTCCGAGATAAGAGCGATATCTTCCTTCTCCAACAGCTTCAGCAGGCTGGGCATCTTGCTCTTCTTATTGTGCTCATAGTAACTGGTCAATCCGGTTTTGATATCATACCTGTTAAGCAGTTTGCGGGAGGTGCGCGTATCTTCCGCCGCTATCAATTGAACCTCGCCCAGCACCCTCAGGGCTCTCAACGTGATATCCTCAAGGTTGCCGATAGGCGTGGCTACAACATACAAAACAGGCACAATAACGCAGTAATTATATCCCAGTTTACGCTCGGCGGTAAACTTTATGTCGTACCTGAACCGGGGCGGCGTGCTCCGAGACTTCCTGCGGCTGTTGTTGTCCAGTGAAAATGTCCCCTTAATTGTTCAGTGATTTTGTCACCCCCTGCAAATATTTGCTTGCGTGTACTGTCGCCAGGGATGGTTTGCAGCCGGTTTATATTTACTCTGCTGTTGTGGCG
>DAOUFT010000091.1:0-7611 GCA_034429855.1 Dehalococcoidia bacterium
CGGCTTCACTCATCACTTGGCTACCGGTCACCTGTATGGTACGAAGCGCTGGTACAGGAACAACAGAACAAGGAGGAAACCCGTCAGACCGTCCTAACCTGTTCTGTCCAGCCATAGGGGTGCAGACCACCACATAGTAAGAATTGCAGAAATATGGTGAACTGAGTGAACAATCTGAACATATATATTTAAGTCAGGGCAGATAATCATAAAATTTGGATGGTCTCTACCAGTATCTAACCCATCACGGCTCGATTAACAATGAATTCGACTATTGAAATTGGCCGATTTAGATCGTGTGGAATGGCATAGTGTGCTCTATCGGTGATAACACAAGTGCCTTTCTTGCAGACAGCTACGTCACGGGGATGTATGCCGCACCGCTATTGAATCCTGTTTTAATACAAAATACGTACGAATAGACAACGATAAATTGGCAAAAACAAGACAACCAAATCTTTCTTTACTCGTCCTTACGTTTTCTCGAGCCACGATTCTTGATGTCCGGGTGGGTCAATCTATATGAAAATGGATATGTCAAAGCTCGTGGTTATTGACAGCATCCCTTTATTCACTTCCATGTCGCTGGGTAACTTGTCACTGGTCCTCACCCCGTTTTAGTACCAACCTTTATGCTAGTTTTGCAGTCAGGATTTCGGCCAGTTACCGATGCATATTCTAATGGGGCCATATTGCCCAGTGCGCTGTGTGGCCTATCACTATTATACTGCCTCCGCCAAGATTCTATCTTTTCACGTGCGTCTTCCAGAGATAAGAACCAGCTTTCGTTCAGGCATTCCTGGCGCAAGCGTCCGTCTTTCTGATTCTTTTCTGCAGTTTTCATAGTGCTGGTTCCCCAGGAACAGAAAGCATGATGCGCTTCCCTGAACTCTTGTCCAGATTCGGCATCGAAAAACCGTGGCAAATGCGCCATTATTTGCGTTTAAATTATTTCTTTGGAACCTTCCTGAAATAGCCGCATCATTGCAGAAAAGCCAAGCGCCATATCGACTATGTTGAGAAGCTTCACATCATCCGGTTCCAGCCTTTTAGCTCTAACTTCCAGTAGCTTCTTTGTGATCCGCATATCAACCTCTCCTTTCCACTGGTTTTCTGGTTTAATTGGCGCCATTTTACTACACATCACAAAAGAATACCCTGCTTCTCGTCACAATAGTACATAAGTAAATGCTGTGCTTTGGCGTTGCTGCAAACTGCCCGGGTGTATAATTGTCTCATCGCCACGAGGTTGAAAAGGAGGGGTCATGTTTGAGGTGTTTACGACCGCAGAGCAGAAGGGTCTCCTGAAGGAAGCACAGGACTTCGTTAAATGGGTACCGCGCCAGCTTATCCTCGACATGGATGACGAGAAAATCAAATTCCCCAAGGAATTTATTGAAGAGGCGGGCAGAAGAAACCTGCTGGCACTGCGGGCGCCCAAGCAATACGGGGGAAGGGGTCTTAAATACGTAGATGAGTTTATCATACTGGGTGAGGTGGGCAAACTGGGAGTACCTCTGGCCTGTGTTTTCGGCATTGTCGGCCTCGTATCCGATGCGCTGAATGCCTATGGCACCGAGGCGCAGAAACAGAAATACCTCAAACCGCTGGTAGCAGGCAAAGTATGGGCCGGGGAGGCGCTGACCGAGCCCAGGGGCGGATCGGACTTCTTCGGGGCGACCACCACGGCCCGCAAGGAAGGCAAGCATTACATACTCAAAGGACAGAAACGCTTCGTAGTCGGCGGCGAGGGCGCGGACTTCTTCCTGGTCTATGCCGTGACCAATCCGGGCGGTGGACACAACTCGTTGAGCGTCCTGATCGTCGAAAGGGATATGGGCGTCGAGGTCAAACACGTATACGGACTGATGGGCAGCCGCGGCACCGGCACGGCCAGGATCATATTCAGGGACGTTAAGGTCCCGGAGGAAAACCTGCTGGGCAAGGAGAACAAGGGCTCCGAGGTCTTCTACCACATGATGGTGCCGGAAAGGATGGTGGGCTACATCAACGGCGCACGCGCGTTGCTGGAGATCGCGGCCCGCTACGCCAATAAGAGGAAGGCCTTCGGACTGACGATCAGGAATTTCGAAGCGGTCAGCTTCAGGATTGCCGAGTGCATAACCAAGATTGACGCTGTCAACGCGCTGGCCTATGTGGTGGCGCGCACGGTCGACGACCAGGTCGGCACGGCCGGCTACCGAAGGCGCATGGTTTCCGAGCTGAAGAAGTTCGCAACCCAGTCGCAGTGGGAGATCGCCAACGAGACGATGCAGATACTGGGCGGTATCGGCTACACCAGGGTTTTCCCCATCGAAAGGGCGGTCAGGGAGGCCAGGCTGCTCCAGATATGGACGGGCACCAACGATATACAGAACCTGATCATCCAGCACGAGTTCTACAAGGAGCTGCTGGCAAAGACGACGGACGAGAGAAACATCGAGGAGGACATCCACCTCAGCAGCGAGGAAGCGGCCGAGGAAAAGGTCTACGAATAAAATATACTGCAGTTCGATCGCAAGAGAGTTGTGTATCGTAACTATGCCTTTCTATTGACAAGGTATAGATAATGATCTTATACAGGAGGTTTGATCATGGCGGTCAGAGACAGTGGAGACAAACTGGGCCTCAAGAAACTCTCGATACAGGAGAAATACGATATATTTACTAAGACGCTGTATATCCGGGGCAAACCTGTTCTTCATGGATCATTTGCCGTGCGTATTGCTGATTCAGTCATAATCAGAGCATTCGGCATGCTGTTCAACTGGGGAAAGACGGCAGCGGATGATGGAGAGGAGTATTACCGGCTGACCGGCAATTTTAAACGCATTGGCAACATCGCACGCAAGCTCAGGTTCCTCGGTCCCATCGACCGGTTTCTACTGCGCATGGCAATGAGCATGACCGTGGGCATGCTCGGTAGGCAGAAAATCTTCGGCCTTGATAATGAAAAGACTGACGTCCACACGGCGGCTGTCCAGTACTTCACCGCTACTGACATCTTCGATTTCAGTATCGAGGTGGATGACGTTAAGGAAGACAGTGTAAAGTTCAGGTTCCTTCAGTGCCCCGTCGGGTATGTGAACGGCGACGATATGAAAGTCTGCATGGCCACTAACAAGTGGGACCGGCAATGCGTACGTATGATGGGTGTGAGGATGCTCATCGAGGATCTCATACCCGAAGGTTCGCCTGCATGCTTAGCCCATATTGTTCCGGAAAAGGAAAGGGTGCCTGATAGGTGGCGTAGGTACCCCCGCTTCAATATCTGATGATCAGCGATCTATTCTTGTTATTTGGCATACACGCCCAACAAATACATCCAGGCTTCAGCTAACTTGCGAGAGCGTTTGATTGGCAGTCAGCTGGGGTTAAAGCATTCAAAATATTTTTCTTTACAGACCTGTCATCTTTTCCAGATCTTCAGGATAGCGACCTCCCGCAACGTTAATCTTATCGAGTGCGGAATTTATATCGCGCAATTCTTTGGGTGTTAGCTTAATATCTGCTGCTCCCAGATTTTCAATTAAGCGCTCCAGCTTTCGTGTGCCCGGGATAGGGACAATCCAGGGCTTTTGGGCAAGTAACCATGCCAGCGCAATCTGGGCAGGCGTGGCATTTTTCTCTGCCGTAACCCTCTTGATCAAGTCGATCACAACCTGGTTTGCTTCCATATTTTCGGGATTAAAACGTGGAACAACATTACGGAAGTCCGAGCTATCGAATTTCGAATTTTTATTAAATCGTCCGGTGAGGAATCCCCTGCCCAGTGGACTGTACGGGACAAAACCGATTCCCAGTTCCTCAAGCACTGGCAGCAACTCTTTTTCAGGACTTCTTGACCACATCGAATATTCGGTCTGAACGGCAGCCAGCGGGTGAGTATGGTGTGCGCGACGGATTGTCTTCACCCCTGCTTCGGAAAGACCCCAATGCTTGACCTTGCCTTCCTCAATCAGCCCTTTTACAGCGCCGGCTACCTCCTCTATGGGAACATTGGGATCAACACGATGCTGATAAAGCAGGTCAATGACCTCAACTCTGAGCCGCTTAAGCATTCCTTCAACAGCCTCCCTGATGCGTTCCGGGCGGCTGTTAAGATCAGCCATCTGGCCGTTTATGAAGTTATATCCAAATTTGGTGGCAATGATCACCTTGTCTCGATAGGGAACAAGCGCCTCGCCTACCAGTTCCTCGTTCGTAAATGGCCCATAGATTTCCGCAGTGTCAAAGAAAGTAACCCCGCGTTCAACAGCTGAATGAATCAGCTTTATCATCTCTTTTTTGTCTGCCGCCGGACCATAACCCCAACTCATTGCCATACAGCCTAATCCAATGGCAGAAACCTCAAGGCAGTTTTTACCCAGTTTACGTTTAATCATTTTTCGTTCTTCCTCCACTCATTTTTAATCTGACAATTGAACTCATTGTCCATAGTAACCGGTATTTCAACCCGGGCTGTTCTTATCAAGCGATCACCTTCAACTCTACTGCCTTTCGGGAAGATTACGCTTTGACTTCAATCCTTTGAGTTATTCACGTTATATTCCCTGCTTTATTGATAAGATGGAATTAATCCTTGTTCTTTTTTTAATAAAGTATTTTCGTACTGTTCTATTTTGTAATTGAGTTTGTCCATCGTTTTCTGCATTTCTTCCATCCTGACCGCAAGTTGTTTCCTCTGCTCAATCAAGATATTCTTTCTGGTCTCGATGGTTTTATCTCCCTGCATTGCCAGCCGAACGTACTCAGTCAGCACTTCAATTGAAAGTCCGGCACCTCGCATATATTTGATGAACTCGACCCAATTCAAGTCTGTTTCTCCATAATCCCTGATACCTACTCTATTCCGTTTTACAGGCGGTATAAGTCCAATTTTTTCATAATAGCGCAATGTATCTGCGGAAATGTTCAATTGTTCACTTACTTCTGCTATTGTCATTTTTTACCTCCATCAATAGCCTACACCTTGGAGTTAACTCCAAGTCAAGCCCCCGTCTAAACAGTTATTGTCTTATTAGGAAAAGCTAATATGCTTTTAAGCAGCTATTTGTTATCTCTCGAAGGCTCGAAGAGTACACAGCGGAGTATTGAAGCAGTTGTTGCAGCGCTGGAATCAGCTTTTTTCTCTCAAGCGGCAGTTCGCGGCCTGTCCGGAATGGCCCTCCACGACATGTGATGCCGGTTACTTTCAACTCCTCTTCAAGCGGCTACGATAAGGGCATTGTATATTTCGGTTTTGCTCAAAAGCCTGTCATATCAAAACTCTGAAGCCAAAACAATACCCATTAAAAACATATTCCGAACCACTTACAATGATAGTGATTAGAGCGTTAGAAATGAAAAAGCGAAAAGATGCTGAAATGCGTCATTGGATTCTTAACGAATAACGCATCAGGGATTGACCTGATCATCCAGCACGAGTTCTACAAGGAGCTGCTGGCCAAAACGACGGACGAGCGGAATATCGAGGAGGACATCCACCTCAGCAGCGAGGAAGCGGCCGAGGAAAAGGTCTACGAATAGAGAAGCCTTCTGCTTTCAGACGGAAATTCAAGAACTGTGCCGTCTATTCCAAATCCAGATGTTCCTTAATCGCTGCATGTACTTCATGCCGGATTTGATCGTCATCCAGATAACCCACCACCTTTCCCAGCCGTCGCTTTGAAATCGTTCTTATCTGATGCGCCATTACTATTGATTCCAGGGGCTGCCCCGCTTTACCCTCAGGTAAAAGTATCTCGGATGGGTATAATCGACGTTGAGTTGACGTCATGGGCAGGACGGTAACGTTGGGCATCGCCTGATTGAACTCCTCATTGCTGACTATCAGCACCGGCCGTATGCCTTTCTGTTCGGCGCCCGCCACGGGATCAAGGTGAGCCTCATAAACCGTCCATTGAAAAGCAGGCACTAACCTATCCTCCGGGCGGTCTCGGCGTCGGCAGACTTGTAAGCAGCTTCAATCTCCGATACATCCTTGATCAACAGGGGATCCCCGGCTCCTTCCCGCCACTGTACCTGTCGCACCCGTCTGCGGAACTCCTTGAGCTCCTTTTCCAGTGCCCGCTCCACGAGGATATTCTTGCTCGGAGCGGCTCCATTAGCTACGGCTTCATCCAGAGCTGCAAGTACCTCTGGATGCAGGCTGAATGTCGCCTTCTTTGCCTTTCCGCGCATATACTTAACCCCCTTGCGGATCATTGTTTGCCACTTCCTAATGATAGTTATAACTTCCTTATTATGCAAGTAAAATCAGGAAGCATCAGTACTCATCTTCATAGAAGCCAATACGCATGATGTCGACGTGTTTAAGGCATTCAGATTTAACTTATTCTTGTCTCGCACAGGCCCGCATGGGAAAGACTACCAGTCGTGGGGCTGGCAGGTTTGAAAATCCTCTATCTCTTTGAACAGGTTATCGCGAGTGATCTTTATACCGTCCCTGGCGGACTTGTACGACGCAAGTGTCCAGGCGAAAGTAAGGTATGAGTCCTCCGGCGTGGCGCCCCAAGCGCCGTCGATATAGTTCTTCAGTGTCTTCTCACCCCGGACTTTGTCGATAAAGAATTTCATCTGCCGGTAGAACATCGTGATATTGATTTATCAAATCTGTTCAGAATTACGCCGCGCGGGATACCTGTCCGGCATTTTTCTCGGTGTGGAATATTGCTATTTGTCAGATATTTTGATAGCCTTAATTTGCTTATTTGCGTTAGGGTTGGTTTAACCGGACGGAAATTCGATAAGTTCGGTTCCAGGTGGGTTTAGCGATTTCATGTCGACCTGCGATATAACCTTGTGCCGCTGCCTGCTCTTCACCCCTGCAACAAGTCCGGCCAGGTTTCACAAAGCTGCGGAGGTCGGATCCGACGGGATTGTCATAGACCTGGAGGATGGTGTGTCCCAGGACAAAAAGGATGAAGCGCGTAGTGGCGTCATCCAATATTTAAGGGGGTATACCGGAGCCGGTTCCGGACGTCGGTTTGTGACAGCTATACGTGTTAACAGCATCCGCACGCAGGCCGGGCTAAAAGACCTGGTAGCGCTGGTTGAATCGCAGGTGCATCCCGACCTGATTCTATTGCCCAAAGTCGAGAGCCCCGCCGAGATAGAGATAGCTGCTCTGAACCTTACAGGTATCCAGGGCGATATTCAATTCATGGCCCTTATCGAAACCGCAATCGGACTGGAGCAAGCGTCTCAAATAGCCCGGTCCGGCCACAGGCTGAAGGCGCTAAGTTTCGGTGGAGCAGACATGGCCGCCGATTTGGGAGCTGTTTATTCATGGGAAGCTATGCTCTTTGCTCGTTCCCGCATAGTCCAGGCTGCAGCAACGGTGGGGATCGATTCTTTTGATTCGCCCTATTTAAATATTAAGGATGATTCGGGACTGCAGGAAGAATGTGAAAAAGTGCGGAGTCTTGGCTATACGGGGAAAATGGCCATTCATCCGGACCACGTGCCCACAATTATCGCTGCATTCAGCCCGGATGCCCCGGAAGTCGAGCGGGCGCATAGAATTGTCGCTGCCTTTGAAGCGGCGGGCGGTGGCGTTTGTGAGAGCGATGGAAAGATGGTGGATAAACCGGTCTATCGTGCTGCAAA
>DAOUFT010000092.1:0-9443 GCA_034429855.1 Dehalococcoidia bacterium
TTTAACGATGTCAACAAATTTCTCACGGAGTAAATCGAACACCTTTTCACTCATATACCTTTATCCTCCGAATCCTCAGTATAATCAAGACTTCCCGCCCAACTGTCAAATTCATGTTATCGAATATATGGTGTGGCATCTCTGCAAGAAGATTGTTACTGCCTACCTTGATGCGCAACCTTATAGTTCCCGAGCTTATCTCGATGTCACTAACAGTCCCTGAAAAATGGTTCAGGCTTGGCCCCGGTGGTATGATATCGGAAATATAAATATCCTGAGGGGAAATAGCTATTTTACGAATGTGATCCCCATCGTGCGGAACGATGATAGACAAACCACCGCAGAGCACCTCCATCACACCACGACCTGCGCTCCGGCAATGCTCACATTCCAGGATATTCGGCGCTCCGATAAAGTCGGCGACTTTCTCATTGCCTGGGCTGAAGAAAATTCTATCCGGCGTCCCAATCTGTGCCAAATGGCCATCTTGAATGACAGCAATACGGTCAGCCATCTCTTCGGCTTCCTGGAGATCATGGGTCACATATAACGTGGTGACTCCAAGTTTACGATGGATTTGCTTAAGCTCAATACGCAGGTACTTAGCACTCGGAGCATCCAGACTGGAAAGCGGCTCATCCAAAAGCAGTACTTCCGGCGACACCGCCAGTGCTCTTGCCAGGGCAACTCGCTGTTTCTCTCCTCCACTCAAGCGGGCAGGATATCGCTTTGCGAGGTATTCAATTTTCAGCATCCGCAGCAATTCTTCCACACGTGTGCTAACCTGTTCGGCCGCCCACCGGTGAGCACGCAAGCCATAGGCAATATTGGCAAACACATCAAGATGTGGGAAAAGCATCAATTCCTGAAAAAGATAACTCACCTTACGACGGCTGGGAGAGACACTATCCACAGCCAGGTTGTTGAAAAGTACAGAGCCACTGTAATCGATCAGACCAGCAATGGCATTAAGCAGAGTTGTCTTGCCGCTACCGTTTGGCCCAAGCAGCACCAGGAACTCACCGTCCTGCACTTTGAGGCAGACATCCTTGCAGATGTATTTGCAGATATTTCTTAATTCTATATCGGGCATGTCATTTCCACTTGGCGGTTATTTTCACTTCCAGCCAGGCGAATATTCTCTCGAAGGAAAGACACATCACCGACAGAACAATCAGACAGACGATGATAATGTCGATACGCAGCAGGCTCTCAGCCCTCATCATGAGTGCGCCAATTCCTGTGGGGATGGCAACCATCTCTGCGGCTAAAATGACCCTCCAGGCCATGCCAGCCTCAAGCCTCAGCCCTGTGAAGATGTTGGGTAAAGCCAGCGGCACGACCACAGTGGTCAATATCTTGATGTCTGAAGCTCCCAGGGTTCTGGCGACTCTTATATATCCTTTATCAACATTCCTGATACCGGTTACAGTATTGTAGAGCACCGGGAAAAAGGCACAGATGAAGATGATGGTAATTGGTAACATCTCATTTATACCAATCCATAACATGAGCAAGGGGAGCCAGCCCAGGGCCGGTATGGCATAAACCAGACTAACCAGTGGGCTCAAGGCACGGTCAATCGTGTCACGCCATCCCATACATACACCGGTAAGAATGCCTGCGACCGTGCCGGTAATAAAACCGATAAGGACCCGGCTTAGGCTGCTCAGGAAGTCTTTTACCAGCACCCCGCTGGCAGTGAGATAGTAGAACTCCGTTACTATCGTGGAGAAGGGGGGGAAGAAAACCTGCCCTGGTAACAGCTGTAACCGGGCGACTATTTCCCATATTAAGAGAAAGACAGCTATGGGTATTATGCTCCACAGCCATCTTCCAGCACCTGAGTCTTTCATCTCTTAACGTACCTGAGATCAAGCAGTTCCGCAGCGTTGAAACTGCTCTTGATGTAGCCCAGAGAGGTTACGTAATCTATTGCATTCTGTACTTCAGCAGTATCTATATCCGTGCTGTAATCCAATCTGGACATTGACCGCAACAGTATTGCAGGAGTGACCTCCAATTTGCCGACGATGTTGGCGACCTCTGCCGCAAATATATTACTGCCTTCCGCATTAAGCTGACGGGAAATGACTTCGGCAGAATCTTCCGGTTCCTTATTAATCCAGTCTGTGGCATTCTGCGTTACTTTCACCAGTCTTCTGACCACATCCGGCTGTCTGTTTAATAACTCTTCTTTAACCACCAGCACACTTCCCTGCATATTCGGCCAGACATCCTGACTCATTAAAAGAACATTGAAGCCGTAGCTTTCAGCCATGGTCGCCCAGTGTTCCGGCATAAAAGCAGCATCAAGCTGTCCTAATTTCATGGCCAGCGCCATCTTCTGCGGATTCATGCGTTGAATATTGGCCATGACTTTACTGCTATCAAGACCGTGTTTATCAATGGTCTTATGGAGAACCAGGTCAACCGCACCGCCTTCTTGGACGCAGCCAATTCGAAGACCCGCATTTTCGAGATCCTGAACGGATTTTACCTTTTCAGAGTTCACTACAAGTGCATAGCCGTATTTATGAGTGCCTGCCACAATCTTTATTGGTAACTTTGCATTGGAATAAGCACTTATAGCTGGTACCAGGCACATATAGGCAACCTGGATATCCCCCCGAGCCAGCGCTGCGGCCAGAGCCATGCCATTAGCATAGCTTTCATAGGCAGTCAGATCCAATCCTTCCTGCTCAAACCACCCTTTATCCTGGCTGATATATGCGCAGGCAGCATGATTCGTAAATTCCACAGCCATACCTATCGGAGCTGGCTCTACGGTTGCCTGTATACACGCCCCAAACGGGGCAATAACAAGAATCACCATCAATAACAAGAACCTATTCACTAATTATTCCCTCACTACCTCGAATAAACTATTATGCATGAATCATACTGATGATCACATGATTTCCTCCTCTTAATAATTTTGGTATGATCCTGTGCACAGGCACCATTACCGCTGCTGCAGAAAGAAGAGCGTAACGGAAACAGGAGTTCAGACAGAATTACCAAAGACAACGTTTGAAACTGATCCATCCTCCCATATTCTACTTTCCGCCTTCTACGGGATTACATTCTCTAACCGCAGGAAAACGCAATCCCCTTTAACGATTTGTAAATCTCACATCAACCCCCACGCCAGGTTGGCATCGCGGTTTACCCCGAAGGCCCTAAACCCGATCTCATTGGGCCTTATCTGATAGCTAATCGGTCGTATCTGAAACGAAATTTATCGCTAGCTACCCGGCGATTGCGTTAAAGTATAAATTGCCAAGCCAAATAGTTAAAAAGACAAGAGAACTTTACATCAGATTTTCCAGTTCTGTCAAGTATTTAAAAGCTTTCTGAAAAAACGGCTCAATTATATTAGCTGGAAAGTTATTCAGAATTGTCAGATCATCAACATTTTAAACGATATGAATGAAGTTGGGATCCAGACTTTTCCATTCTTTATCACGGATATACCTTCCCCATCATGCTGGTATCATATCCTCCCAGTGATTCCACCTGTCGATGCAATTCGCGCGATTTCAATACCCTGAGCAAAGCCTGTATGGCAGGAAGATCCATGAAGTGATTGGGGATAACGAGGTCATAGGGTTCTTCACTGAGCAATAAGAAGTCCAAATTATTGGCCCTAGCTGCGGCTTCTATGCCAATCGCACAATCAGCCAATCCTATAGCAACAGTCTCAGCAGCAGACATATCTCCACAGGCCATTTTATCATACCCGATTACCTTATCCTCCGAGATACCACTTTCCCACATGAGACGATTTAACAGGCCTCGGCTGCCGGCCCCGGGTCTACGATTAATAATTGTCACGTTTGGTCTGGTCAGGTCATCCACATGTCTGATTGCCTTGGGATTTCCTGCTGATATAATCATTCCCTGTCGCCAGATAGCAAATCTGATGGTAGTGCAGGAAAAGGGTACGATCTCTTTCACCAATGGCTTATTGTAGGTACCTGTAACTTTATCTTTGAAATTACATCCTGCTATATGAACATCACCACTTGCTAAAGCGTGCAAAGAAGGCACACTTTCCGCCTCAATCCATATAAGACGTATACCGATATCCCGGAGCATGGATGCAAGAATAGTCGATGAAGGATCGCATCCTGATAGTACCAGCATGGGCGCATGTAACGCTGATTCATTTATAATCTGTAAATCAACTTCTCCATTCGCATGAACAGCTTTAGCTATTGCATCCGCCGGATCAAGTGTGCGGTTGCCTGATAATCCACTGTTCATTGCTCTGGCCAGCAACCGTGAGCCAGTTTTAATAAGCTGAATTCGACTTCCTGGAGCAGCAGCGCTGCAACCATCCATCAATTCCACCCTGAATAGCTCCCCCTCATCATCTTCCAGCCAGAATAAATCCTCTACGGACGAATTTAATACGCGCGCTAATCGCAATGCAATTTCAGTAGAAGGTACAGCTCTGCCCGCCTCAATAGCGGCATAAGCCTGTCGGCTAATACCAACAGTCTCGGCTAATCCGACCTGTGTTAAACCTGAATCCTTCCTTATCTGATGGATTCTTCTTTTGATTGCACAAGTTCATTGTAAAGTTTACATGACGCACAGTCAATCTTTCTTCGCTTATAACTTAATTAATAAATTCAATTTTCTTTATGGCTTTCAAATGCCATCCCTTCATTATTGGATATCAATATGAAGATGTAATAAGGGTAATTCATCTTTACCGATAGTACATCTCGAACTTGTTTAGATTACTTACCTGCAAGTTCTTTTTGATACGCTTTCCATCCCGGGCACCAGGTTGTATGCCATTTCCAAATCCTGCTCATCAGTGCCTTGGGATTGGCCTCGGCCTTCCTCTTCATAGGACAATCCGCACATTTCGACGCCATCAATTGACTCCTATATTCAATTTTGATTCACAGCCATTCATATACATCATTGTATCTTAATTGGTTATAATTGTGCAGAATTAAGCTAAAGGACACAGCATAATGGAGATCACACTATATCAGATCGACGCTTTCACAGGCCATGTATTCGGTGGAAATCCCGCCGCCGTATGCCCGCTGAATGAATGGATTGACGACGACCTGATGCAGAAAATTGCTGAGGAGAATAACCTTTCGGAGACCGCCTTTTTTGTTAAAAGGGATCATAACTATGAGATACGCTGGTTCACACCTATTGTAGAGATTGAACTTGCCGGTCATCCTACGCTGGCAGCTGCCTATGTCATATTCAATTACTGCAACCATCGCTCCAACATCATTAGATTCATGTCCAAAAGCGGCGAACTCATTGTGGAAAGGGACGGCGATCTGATCAAAATGAATTTCCCGGTTCTGGAGACGATTAAGGTGGAGTCAAACGATCTCTTAAACCGCGCCCTGGGACTTGAGCCGGCCGAGCTGTACCTGTCTCGCGACTATCTGGCCGTTTTCAAAACACAGTCGGAAATTGTCTCAATCAACCCCGACTTCGGTCTTCTTAAAAAGCTGGACTGCCTGGGAATTATCGTGACAGCTCCTGGTGATGAGGCTGATTTTGTCTCGCGCTGTTTCGCGCCGGCTGTGGGTATCAATGAGGATCCTGTCACCGGCTCCGCACATTCCACACTTATTCCGTACTGGTCCAAACTCTTGAAGAAAAACAAGCTGCATGCCTATCAGCTGTCAAAACGCGGAGGAGAGCTGTTCTGCAGTAATATGGGTGGCAGGGTGGAGAGCGGTGGGAAAGCTGTGCCTTATCTCAGCGGCAAGATCGTTATTTGATCGCCGGTTTTAATCTTCCCCTCTTTAACTACCTTGGCGAATACGCCCTCTCTGGGCATAATACAAACACCCATCTCTTTCATGATAACACATCCGCTGTGACACTTTTTACCGATCTGTGTTATCTCCAGCGTGACCTCCTCTCCGATGCGCAGGCGAGTACCGATCGGCAGTGAGACCAGTGAGATACCGCTGGTCGTAATATTTTCGGCAAACTCGCCCGGCTGGAATTCATGTCCGTTGAGATTCATTTTAGCAATGCTCTCCACCGCAAGAAGGCTCACTTCTCTCACTTTGTCGCCTCCGGCATGGGCATCTCCCTCTAACCCAAGTCCAACCTTGAATACGCCTGTCTCAATCGGAATCTTTTTAACACCTTTTGTATCGCTTCTGCATACTGCTACAATACTGGCCATATCAGCTCCGTGAATTATTGCCATAAATTACTTTATAGAGAAGGGTCTGGTACCATGCTGGGTATCATTCATAGTAAAGGCCGATGAAATGGTTTCAAAGCTCAGTCCTATCTCCAGCGGATAAGACATTGCTACATTACAGGCCCTCTTAGCAGCCTGCACGACAACGGGGTTATAGCCGGCTATCTCTGTTGCAATTTTAAGTGTCTCATCCATCAGCTTCCCTTTCGGATATATCTGCTGTATCAGACCGATACGTAGCGCCTCCGCTGCCTCAATTCTTTTACCCGTATATATCATCTCTTTCGCCTTGGCAATACCGACCGCCCTGGGCAGCCTCTGGCATCCTCCAAGGTCCGGTATAATGCCCAGTTGAACCTCCGGCAAGGAGAAAACCGAGTGCTCCACCGCTACTCTGAAATCGCAGGCCAGCGCCAGTTCGAGTCCCCCTCCCAAGCAGTATCCGTTGATAGCTGCGATTACAGGAACGGCCAGCCTCTCACACATGGTGAATACATCGCGCAACTTGCTGATGCCGTCGTAGTAATCGCGTATGTCAGGTCCTGTTATGAAATTATCTCCGGCGGCGATCTTTTTCAGGTCTATGCCGGAACTGAAAGCTTTCTCGCCCGCCCCTGTGATAACAGTCACCCTAATATTCGGATCGTTCTCTATCTCAATGGCTACCTGCTTAAGTTCGTTATTCATACCTCTGTACCAGGCGTTCATCGATCCCGGGCGATTGAGGGTAATAACGGCGATGTGCCCCTGCACATCATAAATAAGATCATGGTAAGCCGACATCGGTTCCTCCTAGCTTCAAGCATAGAGGGGATTATACCCCTCCACACTTTATAGATAATCGCACGAAATTTCAATCCGCTTGAATGCTGAATGGATAATATTCAATCTTCAGTAGTTAACCTTATCGAGCCCTTTGAGTCCCAGAATAGTCCTGGCCTCGGCAGGGCTGGCGGGCTCATTTCCGAGTTCCCGCATGATGCGTATGATCTTCTGCACCAGTTCGGCATTACTTTTTGCCAGGACACCTTTGCTGAGATATAAGTTATCCTCCATGCCCACTCTTACGTGACCACCCATAGCAATTGCCACCGTGCAGATTGGCATTTGAAACCTGCCCGCTCCTATGGCGGACCACGTGAAGTTGCCCGAGCCTATGGCCTCCCTGGTGGCATTGACCAACGTGACAAGGCTGTTGACGGTCGACGGCACACCGCCCAACGTGCCGGTAACGAACTGGATATGCACAGGCAACTTCAGATGCCCGCGCTCAATCATAAATGCCAGATTATTGACCATTCCAAGGTCGTAGATTTCCACCTCGGGTTTGGTATCGCTGGCTGCAAACAGAGTCAGAAACTCTCGCAGTGTTTTAAACGTATTGGGGAAGATATAGTCCTCGCTGGCTAGCATGCCCAACCTTTCCCAGGGATATTTCCAGTCTCTAATCTTTTCAGCTACGTGGAAGACAGAAAAATTCATGGAGCCGAAATTGAGCGATGCTATCTCGGGTTTGAAGGTAGTTACCGGTGCAGCCCTTTGCTCCGTGCTCATACCCATACCGCCGCCCGTGGTTACACAGATCACGGCGTCACAAGATTTCTTTATACCTGTCATCACCGCGCGGAAGATCTCGATATCGGGGCTGGGCATCCCGTTTTCCGGATTTCTTACGTGTATGTGTAGTATGGCAGCTCCTGCCTCCGCCGCCCGTATACCGTCATCTATAATCTGTTGCGGTGTCAGGGGCAGATAGGGAGACATGCTCGGAAAATGGGCGGACCCTGTCAATGCAGCCGTAACGATCACTTTTTGCCCGGACATCACAACGCCTCTCTTTATGATGCAATGATAGACAAGGTCTTATTGGTAGTCAAATTTCATCAGTATTGCTATAATTCGCCTGCAAATATGTAACGTCGGATGGTGCCGGCAATCATTCCAGTTCTATTATTCCAGTACTAAAAATACTGGTGAACACGCGGATTGAAGATCGACCTGCATATACACACGAACAGACTGTCTCCGGACAGCAGGCTGGACCCCGAGGCGGCTATTCTAAGGGCACGCGAACTGGGTCTGGACGGTGTGTGCTTTACTGAACATGATCGTGCCTGGGAGCTTTCGGATATCCGGGATCTAAGCTCACAATATGGTTTCCCTGTTTTTCGCGGTGTCGAGGTGATGATAAAAGAAGGCGGCGAAATACTGGTTTTCGGGCTCAATATCAATTTCACCACCGTTATAGACATTGAGACCTTGCGCAGGCTCAGTCGGCAATCAAACGCATTTATGATAGCTGCGCATCCTTTCCGGGGCTATCCCTGCCATGCTTTATCCGATTTTCAGACCGCGGCCGATCTGGTATTGAAGCGGCCTGTATTCGATAAGGTCGACGCACTGGAGGGCTTTAACGGCCGTAATATGGAGGGGAACAACATCTTCGCCTGCAAACTTGCCGACAAGCTCGGCTTTCAGACCTCCGGCGGAAGCGATGCCCACCATCCGGATGAAATGGGCAAATGCATCACCATTTTTCAAAACGATATACGCAACGAAGATGAGCTTATGGCCGAGCTTAAGGCGGGAAGGTTCCGCGGCTCGAACGGAAGCAACCACAAATGATTATAGCGGGTGTTACAGGAACCATAGGGACAGGCAAGAGCACGGTAGCGAATATGTTCGCAGAGCTGGGCGCGTTCGTGATAGACCACGACAGAATATCGCGTGAGGTCGTCGAGCCCGGCAAACCGGCCTGGCAGGCTATTATTGATGACTTCGGAACAGAGGTTTTAAACAGCGATCGCAGTATAAACAGGCAGGCACTGGCCGATGTGGTCTTCAAGGACCCGGCCAGTTTACAGAGGCTCAACTCGATCGTGCATCCAGCCGTTCTCAACGAGGACCAGAGGCTGGTGGAAGAGAGGAAGCTCATTGATCCCGATGGCTTGATTATAAAGGATGTCCCGTTGCTGCTTGAGGCGGGACCTGAGATCGCACATCTGCTGGTGGAAAAAATCATCGTTGTATTCGCATCTCCGGAAGTGCAGATCAAACGGCTGATTGCGAGAGGAGTTCCCGAGGAGGATGCCCGCAACAGAATCAAGACGCAGCTACCTGTCAGCGATAAAACGAAATACGCCGATTTCGTTATCAACAACGATGGAACGCTGGAAGAGACCCGTAAGCAGGTGAAAGATATCTATTCCAGGCTGATGTCACAATAATTGCA
>DAOUFT010000093.1:0-3224 GCA_034429855.1 Dehalococcoidia bacterium
GGTTCATGCAGCAAAGTGAAGGTCGTCCACATTCTGAGCGACGACCCGGGTGCAAAGGGATATGAACATGGCTTCATCACCGCGGATGTGATCAGAAAATACGCTCCTTCCGATGATTTTTCCATTTTCATATGCGGCCCGCCGGTGATGTACGAATTTCTAGAAAAGGAAATCGCGTCGCTGGGACTGCCGAAACGACGGGTACGCTACGAATTATTCGGAGACTGCAAAAATCCCGAAAAAGGCAGGGAATACCCCAGAGATGCCGCGGGAAAAACGTTCAAACTCCGCGTCGATATCCATGGTCATAAAGTAATCGTTCCTGCAAGAAGCGGAGAGAGCCTTCTTGTGGCGATGGAAAGGGCAGGTATCGCGGTTCCGAGCCTATGCCGAAGCGGTGAATGCGGATTCTGCAGATCGAGACTGGTAAGCGGCAATTTTTACATTCCCGGGGACAGGGATTATCGCCGTATGGCTGACGTGGAGTACGGGTATATTCATCCCTGCTGCACATTCGCGACCAGCGACATTCATATTCGGGTGTCCGGCGATGAGGGTGAGATTAAACGGAAAACCCTGAAGCAACGGAAAAAAGCGATCGGCCTGATCATGACGCTGATCATGTCGACTATTATGGGTGTGGTCGCTACCATACTTGCCCGCCGCGGGATGCCGCCGCAGGCGCTGGCCATGGCGGCTCCGCTGCCAGTCATGATGATTACGAACGTGCTGCTGTCGCTCTCGGTCGGTTTCCTGGCCTGGCTGCTCATACCGGCGGCGAAAGTGGGAGGTGCCCTGGTGGCAAAAGCCAATGCGCGTCCCGGTAGCTTCAAAGCGACCGCCTTAAACTGCCTGCCTGTATCCTTCTCCAATTCGCCGATTATCAGCATCATTGTCTGCTTCATTAATGTAAGCAAGAGCCATGCTAAGATTCCGCCGGCGTTCGCGCCGCCTCTTGGCGCAATGTGGTTTTCGTCCTGGATAAAAATGTATCCGGTAATGCTGGTCATCGCGTATGTAACCGCCATGTTGGTCTCTCCGCTGGTGGCAAAAGGGCTGAAGATGCCGGGAGGCCCGCCGAAGAGCAAAGGATGACTCAATCCGGAGAAATGAAAAGACAGTCCGAGTGGCTGCGGTTATTAGGAATTATTTTTCGAATGAGCGTAAAAAAACTGAGAAAGGAGATTTGCCATGTTAGCACCTAACCATTATTTCCCGCCTTTTTCCGAAGCCGAATACAGAAGACGCTACAGCGTCGTCACCGATGAGATGAAGAAAGCCGGCCTCGACTGCCTCCTTGTGTACGGAGCGATATCGCTGGGAGGCAACGATACCGGTCAGGTCAACGCCCAGTATCTGTCCAATTTCGCCGGTGTCGGCTCTACCTACGTGGTATTACCGGCCGAAGGTACGCCGAGTCTCCATATCGGAGTGCCGCTGCACGCGCAGAACGCCAGGGACATCAGTTTCATTCAGGATGTACGCGGCGGCGCCCATCTCGAGTTTACCGTCGGCGAACGGTTAAAGGAATTGAAAATGGAAACCGGTACGATCGGTATCGTCGGTCCCGGCGTCACCCATTTCATGCCATCCACCATTCCCTACGAGCATTATCTGTTCCCGACCAATACGTTCCCGAAGGCTCAGCTGCGGAACGTGAGCGAATGGTATGAAGCCATCCGCTCTATTAAAAGCGCCGAGGAAATAAAGCTGGTTGAAAAAGCGGCGGCGCTGAATGACCTCTGCCATGAGGAGATGTTCACGGCCACCCGGCCGGGCATAAGCCATGCAGACCTGCGCCGTGTTGTGGAGGAAGTCGCTTTCAAACATAAAGGCAACTACTGCATGATGCATCTGAGCTCGTGGCCCACGGCCGTTCCCCATTGGCCCTATCCCGATTTTTGGCCCACCGATCGAACCGTCGAGAAAAACCACATGGTCATGTCTGAAATGCCGGTGGGCTATGGAATGTACTACACCAAGCTTATGGGCACATATTTCACGGGAGAACCAACCAAAGAGTATCGTGATATGTTCGAGCTGGCTGCCTCGGTCCATCAACAGGTGATCCGTGAACTCAAACCGGGTATGACAGGAAGCGACGTCGATCGGTTCATGGTACCCTTCAGAAAGGCGGGTTTCATGGCCAGCCATCTGGTTTCCGGCTGGTGCAATTACAATTCACTACCCTTCGTGGGACAAACCAACCCCGAATTCCCGAGCAAACAACCGCAATCCCATCTGGACTATGTTTTCAAACCGGGGCTTTGCGTTCAGGTCATGGCGTACCCCATCGTTCCCGGTTTAAAGGGCGGCCTGTGGGTCGGCAGCACCTGCGTCTTCACGGAAAGCGGCCTTCGTGAGCTGAACAAGTATCCCGTAAGAGAACTACGCGTCAAATAGCTCCTGCAATGTTTCTTGTTATCCTTTCACGTTGTGCCCTTTTCCTGGCTCAAACTGGATAATGCCAGAGGAGGGCACGGCGGTTTCGCCGCAGGGGCATGCACAGCCGAAATAGATCAAATGGAGGGAGGATGAGTAATGAAGAAATGGAAAATAACATCTCTCTTTTTCGGATCATTAAACGTGCCAAAATGCCTGGTAACGCCCGGTATCGATACGGATCTGGTATTTGAAAGTCCCTATATTGGCTATCTACTGCAAAACGGAGAAGAGAACATCCTGGTCGATACCGGCATCCATCAGGACAATATCGTGGGCGGCAAAGCCTGGGGCGGATTCACCGCAAAGGGCGGCAATCAATTTGTGATAGACGAGCTGGCGGCGGAGGGGTTGAAGCCTTCAGATATTCACAAGGTGATCTATACGCACCTCCATAACGATCACGTGGGAGGCGCCCTGCTTTTCAAGGACACCCCCACATATTTCCAGAGGGATGAGTATGCAAACCTTTTAAACCAGCTTCCATCGCAAAAGATCAGAAGCGACTACGACAAACGCACCCCGGGTGATCTGGCTCAACTAACGAATGTCTTCATGATCAACGGCAACATGATCATGGGCAACGGCCTCGAGCTCTATAAGACACCGGGACATTCCCTTGGACACATGAGAATCGTCGTTCCAACGCAAAAGGGGAGGTATGTGATCACCGGTGATATGCCGCACCTCCGCCTCTCCCTGTTCCCGATGCCGGATTCCATACAGATGGTGGATGGCAGTTTCGTTAAAATAACACCGATGCCGCAGGAGTTACCTTTCAT
>DAOUFT010000094.1:0-33660 GCA_034429855.1 Dehalococcoidia bacterium
ACGTTTGCCGATCCTATTACCAGGGTTCTTTTTATTCAACACCCTGACAGCTGACTTTCGATGATAGCCAGTATTACTGACAAACTCATCAAGTATTTTCCCCTTAGTGTTTCTTGCCCCACGAATATACCTTTCTTTTATGGCTCGTATAGATTCCAGTATGCTGCCTCGTGTCATGTGTACCTCCGCTCGGTAACACTATTTTTGAGGCAACAATACTATTTTCGGTAACAATAATTATGACGCAATTCGATGTATAGACAAAGACCGCAGGTATGGCTATAATCCCGGTATGTCGACCAGGCTTAAACAACTTATAACCGGCGCTGAAATAGAAAGCGCACTCCAAAAACTGGCCTCCGAGATCAAGAGAGATTACAGGCACAGGAATCCACTGCTGATCGGCATCCTCAAGGGATCCTTCATTTTTATGGCCGACCTGGTGCGCAGGCTGGATATACCTCTGGAGGTCGATTTCGTGCGACTGTCCAGCTATGGCAGCGGCACCGAATCATCCGGCAGTATCAGAATACTGGGAAAAATGGGCGAGCCCGTGGAGGGGCGCCACGTCCTCGTGGTGGAGGATATCATCGATACGGGATTGACGACGGCCTGGTTCCTGCGTTACATCAAACGTAGAAAACCGGCCTCGGTCGCCCTCTGCACCCTGAGCGAAAAATCCGCCCGCCGCAGGGTGGAGGTAAAGATCGACTATCTGGGATTCAGCGTGCCCGATAAATTCATCGTCGGCTACGGTATCGATTATAATGAGAAATACCGCAACCTGCCGGATATATACTATATTGAATAAACGAGAGAACCTGCCCGATTTAATAGCGGTGGCGCGTGGAGACATGCCGGCCGACCTGCTGCTTAGGAACGCCAACATCGTCAATGTTTTCACCAGCAGTATAGAGAAGAACAACATCGCCGTATACGGCGGCCGCATCGCCGGTATAGGCGCCTATACAGAAGCAAACGAAATCATCGACCTTAAAGGAGCTTTTCTGGCACCCGGCTTCATCAACGGCCACATCCATATCGAAAGCTCCATGCTGCACCCGGCCAATTACGCCCGCACCGTTGTGCCGCACGGTACCACCTCCATCTCCACCGACCTGCACGAGATCACCAATGTGTCGGGCCTGGCGGGCATCCGCTTTGTCCTGGACTGCGCGCGCAACCTGCCTCTGGATTTTTTCTTCCAGGCTGCGTCCTGCGTGCCAGCCACGCATATGGAGACCTCCGGCGCTTCCATAACGGCTTCCGACATACGAAGGCTGCTCAAGTGGAAAAACAATATCGGCCTGGGCGAGATGATGAACTATCCGGGAGTGATCAATGCCTTCCCGCCTGTGATGGAGGAGATATACGCGGCAGGCGGCCACGTGATCGCCGGCCACGCGCCCGGCCTGAGGGGGAAACAGCTCAACGCCTACGTGTCCGCCGGCATCTACTCCGACCACGAGAACTCGGAGCTGGAGGAGAGCAGGGAGAAACTCTCGCGCGGACTCTTCCTTATGATCAGAGAGGGCACATCCGAAAAGAATTTGGAGGATCTTATTCAGCTGGTCACAGACAAGACTTGGCACAGGTGCATGTTCGTGGTGGATGACCGCAGCTGCTCCGACCTGCTGAGGGACGGCGATGTGGACGCCGTGGTGCGCAAGGCTATCAGGCTGGGATTGGATCCCATCCGGGCAATCCAGATGGTTACGCTCAATCCCGCCAAGTACTTCCGTCTGCACGACCTGGGCCGCATCGCGCCGGGCAGCAGGGCCAACATGGTAACCATAAAAAATCTGGAGAGGCTGGATATTGACAAGGTCTTTTATAACGGCAGGCTGGCCGCCACGGGAGGCAGATACCTGGAAAGCTCACCGGTTAAAGCGCCGTCCAAACTGATGAAATCCGTCAATTTCAAGCCGCTCAAGCCGACGGCACTGGAGCTCATCAGTAAAAACGATCATTTCCCCGTCATCGAGATCGTGCCGGGACAGATCATAACCAGAAAACAGCTTGTCAAGATCGGACGGGGCGTTTTCCAGCCCGATACAGCCAAAGACCTGCTCAAAGCAGTGGTGATCGAGAGGCATAAAGCCACAGGCAATATCGGCCTCGGCATCGCTCGGGGTTTCGGACTTAAAGTGGGCGCCATTGCATCGACCATCGCACATGACTCGCATAATATCGTGGCCGTCGGCACCTGCGATCAGGATATCCTGGCGGCAATCGAGGCCATCAGGGAGATGCAGGGCGGGCTGGTGGTCTGCCGCGATGGAAGACCCATCGCCAGCCTACCCCTGCCCGTCTGCGGTCTGCTCTCGACCGACCCGGCCGAGAAGGTCTCCTCTCAGTTCGAACATCTGGAGCGCGTGGCCGCCGGTCTGGGCAAACTGCCGCCGGCGCCCTTCGCCCTGCTTTCCTTCATAGCGCTGCCGGTCATACCCGAGCTGCGCCTTACCGACATGGGCATCGTGGATGTGGTACAGTTCAAATTACTGACCGATATATGAGAGGAGAAACTGTCGATGGTATATGAAACACTGCTGGTGGAAAAAAAAGACGGTGTTGCGCTGGTAACCTTCAACCGTCCCGATAAATTGAACACGCTCAACACCCGGCTTCGCTTCGACCTGCGGGACCTGATGGCTGAGTTCAGATACGACCTTGAGACAAGGGTGATTATCTTCACGGGCGCCGGCAAGGCATTCTCGGCCGGCTTCGACCTGCGAATAGACGCTCTCAGGGAACACGCTTCTCAAAAGGAGATGCCTAACGAGCGGATATGGCAGCTGTTCTTCCTGGACCTTATGTCCGCCATCGAGAACCTTGAGCAGATCACCATAGCTGCGATAAACGGCCCCGCCATGGGAGGCGGATGCTGTCTGGCTTTGAATTGCGACTTCCGCATAATGGCTGACAATGCCAGGATAGGTGTGCCCGAGACCGGACTTGGAGTATACCTCAGCTGGGGCGCCACACCCAGGCTGGTAGCCCTGCTCGGCCCTGCCAGGGCCAAGGAGTTCATCATGACCGCTGACCCGCTTGACGCTGCTGAAGCTTTTAGGATAGGCCTGGTCAACAGGGTGGTAACCCCCGATAAATTGCTCCCGGCAAGCTACGAGCTGGCCGGCAAGATTATGCGCAGAGGTCCGCTGGCCATCCGTATCACCAAGAAGCAGATCAACGCGGCCTCGGTAGCCCGCATGGCCGACCTGTTTTTATTCGAGTCCGAGCTGTGGGAGAGCAATCAACAGTCCCCCGACGTACAGGAGGGCATACTGGCATCTATTGAAAAACGGCCGCCGTCTTTCAAGTCGCAGCCCGGCGTGCCTAGATTCGGTTTGCCCGATTGAGGGAGCGCAATAAATAATTACTCAGGGAGGTTGAGAACATGGACAAGGAGAAGCTGGCCTGGCAGTATGTGAAGAAATGGGCGGAGGAAACACCGGACAGGGAGGCACTTATCTACAAGGACAGGCGCATCACCTATAAAACCTTCTATGAAAGAACGGTCGGCGTGGCCAAACTACTGCTCGAACTGGGCGTTAAAAAGGGTGACCGCGTATTCACTCTATCCGCGGCGCGCGATGAGTTCGAGTACATCTACATGGCCACGGCCATGGTGGGAGGAATCTGGTTTGGACTCAATCCACGCTATACGCGCGACGAGTTCCTTTACATGGTCGGTGATGCTAAACCCAGGATAGGATTCGCCGTCAGAAACTACGATGTCCTGGCACGTGATTACAAAGACGACCTGATGGCCCTTAAAGACGCCAATCCCCAGCTGGAGCACCTGGTGATCATAGATAATCCCTGGGAGGACACGCTCGCATGGGAGCAGGAAATAACCAAAGACCGTAGCGGCCTGGACGCCGCATTGAAAAAGCGCATTCATGAGGTGAAAGAGGACGACCCTGCTCTGATCATCTACACATCGGGGACGACCGGTAAGCCCAAGGGCGCGCTCCTGACGCATAAAAACATGATTTCCAGCGCCGCTGCACAGAATGCCCGCTTCATGGCGCCCAATAGCAAACGCGGCGAGGGTAAGGCCCTCATCCATTTCCCCATCAATCACGTCGCCTGCGCCGTGGAGCTCGTCATGGGCTGCCTGCACTGGGGGGCTACAATGGTGTTGATGGACCGCTTCGACCCGGCAGCCACGCTCAAAATGGTTCAGGACGAGAAGATTACTTTTATGGGGCAGGTGCCGGCCATGTTCATGCTGCAGTTCACACTTCCCGATTTCGACAGCTACGACCTGTCCAGCCTCAAGACCATCATCTGGGCCGGCTCGGCCGCACCGGAATTGATGGTCAGGAGGCTGTCGAAGACCGGTGCAACACTGATGACAGGATATGGACAGACTGAAAATGCAGGCTTCATCACTTATACCAAACCGGGCGATTCCATGGAAGACCTGATTCAGACCGCAGGCAAATGCTATCCGCCGTTCAAGATAAAGCTGATGGACGGCAAGGGTAAGGAGGTCAAACAGGGGGAAGTGGGCGAGATCTGGATGAAGGGCGACCTGGTTATGAAAGGCTACTGGCAGCGTCCCGAGGCCACCGCCGAGACGATCACCGGGGACGGCTGGCTCAAATCGGGAGACCTGGCCACTATGGATGACCGCGGCTACATCAAAATCGTGGGACGCACCAAAGAGATGTTCAAGTCGGGCGGCTACAACGTCTATCCACGTGAAATCGAGGCTGTCATCGAGCAGTATCCCGGCATCGCCTTCGTCACGGTGATACCCATACCGGACGAGACCTGGCAGGAGGTGGGCAAGGCATATATCATGCCGGTGCCCGGCAAGAGCGTCGACGTGGACGAGATACGCGAGCTGTGTAAAAAACACCTGGCCAACTATAAGATACCTAAACAGTTCGAGGTCCGTCCGCTGCTGCCGCTGCTGGCCAGCGGCAAGGTTGACCGGCGCGCCCTGGTGGAAGAGGAGAAGGCCTCCCGCCAGCAGAAAGCATAGTTAAAAGCCGAATCCCGCCTGTTACAGGCGGGATTCCCGTGCTCTATTACTGTTTGAATATCAGCCGGCCTGCTTGGCTTTCAGCCTGGCGCTCTGCGCCAGAGCCCGTATCGCCTCCAGCAGGTCCTGCCTGCGGCAGTCCTTGGTCAAATACCAGCTGGCCCCGGCTGCCAGGGCGTCGCCCGCATAATCACCGTATACCGTGAGGAAGAGTATCTTTACATCAGGCATGATCTTCTTGATGGCCCTGATGGCGGTCGGACCGTCCATGCGGGGCATCTGCCCGTCCATAAGTATGACATCAGGCTGCAGCTTCTCGGCTTTCTCCAGGGCATCCAGCCCATCGACTGCCTGGCCGACCACCTCGATATCCTTGTGTCCATCGAAGATGCTTTTAAGCCCTTCGCGCACCACTTCGTTATCGTCCGTAATAAGTACTCTGATCGGTTCTTCCATTTCTCCCCTTTTAATAAATTCTTTTCAGTGTGAATCTATCCACAGGTAGTCTAACGTATTCAAGATGCCCAAATAATCGGGATATAGGTTGGTTTTCAATGTCTTTGCAGGGTGAGGCTAAAACCCCGCCGAAAGATGGGCTGCAATCATACTAAAGTATGATCAGAGCTGAATTATACCCCGCTTCAGCGCGGTGGTTACGGCTTCCGTGCGCGTGGTCACGTTCAGCTTTTGGAAGATGCTGGTAACATGCGTTTTCACTGTACTTTGGGTGATGGACAGCCGGTCGGCTATATCTTTATTGGAGACGCCTTTGGCCATCAGGTCGAGAACCTCTATTTCCCTGTCAGACAGCGCGTCCATGCCGGTGCTTTTACGGGAAAGTTCCGAGGCCAGCTTATCCAGCAACTTGGTGGTAAAGACGGGTTGAATCAGCGATTCGCCGCGCGACACCGCCCGGATGGCCCTGAAAAGCTCCTCCCGCGGCGCATCCTTCAACAGGTAGCCCTTGGCCCCGGCCTTGATTGCGGCGAAAAGGTACTCATCATCGGAGTATGTGGTAAAGACGATGAACTTTATTTCCGGATTATCCTGCCTGATCCTGATCATGGCCTCAACGCCGTCCAGCTCGGGCATGCGCAGATCCATCAGAACGACTTCGGGGGCAAGCTCGGCCGCCTTCTGCACCGCCTCCAGCCCGTTGGATGCCTGGCCTACGATGGCGAAATCGGATTGCCGCACGAGATTGCTCACAATACCATCCCGCACCACTTCGTGATCATCCACAACAAGTATCTTTATCTTCTCCACTTTCTCACCTCCTACGACAGAGGGATCGACACTTTGATAACGGTCCCCTCACCCTTGCTGCTCTGCACTTCGAATTTCCCTTTCTGCCCCAGCGCCCTCTCGCGCATGCTTATCAATCCGAATCCACCCGCTTTACCGATCCCGCCTTCAGCCCCGGGATCAAAGCCCACGCCATTATCCTTCACAGTGAGCTCGATTTCATTTTTGTCATAACTAAGTTTAACATCCACGTGCGAAGCCTGGGCATGTTTGGCTGCATTGGCCAGCGCCTCCTGGCAAATACGAAAGATGGCCGTCCCCATATCCGGCGGTATGTCACGCTTTTCACCGTAAAGCGCGAAAACGGCCTCTATGTCATTATCGTGACGGAACCTCTCAACTTCGTGCTGTATGGCCTCGTCCAGCTTGAGCTGTTCAAGCGCCTGCGGGCTCAGATTCCAAACCGACCGGCGCGCCTCGGCCAGGCTCTTGCGTGCCAGGCTGCGCGCCTGATTTAGATGCTTCTGCACGTCCTCAGTAGCGGTGTCGCCCAGTGCCTGCTCGGTGGCTTCAAGCTGCAGAATTATACCGGTGAACCCCTGCGCCAGCGTATCATGTATCTCACGCGCCATGCGGTTGCGTTCCTCCGTCACGGCCATGGACCTCATCTCCTGATAGAGCCGCGCATTGTCGATAGCCACTGCCAGCTGGTCTGCCAGCGTTTGTGCCGTAAACACATCCGCCTCATCGAATCCGTCGACTTCCGTGCTCTCGATATCCAGTACCCCCAGTACTCTGCCACCCATACGCACAGGCACGGCCAGCTCTGACATGGTCTCTCCCAGTCCCTCCGGTTTCCTGTACCCCGGCTCCAGCTTGAGATCGTTGACCAGCACATATTCTCCTGTACGGGCGGCCCTGCCGATTATGCCCTCCTCAGCCATCTCCAGCGGCACACCCACAGGTATAACACTTTTCTGTCCGCTGAAATGCAGCGTCTTAAGCATTAGTTTGCCCGAGCTCGGCTCGAACAGGAAGATATTGACATTATGAAAGTGAAAGGTCTGTCGCAAAAGATTGCCCACATAAGCCAGCAGCTCATCCAGATTGACAATGGAGCTGATCTTGCGGCTGACCTCGTTGATCGTGCGCAGCTGCTCCGCCCGCTGCCGCTCCTTTTCCGTGCGTTCTATCACCTTCTGCTCGAGGTTTGTATACGACTCGTTCAAGGCTTTGGTCATCAGGTTGAACTGCTCGGCAAGCACCTGCATCTCGTCACCCGTATTAACATTGAACCTGTAATTGAGCTCACCGTTGGCGATATGTTCCGTGCCCTTGGTCAGCGCCATGATAGGCCGTGTGATCGTCTCCGAAAGCAGAAATGAAACGCCCGAAACGACCACAACCATGGTTACGATCACCGCTATAAATATCAGTTCGGCCTCGCGTGCCTGCTTGTCGACCTGATTGTTCATCTCCTCCACAGCAGATGCTATACGTTGTTTGGTCTCCTCGGCCGCCGAGGAGAATTCGTCCAGGTATGTATTGGCAGCCACGATCAGGTTGGAGGACGGCACCGGCACTGTGTACATGTATTTGGTCCTTTCCTCGCTGTCGTTAGGTCCCTTGTATTTGTAATAGCCCGAGGCATCCTCGCCCAGCAGGCTGCGCTCCAGGATGGATGAATAGTATGAAGGTTCTCCGGCCAGTTGGCGCAGATTGGCGCCGACGATGCTGGGATTCATGGCGAATATGACCTTTCCCGTATTGTCATAGACCCTGGTATTTCCCGTCCTGCCCACCTTCTCCACGGCGATAGTGCTCAGCTCCTTGTTCTGCGAAAGCGTGGACATGTCGATATCCGGATGGAGCTGTAAATAGAAATATATCTCCCTCGCCACATCGGAGGCCTTCTGGTAAATGGTCCGCCTGCCCTGGTCTTCCAGCGCCGCGATGGAAACGGACATGACCGTTTCAGCCATTGAGGCGCTGTATTCCTTGGTCAGCGTGCCCACCGTACTGATATATCTCAGCGCCAGGGAACTGATAATGCCCACTGAGATCAGGGAAAGCGCGAGGAAAGAGATAAGTATCTTGTCGCGGATACCGAAGCGTATCCTGATCTTCTCCATCCGGCTGGCCATACTGGCCTGTATTTTCTCGCCCGTGTCTTTTTTACCCATTACAATCCGAATTTGTCTTTTAGAATCTGCACCAGCTCCGGCACCGGCACCCTGGTCTGCTGCATACTGTCGCGCTCCCGTATCGTCACCTGGTTATCCTCCAGTGAATCGAAGTCTATCGTCACGCAATAGGGCGTGCCTATCTCATCCTGCCTGCGGTATCGACGGCCGATGCTCTGTGCATCATCGTACTGGGTCATAAAATGCGGCCGCAGCAGCGCCGAGACCTCCTTCGACATCGGTAGTAATTTGGCATTGCGGCTGAGCGGCAGAATCGCCACCTTGACGGGAGCTATCTGCGGATTTATACGCATAACCACACGCAATTCCTTGTCGGCCATCTCTTCATCATAAGCGTCGCAGAGCACGGCCAGCAGCGTGCGGTCCACACCTGACGAAGGCTCGATTACGTACGGGATATATCGCTCGTTCTTCTCCTCATCGAAGTAGTCCAGCGTCTTGCCGCTGTGCTTGGAATGCTGTGTCAGGTCGAAATCGCCCCGGTTGGCGATGCCCTCGATCTCCGACCAGCCGATGGGGAAGTTGTAATCGACATCGAAGCAGCCTTTGGCATAGTGCGCCAGCTCCTCCTTGTCATGCTGCCTGAGCCTGAGGTTCTCCCTCTTTATGCCCAGCCCCACATAGTAATTAAGCCTCTCATTGACCCAGTAATCGAACCACTCGGCATCGCTGCCGGGCTTGACGAAGTACTCTATCTCCATCTGCTCAAACTCACGCGTACGAAAGATGAAGTTGCCTGTTGTGATCTCGTTGCGGAAGGACTTTCCGATCTGTGCGATGCCGAAAGGCAGCTTCTTGCGGGTGGTGGTCTGTATGTTATCGAAATTCACAAATTGTGCCTGCGCAGTCTCCGGCCGCAGGTAAACTACGCTGGCGTCATCCTCGACAGGGCCCATAAAGGTTTTGAACATGAGATTGAACATGCGGGGCTCGGTCAGAGGTCCGCCGCAATCCGGGCAGGCCGAGGTGTCGATATCGGTGGAGCGGAACCGGTGCTTGCAGTTCTTGCACTCGACCAGCGGGTCGGAGAATCCGGACACGTGGCCACTGGCCACCCAGACCTGCGGGTGCATCATGATGCTGGCGTCCAGGCCAACCATGTCATCGCGTTCCTGCACAACCTTTTTCCACCAGTAGTCTTTAATATTTTTCTTAAGCTCGACGCCAAGCGGCCCGTAGTCCCAGCAGCTCCCCAGACCGCCGTATATTTCGCTGCTCTGGAAAACAAAACCCCGCCTCTTGCACAGCGAGACGATCTTCTCCATAGTAACTTTCATATTATCTTCCGGCACATTTACCTCCTGATGAGATACCAAAGGCTGCTAAATTATACCATTGCCTGACTGGGCGGGCAGATTAATCGAGGCGGCGATTAAGATCAGCTTCAAGCGGCATACGCACTTGATTATAGGGTCTAATGCAAATACAGTCAAAACAGCGGATCGGTCGCTGTTCCGTGCGGGCGGACAGACTGTATAATTAGACATGTGGGGCACTCATCATCTATGTTTAGACGACATTTAACAATATCCGCCCTCATGCTCGCTTGCTGTATCGTTTTTGTCTGCCCGCAGGCGGGCTGCTATCCACAATCTGCACATACGCCCGATCTGCCAGCCCCCTCCTCCCCACCCGTTCTTCCTACCGTACAGAGCCCGCATTTCTACACCGTTATTCTTGAAGGCCCCGTGGGCACTATAAACTACAACACCGTTACCTTCAAATGGGGAAGCGGCCTTTCCTCGGCAGACTCCTCCGACTTCATGTACTCCACCTTCCTGGAGGGCTGGGATAAAGACTTCACGCCTTTTCTGCCGGACAGATCACGCTCCTTCAGCAACCTGCCCAACGGGAGCTATAAATTTTATGTGAAAACGCAGGATCTTTACGGCAATATCGATCCGGCTATCCCCAGCCAGGCCTTTGTCATCTCGGGAGTCGTCCCTCCACAGGCACAATCATTGCCCGCAGTACCCGGCGGAGGCGGTGGACTGCTGCTCATCGGAGCGGACGTCAGCCGCATTGCAGTTGCAAATGACGGATTAACCGTTTACGCGCTTGATTCCACCAGCTCCCGCCTTTATCGTTCCACGTCTGCGGGCGCCGACTGGAGAGATATATCTTCAGCACTGAGCGCCATCGCTCCCTGGATCGACCTGGCCGTAGCGCCCGACGACCCCTCATTTATTGCTGTAGTTACAGCCGGCGGAGGACAGGTACACATCTCCGCAGACAGCGGCACGACGTTTCAGAGCACGGACATAACATCACATCTCGGCCCCGGTCAGGCTGTACGATGTATAGCAATCTCACCGGGATATGGTTCTCCCAGGCGCGAGCTGGCAGCCGGCACCTGGAGCGGAGCGGCCGGCGGGACCGTACTGATCGATATTCTGACCGCCTTCTCCGGCGGCTGGTTCGATGCGGGCGGCAGCGCAGCAGGTTGGACGCCTCCCGGCGGAGGAGGCGTGGATGTGGCCGCCATCAGATATTCGCCGTCCTACGGCGCCGACGGCGCCCTGTTGCTTGTGTGCTCCAGCACGGCAAAAACCTATCTCTACGCCGGCCAGCGTGATACCGGCTCGAACTCAATTACATGGAATGCCTGGACCGGCTATCCCGTTGAGATCGGCCAAGCCGGAGAGCCTCTCAACCACGCCGATATCGCATTGCCATCGGACTACGACGGCAGCAATGCCCATTCACGCAGGACTTTCGCCTCATGGAACAAGAATAACCCGGGCAGGGACGTCTACCAGATATCCGACTATCAGGTCTATCGTATGAATGCCCCCGAAGCGATCGCTTCCATCGACTATCACGGACGCATCTCGGGCGGCAAACTGCTGGCGGGCGCGGCAAAATGCCAGGCAGGTGGAGGTTGCTATCAGGTGCAGACATATTTCACAGCTAATCCCACATCAATATACCCGGTCTGGCAGCCCAGCCAAAAGGCCCCCACAGGATCACGCAACGCAATTGTTAGATGGTCGGCGAATGGTACAACCGCCTATGCGGGAACCAGCGGTACGGAGAGTGCCTTCTCTCACAGCCTCAATAACGGTGCAACCTGGAATCAGTAGGCCTTTATGCTTGTTCACAGTCAGTACCTGCGCAAACTGACCACACCGCAGGATGCCGTTACCCGTATCAGTAGCGGCGATACCATCGTCCACGGATCCAGCATAACGGAACCTCCCGCCCTTCTAACGGCGCTGGCGCAACGCGTAAGATTGGGAGACCTATCCGGGTTGAAAGTTTACTCCAGCCTGCCCATGCAACATGCCTCACGGACAGTCCTCTCTCCCGATCTGTCCGACTGTATAGAATCGAACTCTTGGTTTGTAACCGAGGCCGACCGGTCACGTCATAAGATCGGCCTGAGCTACTATGTGCCGACCCATATCCACCAGATACCAAGATTAATGCGGGAGAATATGTCCATCGATGTCATGCTGACCACCGTCTCGCCCATGGACCGGCACGGATACTTCACCTTCGGTGCGGTAAACGACTACAACGGCACGGCCGCACGCGTCTGCAAAACGCTGATAGTCGAGGTAAATGAGAATATGCCCCGCGTGCTGGGGGACAATTTGCTGCATGTATCGGAGGTGGACCTGATAGTGGAAAACCATGTCCCCCTGCCGGAGATAAACCCTCCTCAGCCCGGACCCACCGAGGAGACGATTGGCCGCAGTATCGCCGCAATGATACCGGACGGCGCCACCATCGCTCTCGGCATAGGCGGTATACCCAACGCCACGGGCAATTTCCTGCGCGGGCATAAAAACCTGGGCATCCACAGCGGTGTTTTCACCCCCACCATGGTCGATCTCATCCGGCGTGGCGTGATCAACGGAAGCAAGAAAAACATCCATACGCGCAAGCATGTGTTCATCGTGGCGCAGGGCGACAGGAGGATGTACGATTTCATCCACGACAACCCCAGCATGGAGATACATCCCGCCTCCTACGTTGAGAACCCGGACGTGATCGCCGCCAACGATAACATGATAGCCGTCAATACGATACTTGAGCTGGACCTGACCGGGCAGTGCAACGCAGAGCACATGGCCGGATCGCAATTCAGCGGCACAGGCGGCCAGCTCGATTTCGTACGCGGTGCCTTCAACTCCCACGGAGGCAAGTCGATACAGGCCTTCACCTCCACTGCGCGCAAGGGCACCGTCTCACGCATCGTGCCGCTACTCAGGTCCGGCACGGCTGTATCCATACCGCGCATGGACGTGCAGTACCTCGTTACCGAGTTCGGATCGGTCAACCTCAAGGGCAAGTCTACGCGGGAACGGGCACTGGGCATCATCAGTCTGGCCCATCCCGATTTCAGGGAGTGCCTGCTGAAGGCTGCAGAGGATATGTACCTTCTTTAGATTGCAGCATTGACAGATCAGACAGAATTTGTAATAGTCTATTTTCATTCCTGTGGCTGCAACACGCCACTGTCTTTGAGAGGAGATGCTGATGAAATCCAAGAAAATCTGTGCCCTGGTCATCACACTGAGCACCATACTGGCCTTAGTACTTGTCGGCGTTGTAGCCTTCCAGGTCTTCTTCAGGCTGCCGCTGCCGGCCTATAGCGGGAACCTGCAGGTGGAAGGTCTTAAAGCGCCGGTGGAGGTCAGGACGGACGATCACGGCATACCTCATATATTCGCTCAAAGTAACGAAGACCTTTTCTTCGCTCAGGGGTATATCACAGCACGCGAAAGGATGTTCGAGATGGACCTGACTCGCCTGGCGGGCAGGGGGGAGCTGTCCACCCTTTTCGGCGACCGCATGATAGAGACCGATAAATACTTCAAGACGCTGGGCTTTTACCGCGCCGCCGAAGCAGAATACGAAAATATCGGCCCGGATACCAAAGCAGCCGTTGATTCCTATACCAGTGGCGTCAATGCGTATATAAACACAGTGAAATATCTTCCCACCGAATACACCATACTGGGCGGCAAGCCGCAGGCCTGGAAGCCGGCCGATAGCATGGTGGGCGGACTGCTCATGTCCTACCGCCTCAACTCACCGCGCGGCATCAAGCCGGTTCTCTACCGGATTTACCAGAAGGCTGGCCCCGATATGCTGAAAAAGCTGCTACCGTATATCCCCGAGGGGGCGCCGTATATTTCTTCAATAGACAGCAATGTGCCGGGCTATGCGCAGACCGCGCTCCCCGATATCGACGTGACGGCGCCTTCCGGTATATATAGCGAAATTGAGTGCCCGGTGCCGCTGAGGATGCGCGCCTCCAACTGGATGATCTTCTCCGGCTCGCGCACCACCACCGGCAAGCCCGTCTTCACGGGCAGCCCCGACCTGGAAGCGTCCATACCGTCGCTCTTCTACCTGGTGCACCTCAAAGGAGGTGACTACGACGTGATCGGAGGCTCAATACCGGGCCTGCCCGGCGTACATGCGCTGGGATTCAACGGGCACATGGCCTGGAGCATTACCGTCGGCAACGGCGATAACCTCGATTATTTCACTGAGACACTCAATCCGGCTAACCCCGACCAGTACCTGACCGAGGACGGTTACATGGATTTCCAGATCATAGACGAGACCGTCAGGGTCAAGGGAAAGGACGGCCTCAGAGACGAGAAATTCAAGGTCAAGGTGTCCAGGCACGGACCTGTTGTCTCGGATGTCATGAAAGGGCTGCCGCCTAACTGCACCTTGCTGTGGCCCGGACTGATGGGCAACGACGGCACGGTTGAAGGGCTGCTGGGGCTGAACCGCGCCAGAAACTTCGACGAGTTCCGCCAAACGCTCAGCAAGGTGCGCGGCGGCAGCGTCCATCTGGGTTACGCCGACGTCGACGGCAATATCGGCTACCAGTACATCACCACCTTCCCCATCAGGAAATCGGGCAACAATCCCATACCGGTGCCGGGCGAAAAGGGCCAGTACGACTGGACGGGCTTCATCCCTTTTGAAGACCACCCATATGAGCTCAACCCGGCCAAGGGCTACCTGGCCTCATTCAATCAGACGCCGGAGCCGGGAGATTACTACGGCACAGCCTACTTTATCTTTGAAAGGCCCTTCCGCTTCGAGGAACTTGCTAATTCCAGGGATAAGTTCACAGTGGACGAAATCCGTGCCATGCAGAACGATGTGGGATCCCACCTTGCCAAGCGCTGGGTGCCTGAGATACAGAGGGTATGCGGCGGCGACCGGTCGTTGTCTGAATATGTCGCCGTTTTCAAGGACTGGGATTACGGTATAACCGTCGACAGCCCCCAGGCCACACTCTTCAATTCCTTCAGCACCTACCTTGTGAAAAACACACTGTATGATCAGCTTGGAACCGAAATCGTGGACGAGCTTTTCAAGGACCTGCACGTTTCCATACCCACGCAGTGGCTGATCAGGTACATGGGAGATAACAACCACGAGATATGGGACGATATCTCCACTTCTGTCGTCAAAGAGACACGCGATGACATGGTGCTGAAGAGCATGCAAGACGCCGTAGCCGAGCTGTCGACGCGGCTGGGTGGCGACCCGCACAATTGGGCCTGGGGCAAGGTACACAAAATGACCATCAGGCATCCGCTGGGAGGAGTCCTGCCATTCCTCAACCTCAGCCCGCTGACCTATGCCGGCGACGATTTCACCATCCATGCCGGGTGGTGGGACCGGGCGCACCCGTATGATATGTACAGCGGCGCCGCCATCAGGATCGTGGTCGATATGTCCGATCTGAGCAGCATGACTATCATGAGTCCGCCGGGACAGTCCGGAATGTACCTCAGCCCCTACTACAGCGACCTGGCTGAGACCTGGTCAGTAGGCGGACAGGTGCCCGCGCATTATACGGACGCAAAAGAGCTGAACCAGGTGCTGACACTGGAGCCATCAAGGCAGAAGTAGGCCTTTCCTGAAGGCGGGACAGCGAAATCAGAGCGGCATGCGCAGGACCATTCTGGCCAGGTCCCAGGCATGTTCGTAGAGGTGCAGGCCTTTGCTGAAAGCATGTATCTCGCCGTCCTGAACACCGATCTCGCCCGCCATGTACTCTTTGAGGGTTTGCAGGCCGCCCAGGTTGGTGGGCAGCCCGCCCCACAGGTCCCACGAGCGGAAATAAAGTATAAAATGCAGGGCGCCGTCCTGTATACGCGTATCAACCAGGCGCAGGCAGGGCGGGTCGGCCTGGTAGATACTGTCTTTGCTGCCCACGCACATGCACATCTGGTTGGTGTCGAAGCCCTTCCTGTAGCGGCTGATCACCTCTTCGATCTGGGGCGACAGGAACTCGCCGTAGGTGTACTCCTCGTTCTCCTGTCTGTCCGGCGTCATGAGGTAGGACATGTATTCCTCGATCACCTCATCCGTAGTCGGCAGCGGCACGCCGGGCGGCACATCCGGGCTGAGCGGCCGTATACCGGGGTTGCTTATGTTGATGGCCACCAGCTCGATCTCCTTGCGGCGCGTGCCTTCAAAGCTGCCCTGCTCGATCGTATATTCTCGGCCTTCGCTCAAGGCCTTCTGAAGGCACTGGTACCAGGCATCGCCCAGGCTGAGGGCGTCGATGACGGTCAGTTTCATTTTATGCGTAGCATCATAAGCAAGTGCTGTTATCCGTGTCAAGATCGACCGTACCATAACGTAGTGACGCACCTGAAGGCACGCCCCTATCGGAGCGGGCTGGTTTGAAAACCCACCCCCACAAAGCAGTATTGACATTAAACGTCACCCGATAACATAATTTATGACTGCGATGATTAAAGCCGTCTTCTTCGATTTCTTCAATACGCTGGCCTATTTCGATCCCCCGCGGGAGGAGACATACTCACGAATCGCAGCCGACCTGGGTATAAATGTTACACCGGCCATGATAACCGCTGCTCTGCCCGAGGCCGATGCATACTGGCGCGCCGAGAACTTTAAGAAGCCCGTGCGCCAGCGCGAGCAGGAGGATAAGATCGCCGTTTACCGGGAATACGGTATCAGGATACTGGCCGGGACGGGCGCCACAGCGGAGCAGGCCCTGCAGATGCTGGCCACGGCCTTCAGCAGGGGATGGGTCTTTAAATCGTTCCCCGATTCGGTGCCCGCATTAAAGCTGGTCAAGCAAAGGAAGCTGATTACCGGACTCATATCCAATGTGGGACAGGAGATAGACTCCTACTGTCGGGAACTTGGCTTTGAACCTTATCTCGATTACAAGGTCACATCTTTCGAGGTCGGCTTCGACAAGCCCAGGCCGGAGATCTTCCAGCTGGCGCTGGACAAGGCGGGCGTCAAGGCGCAGCAGTCGGTCTTCGTGGGTGATGTCTATGAACAGGATATCCTGGGCGCCAGGGCGGTGGGCATGAAGCCCGTATTGATCAACCGCAACGGTGCAGCATCATACGATTGTATCGTGATCTCCGACCTGTCACGGGTGCTGGACCACATTTAGACCGCCCGTTCAGAGCCCTCTCAGGTACTCGGGTCGCAGCAGCGCGGGGTCTTTTTTGGCCAGGATCGCATCGAGCTGGGCCAGCACTTTCTCTTTGTCACGCGGCATGTTACCGCGTATTGCGAAGTAGTTCGAGGCATGCATCGAGCTGAAGAAGCAGTCCGAGAACCGGGCGTTCTCGACCATGGTCCTCAGCTCCTTGAGCGAATCGAATGGCGTGACAAGCTCGAAATCCCCCTTCTCCCACTCCCGGTAAAGCGGTGTCCCGGGTATCAGCGTCAAAGTGAGCGCGCCCGCATAATCGGGATCCATCTCCGTCAAAACCCGCGCCGTCTCCATGGCATGCTGACGGCTGCCCTTCACACCCCCCAGTCCGAGTATCACGGTCACCGAGAGCAGTATTCCCGACTCTTTGACCCTGGCCTCCGCCTTCACCATCTCAGCATGCGTTGCCCCTTTTTTAATCCTTTGCAACACCTCATCATCACCGCTTTCCACACCCATATAGAGAATGCCCAGCTTCATTTCCTTGAGTGCCTTTAGCTCATCTACGCTGCGCCTGAGCACGTCCTGCGGCGTGGCATAGCTGGCAATACGTTCCAGGGAGGGGAATTTTTCGTTAAGATATTGCAATGCTTCCAGAAGCTTGGGATAAGGGTAAACCAGCGCATCACCGTCCTGCAGGAAGACGCGCCTGCCGTCCCAGCGCTGCAGGATATAATAAACGATATCCGGCTGGCCGGGCAGCGCCACGCGGGATTTCATGTAGAGCGACATGGCATCGATCTCGCGCTTCACCTCCTGCAGGTCGCGTATGCCCAGGTTGGTAAAGGAAAAGGCACAGAAGGTGCAGGTGTTGTTGGAGCAGCCCGAGGTGAGCGGCAGGTAGTAGCTGGCATGCTCACTGGGTGGTCTGATTATCTCCGGACGTTCGAACTTCATACCACGCCTATCTTAGTGTAATTTGGCCACATAGCTGTTGAGCGGCACCCCCAGCGACCTGGCTACTGGGCCGCACTTTGCCTTGAGACAGAAGAATATTTTACCCTGCGGGGGCAGCTCATCCAGCGTCTCATAATAACCCATGCCCTTGGCTAAAATAAAATCGGCCGCGGCGAAAGCCTGCTTGAACTCCTCCGAGGCCAGGTCCAACAGCACCCCCGGAGTGGCGGTTCCCGTGGTGATTACCTCGCCGGCCTCTTTCTCCAGTCCGGCCCTGCGTATATCCTCAATCGTGACATCATTCTGCACCGGCAGCTCCTTTACCACGTATACGGTCCTGGCATGCTTCCGCATCAAATTTAGCAGCGGCATGTCGAAAAAGACTTCCCCGCTGTTGTCGGCCAGATACAGCACCAGGCGGGAGCTTTTCACTCTGCCCTCCAGCAGCGCCGAATCATCGATGGTAAACCGCAGGCTGTTTTCCCGCATTTCCTTCTCCAGTTCCTCGATCGGCCTGAAGAAATCCATGGCATTGCCCTGCGCCGCCAGCCTGAGATAGTCCACGAAATCTTCCTTATAGCCGTCCTTCACCAGCATGAACAGCTTGCGCGCCTCAGATATCTCGATGTCCTTGAACCTTCGATATGGGTCCCGGTTTCCCGTTACCCGCTTGATCAGGTTATGCATGGGCTCGGCGACCTCGATCGATATGATGCCCGGCCTCAACCTGTCCTCGATCAATTCACGGGCGGCGCGCTTCGCCTCCTCCCGCAGGCCGGCATGCTCTGTGGCAAAGTCGCAGGCCTGATCGGCCAGCTTCATCAGACAGTCGTGACATTCCGTGGATATTTTCATAGTTATTTATCGCAATTGCGGGCGTACCTGCAGGTGCGCCCCTACAGGTGACGAATGTAGGGGCGGGTTTTCAAACCCACCCGAATTAACGACACTTTCAGAACTGCTTGCGTGTCCTGAGGATAAGTATCAGCGTAACGATGACCAGCAGGGTCCCGACGCCGATCACGATCCATACCCAGAATGGTGTCTCCTGCCCTCCGTGTACCGGTTCGGGAGCGGCGGGCTCCTCTTCGGTGCGGAAGCTGAAGGTGGCGCTCCAGTCGCTGGTAATCGGCTGGCCGTTGACTTCGGTTGCCCGCACCCTCCAGAAGTAATTGGTGTCGTAATCCAGCATTCCGCCGTACTCATAGCCGGTAGCGGATGTGTTCACCTGTTTCACAATCTGAGTGAACTCCGCATCCTCCGATAGCTGGAATTCATAGAGGGTGGCCTCTTTCCAGGGCGACCACGAGAAGGACAGCGGCCGGACCTTGCAGGCTACGCACCCGTTATCGGGCGCCAGCAGCTGTACACCGTAATAGGGCGAGCTGACAATGAATCCGGGCTTCACTGTAAAGTTGCGTGTCTCCGACCATGGGCTGACAGCGATCTGCCCCGTGGCTGAACGGTAGGAACGGATCCTCCAGTAGTAAACCGCACCGGCCTCCGGCAGCGCCGCCGGCGAAAGCCAGATGGCCGGAGTTGTCATATTGGACTCGTCCATTGTAGCCATGATCGCGCCGGTCACGGCCTGTATGTTGCGCTCATTCGATATGGCCGGATCGATTCTCAGCGTGAACATTCTGTCCTTGGCGATCTGGAGCTCGTAAACCGTTGACAGGCAGAGCTGCTCCCATGACATGTCGATCTGCTGGTTGCGCCCCGTCACGGGGTCGGCACCCACCAGAGCCCCGTCGGAGGGTGTGCGCAGCGCAGGCCCCTTCTTGGCCAGGCAGTCCGTATATACCCAGAGCATACCCCTTCTATTGGCAGGATCGTAGCCGGGGTTCTGCAGATAGCGGCCATCCAGCACAGCCAACAGGGCGGCGATAAAGGCGTTAATATCACCGGTGAAAGCGATATCGATATAATCCAGGCTGAACCCGGACTGGTTATCTATCGCCCACAGGGATGAGCTGGTATTGGGGGAGCAGCAGCCGCAGATCTTGAGAGCGCTCGGCTCCAGCGTGAAATGGACGAAGTTCTGCGAGGGTGGCTGGTAGATGTCCAGGCAGTCCCAGTAGATTCCGGGTTTGGGCAGGCCGTTGCGCGGCTCCAGCGTGCGGCAGACCGCGCTGTTCGACGGCAGTCCTCCGGGCGCAGGCGCCGGTGAAGTCGAGATGTTATCGTGTACGGCATAAAGCGCGGGCTGTGGACCGCCTGTAAAGGCCATTACGATGCCGTAATAGCCAATATGGTGCGGCGGATCGCCCGGAACGATCCCGTCTCCCCACCAGTCGGGGCCATAGGCGCCGTTGGAAGGGTCCATCATGTCGTTGTCGCTCCAGCGCGTGAACGACGGGGCGGTATTGCGGTAGACCGTTCCCGTCACGTTGTCGCCCACAGCGGCATAGATAAAGCGGTTGTTTTCGAAATCGGTATCGAATATGACATGGACATTGCCGGTGACCGGCATGGCGTCCATATATCTGTAGAAATTTACCCCTCCGTCGGCCGAGTAAGATACTGGAGTGCCGGGCGGCGTGTAGAACTGATTGGCCCCTATCAGCACCTTGCCGTCGCGCGCCGCGATGGTATGGGGCACAACGTTGCTGTCCGCGCCCTGGATGTTGGTGGACCAGGCGGTGCCGGTATATATCAGCTTTTGAACCATGCCGGTCGCACCGGCTACGTATATCACCCTGCTTGATTCGAATGTGAAATCCTCCACCAGGTAGCGGGGTGTAACGGCAACCCAGTAGTCACCGTAATCAGGAGACCATGCCATTAATCCCGATCCCGAGAATGAAGAGGGAGCGAACCGGGCGGCCCAGGCTACCACGCCGCCGTCCGACGAATCCGTGCATGAGTTTACCGTTCTCAATATCGGCAGGTCGGTCTGCGGCACACGGCAACAGATCGACGTGGTATGCGTCATGACTCTTTCCCAGTATGTTCCCAGCGGAGCCACGGCCGGCAGGGGCGCGGCCACGCCGGGACTGATGGTGGTGCGCCAGACGCTGTCGAACTCGTTGCAGCCCCAACCTATATTTCTGTGGACCGATGCCAGATACAGCGTTGTGCAATCGGCCGATACGGCCACATCGTTGAACCAGTCGATGGTTGTATCGATCAGCGCAAGCTGGTTCCAGGTATCGCCGTTGTTGCGGCTGATGGAGAAAGCCGATTCATCGTTGGGTATCAGAGTAGATATCCAAGATCCGGGCTCTCCTACGGGCGGAACAATATCCGGAGAATCCCACCAGGTCGCATTATCTGCAATTATGCCGGATCCCGTACCGGCATAGGCCAGCGAGCCCTCAGGATTCCAGGCCACCAGCGCGGCACCCACACCCGTCAGGTTATCGCTGCAAACCGTTAGATTATCACTGCCGCAATTGCCCTGGTTGCCAGCTCCCGTGGGGGGCTTGAGAGACACATACCCGCAGGACCCGGCGCAGGCGCAGGGCGTATCCATTAACAGCGTGGGGACCATCGCATTGCAGGGTGAGCCGAAGGCAAATCCGGCCAGCAGCTTGCCGCTGGCATAGGTGCCGAAGAAAGCTATGCTGTATACCTGCCTGTTGGCCGTGGTGGACCTGTAAAGAGCAGCGGTGGTTCCGTTATCGATCCTGAACACGCCGGTGGCATTGGCCGTATCGGGATAAGGGGTGTAGAGGCTGACGAAGGCGCGCCTGAGCGAGGGTGACATACCACTGTAATCGGAAGGCAGGCTCAGGTCAGCCACAGCAAGGTTATCATAGGAGGGGGAGGCATCGGTCGTGGTTGCAACTTCCACACCCCCCGCGGCGAAAACATAGGATAGCATGGAGTTGCTGCTTATATCGCGCAGGCCTATATTGTAGCTGGTGCGGTTGATATCGGCGTAGATCATGACAACGGAGCTGTCTCCGCTGTAGGTTGGGGAGAACTTCAATGCGAAATAATCGATATTTGCCTCGGGGTTCATCTGCTGTGCCCACGAGCCGAAATCACGACCCTTCATGATAAACAGCCTGCCATTCCCTGATGCATTGCGCGTGCCGATTGCATAATCGCGTCCATTTCCGTAGTCCATAGAGATATCAACGGCGCCGATAGCCTCATTGGCGGCTGCCATGGCGGGGGCGCCTGTATTGTTCCAGGTGGCCCCTCCATCTGTTGTAACCCAGAGCTCAACCGGCCCCGACGCCAGTGTGCCCGCTGTGACCGCCCAGATTTTGGCATCATCAGGTGCAACAGCCACGTGGTAAACGTGTTTATCGGCAGACCAACCGGCACTGTCAGCCAGCCTGCGATAAGCAGACGTCGACCAGGTGATCCCTCCGTTGGATGTGCTGTAAAGAACCCCTAGAGGGCCGGCGATGTTTGCCCCACTCACCGTCCTGTTATCAACTGTGACCGCAGCCAGCAGAGTCTTACCGTCGTCAGCGACCGCCAGGTCCCGTATCTCGCTGCCTGTAAAAGACGTGCCGGAGTCGAAGGTGGGATTGAGAATATCATGCCTGCTGGGGACGGAGTTGGGGGTAATGACCGTATCCCAGCGCATTACGCCACTATCGGCATCCGACCTGTACGGGCTCACAAAAACCGAAGGCGGCAGGGCTATGACTGTAGCCAGTATTATAAATAATACAAGCGACTTGCCGGATTTACTTCTTATCATACGTAATTGACCAGTCCACGATACCCACGACCGAGCAAAACGTGTACTATAATAGCACAAGACAGTAGTTAAATAAATTGTTAAGGATTCAAAAAGATATGCCTGAGAAACTGAAACACCTGCTTGATCTGGCCAAGAATGAGCCGGTTGCTGCATTCCTCGGTATGCGGCTGCTGGAGCTGTCGCCCGGCTATGCGCGCGTATCCATGCCGATGAAGCCCGAGTACATCAATTTCAACGGCATGGTCTTCGGCGGCATTATCTCATCCGTAGCGGACCAGGCTTTTGCCTATGCCACCAACTCGGTCATAAATCCCAATGTGGCATCGCAATTCAATATTCACTTTATAGCCGCGGTCGGTGTGCAGGACGAGCTGACGGCGGAGTGCCGGGTTATCAAAAGCGGCAGGCGGGTCTGCATTTCCGAGATTAAAGTAACCAACCGCGAGGGCAAGCTGATCGCCACGGCCACCGGCACCACCATCCCGCTGGTCTGAATGCCTTCAATGGGCTTGCACTATCCGACAACAACATCATATCATTTAACCGGGTACATATAGGGACGTACCTTCAGGTGTGCCCGTTGAAAATCGCCGATACATATAGGGACGTGCCTTCAGGTGCGCCCAAGGAGAACGGCACGGGCAGGTCTGAAGACCCGACCCTACGGATGATTAAAAGGCAGCCATGAGAAAGGTCAAGATACTCTTCACCGAAATACATAAGCCGGAATATCATGACAAGAACCCCTTCCGCGAAGGTTTCGAGTGGGGCAAGAAGGTGGTTCTTGACCTGTGTGTGGATATCGACCTGGACGAGATGTTCAACATTTACATCGAGCAGCCGGAGAAGCGCGTCAGGAACGGCAGGGTCATCAAGTTCAGCGAATTCGCCATGGAATATCTGGCGCAGGAACAGCAGAAACAGCGCCGCGCGCAAAGCGGCGGCGATATCTCGGATGAAGTAAAAGCCAATTATTAAAATAGGGGGGGCTGTAAAAAATGGAAGACTTCGAGAAACTGGGAGCATTCTACATCGGCCGTGAATACGATCTGGCCGGCAAGAAATCGGGTGAGCAGCTTATCCTCTACGATTCCAAGGACCTGGTTACGCACGGCGTCTGCGTGGGCATGACCGGCAGCGGCAAGACCGGCCTATGCATCTCCATTCTGGAGGAGGCAGCCCTGGACGGCATTCCCGCCATTATCATCGATCCCAAGGGCGATATGCCCAACATGCTGCTAACCTTCCCCCAGCTGAGGACGGAGGACTTCCTGCCCTGGATCAACGAGGACGATGCGCGCCGCAAGGGCCTTTCTCCACAGGATTTCGCCGCCAAGCAGGCCGAAACATGGAAAAAAGGCCTTGAATCCTGGGGCGAGAGCGGCGACCGCATCGCCAAGCTCAGGCAGGCGGCCGATTTCGTTATCTATACGCCCGGCAGCACGGCAGGCATCCCCGTCTCCATCTTGAAATCCTTTGCTGCTCCGCCGGCCGCTTTGCTGGATGACAACGAGCTGTTGAGGGACAGGATAAACTCCACAGCGACCAGCCTGCTGGGACTGATCGGTAAAGAGGCGGACCCCATCAAGAGCCGTGAGCATATCCTGATCTCGACTATACTCGACAACGCCTGGAGGCAGGGCATCGACCTCGACCTTGCCGCCCTCATACACGAGGTGCAAACACCTGCCGTGAACAAAATAGGCGTGATGGACCTCGATTCGTTCTACCCGGCCAAGGACAGGTTCGAACTGGCCATGCTGATCAACAACCTGCTGGCGGCGCCCGGCTTCAGCGCCTGGATGGAGGGCGAGGCGCTCGATGTCGGACAAATACTTTACAGTCCCTCCGGCAAGCCGCGCATGGCCATCTTCTCCATCGCGCATCTCAGTGACGCCGAACGCATGTTTTTCGTCTCACTTCTGCTCAACCAGTTTCTGGCCTGGATGCGCCAGCAGCCGGGCACCACCAGCCTGCGCGCCATGCTGTACATGGACGAGATCTTCGGCTATTTCCCGCCTGTGGCCAATCCCCCCTCGAAGCAGCCCCTGCTGACACTTCTCAAGCAGGCCAGGGCCTTCGGCGTGGGTGTGCTGCTGGCCACGCAGAACCCCGTCGACCTGGATTACAAGGGTCTCTCCAATACGGGAACCTGGCTGCTGGGACGGTTGCAGACCGAACGCGACAAGGCCCGCGTGCTGGAAGGGCTGGAAGGAGCAGCGGCATCCCAGGGCGCCAAATTCAACCGCCAGGCCATGGAGCAGACGCTGGCGGGACTGGGCAATCGTATCTTCCTTATGAATAACGTCCACGACGACGAGCCCACCATCTTCGAGACCCGCTGGGCAATGTCCTATCTGAGGGGGCCGCTGACCAGGAACCAGATCAAAACACTTATGGATCCGGTCAAGGCTCAGATGCCCAAGGCGCCGGCTGCGGCGCCCGCTGCGCAGGCGCCTTCATTCGCAGCGGCGTCGCCCGTTCAGACGCCCACGGCCGCCAGGCCGGCTACGGTTCAGGCCGGCAGGCCTGTTATACCACCCGACGTAGCGCAATATTTCGTGCCCGTCCGCGGCAGCCAGGCCAGCTGCAGCGTTTATTACAAACCGGCCGTGCTCGGTGTGGCGCAGGTCCGTTTCGTCGATACCAAATCCGGCATAGATATGTCGGATGACACAGCCTCCATCACAGATATCACGGATGACCCCATTCCCGTTAACTGGGATAACGCCCGCGATGCAGATTTCAGCATATCGGATCTGGAGAAGGCGCCCCGCGAGGGCGCGCAGTTCGCCACCCTGCCTGCCATTGCGGGCAAGGCCCGCAGCTACGACACCTGGAGCAAGGAGTTCGCCACCTGGCTCTACGGCAGCAAGAAATACGAGCTGCTCAAAAGCCCCACCTACAAACAGGTTTCCAAACCCGGCGAGTCGGAGCGGGACTTCAGGATCCGACTGAGCCAGAGCGCCCGGGAACAGCGCGACGATATGGTGGACAAGCTCAAACAGAAATACCAGACCAAGATCAACTCCATGGAGGAGAAACTGAGGATCGCGCAGCAGGCCGTGGACCGCGAGGCCCAGCAGCAGAAGCAGCAGCAGATGCAGACCGTGATCAACGTCGGCAGCACGTTGCTGGGCGCATTCCTGGGCAAAGGCGTCGGCCTCGGCACCGTGGGCCGGGCTTCCACCAGCGTGAAAAGCGCCGGCCGCATCTTCAAGGAAAAGGACGACGTCAATCGCGCCAAAGAGACGGTGGAGACGCGCCAGCAGGCTCTGGACCAGCTCGAGCAGGAGTTCAAGGCCGAGATGGACGAGCTTGCCTCCAGGATCGATCCCGCCACGGAGGAACTGCAGAAGATATCGCTGCGCCCGGCCAAGAAAGACATCTCGGTCAAACTGGTCGGCCTGGCCTGGCTGCCCTACTGGCGGGCACAGGACGGCACCGTTTCCGCAGCTTGGCAATAGGCAGGATTATTATGCTGATCCGTCTGGGGATGGCCTTAAACGGCGATCTTCAGCCTGTGTCTCAGGTACAGCCCGGCCAGCAGACCGCAGAGCAGGCCGCCCAGGTGCCCCTGCCATGATATGAATGAAAACGGCAGCAGGATAAGGAACCCGATCAGCACGGCAACCCACAGAGGCATGGGCACCGGTATGGGGAAGATGAACACCCTGACTTGCGGCGCTACTATAGCCAGCGCTCCGCCCAGTGCGAACACCGCCCCGGAGGCGCCGATCGTTGCCGCATTGGGCGGCGACAGCCACAGCACGAAAAGACCCCCGATGATTCCGCCCAGGAAATAGACGATCAGGAAATTGCGCAAACCCGCTATGCGGTTGAGGAAGCTGCCGAAAAAATACAGCGTCAGCATATTGGTCAGCAGGTGCCAGAAATCCGCCTGCGTGAACATATACGTGATGATCGTCCACGGCCGCGCCAGCAGCCCGCCCCACGACCCATACAGCGCCAGGTAGGGGATGATATTCCCGCCGGTGAAGGCGGCGATGTTTACACCAAGATAGACCAGCACATTTAGGATTATGATCACGATTACGGGGATCAGCTCCCCCTCGCGCGTCCGGTAGCTTACTGATGACATTTTTTCTTATCCTGCAAAATAGTTTTATGTTTTAGTTTAGCACGCCCGGCCCTGTCCGGGGCATCAGGCCAGCGCATAGTAGGTTGTGCCGTCCAGGTTGTATCTTTTAACCTTGCCCCGCTCCAGCAGGTATACCAGGTGTGCGATGGTCTCCCCCATGGCAAACCACTGCTGCACGATGGGAAAGTCCTTCCACTCCTTGGCCTCTATCTTCCAGGTGATATACGGCGCGACCTGGTAGGCGGTCTTGTCGCCCTTTCTGAGGGCGTCCATAGCCTCTTCCAGCCTCACTCTGTGATGCTCCTTCAGCTCCTGTATGCGCTTCCTGTGCTCGTGCCAGGAACTGCGGTGCGCCGGCAGCACCAGCTCGACCTCCAGAGTATCGGTCTTTTCCAGGCTCTCCAGATAAGAACCCAGCGCATCGCCCATCTCGGGCCAGTGGGCAATATTTGGTGTGATATCGAACAGGATGTGGTCGCCGGAGAAGAGTATCTTTTTGCTTTCGTCGTACAGGCACATGTGTCCCGGCGAATGGCCGGGCGTCTCCACGCACTTGAGGGCGTAGCCGCCCACCTCGATGACCTGTCCATCCCTCACCTCGGTGATATCCACCAGGCGGCTGGGGCTGTAGAGATAGCCGGGATGCTTGGCCATCGACTCCTTCAGCACCTGCAGGGGGAATCCGTTGGCCGTGTAGTAATCCAGCAGGTCCGCCCAGTGGCGGGGTCCTTTGACGATCCTCGTCTCGACATCGCCGAAATAGCACACAGAGCTTTCCGTGGCCAGGTCCCCCGTCAGCCCGAAGTGGTCCGCGTGCAGGTGCGTCACGAACAGGTCGGTGCGGTTGAGGTCGACGTCCAGCTTCTGCAGTGCGGGCATCATCACTTCCTTGCATTCAGGACGGTTCATGCCCGTATCTATGATGAGATTCCTGTCGGACCCTTTGATAACGTAGCAATTGACCGATTTGAGGGGATTTTTGGGCAGGGGCAGCTCGATTTTATAGAGACCCGGCAGAATATCTTCTATCATTTCATACCTTTTTTAATATAATCGCTTAATTATACTTGTATCCGGCCAAATTGGCATTATTACCCCTGCAGCGAAGTGAGCAGAATCCCGGCGACGGCAAATACATGTATGATACAGCAAATGCGGATAGCCCCGACCATTCAGCCGGTTTCAGGTTCGCCGGAGCGAGAAAGTATTGTATTAGCCCTGAGCAAAATCCGTTTAACGGACCTCAACGAAGCAGGTGCTGGACCCGTAAGCCTTTTCCGAATAGGGCCCGTCGCCGTGGGTGCATCTAAAGGTCGTGTCCTCATAGGGCCAGTACTCCTGCACGCCGAACGATGGACCTATATCCCGCATGTCGGGTGCGCCGGCCAGGGTGCCGGTGAAATCGTTATCTATGAACACGTTCTGCGCGTCCAGCACGTTCCAGTATACATAGACGGGCTCGCCCTTTTTGATCTTCTGCGGGTAAACCATGAACGTGCGGCACCTGTGGTACTTGTCGAAAGGCTCACGCTGGCCTGTGGATAACGCAGTTACCTCAACGCTCTGCGACACCGAGCCGGCGGCATTCTTCGCTGTGACGGTATAAGTATACGTGCCGGGCACGTCGGGGATAACGACGCTGCCCACCCTTCCTTTGGGTACCGTGATACTGGTCTTGCCGCCCCAGTCGATTACATATTCGTCGGCATTGGCAGCCCTCCATAGCAGGAAAACGCTGTCTCCCACGCTGACAAGCGTCGTATCTGCGCGCAGATCTCCACCCTGCTCAAAATACGGCTTTTGCACTATAAATCCCGCCATCTCATTTGAGGGTTGCGCGAGAGCACCGGCTGAGGGCGCGTTGCCTTCGCCCGACTGGGGCAATTCACCCATGGATGACGGCTGGCCGCCGGACTGCCCCGGCAGGTTGAACTGGCCGATTGGTGGAGGGGAAACGGGCTGGCCCGCGGGCAGGGACCCTGAAGGTTGGCTGAATCCACTCAGGTTGCCGGATGGCCCTCCCGGCTCCAGGGAGGGCAGGTTTCCCGAGCTCCCGGGCTGTGCGCCCGGCAATGCCTGCAGGTCCGCCGGGCTTTGCGCCAGACCTGTGTCATCCATGGACGACTGGCCCCCTGAATTTTCTCCAGCGAGTTTGACGCAGCCGCACATTATCAGCGCCGCTGCCAGTATCACAACCAGAATCAATCTCATTTTCAGCCTCCTGACTTCATTCCACTTTTACGGTATAGCGCAGATCCAGGGTATCCGACGCTCCCGTCACCCGCAGCTTGTATGTAATCGTCCCGGAAGGGATGACGTCCAGATTCCCTGATAGAGCCATATCCTTTTTCACCCACTCGTTGTAATCGTCCAGCAGGTCTACGCGGCTGGCATTTACCGTGGTCCAGTAAAGCCTCACATTCTGGCCCGGCAGCGCAGGATTGGGCAGTGCATAAAAAATGCCCTGGAGCCCGCCAGCGCCGCTCCCCTTGGCCGCGTCGGCGGGGACTATGGACTGCAGCGATCCCAGGGTTTGAGAGCCTCCCTGTTGCGGCTGCAACCAGGAGGGCAGCGTGGCAGAAGCTTCAGCGCCGGACTTGTTATCCGAAGTCGGAAGAATGCTCGGCTGGAACTGGAAGGTCACCGTAACCGGCGAAGTAATCTCTGCAAAGCTGTTCTTAGCGGTGAGCGTATATACTGTGGTCCTGGTTGGACTCACCCTCGTTTTACCGCCGGCGGCCACCGAGCCGATGCCATGGTCGATACTTACCGAGGTTGCGTATTTCACCTCCCAGGACAGCTCCGCCTCCCCACCGGGCCCAATGGTTGATGGATTTGCCGTAAAGATCACCTGCGGCTTGACTGCGATCTGTCCGCCGGCTGAAGGAGGAAGCGCGCCTCCGCCCTGCACGGGTGGCGGCTCCACCGCAACACCACCGGACTGTCCGATCACCACCACCGCCGGCTTCTCGGTCTTGCCGTATCGGTTAGTGGCCGTCAGCATGAAGGTGGTCGGCGCGGACACCGTAACCTGTTTAGATCCTGTCGGCTCCACAGCACCCACACCCGGCTCGATGGTGACCGACGAAGCATCGCTGACCTCCCAGCTCAACATAACCTGCTGTCCGGCTTCAACCGACTCGGGCGCAGCCTGAAAGACATGCACTTTGGGCAGTTTGTCCGCCGTACTCCCTCCAAACTTGATGCATCCCGACAGCAGGAGGGCAAAGACAGTGATAAGAACCGCCAGCTTCCTCATTGCATACCTCCGAACCCTTAATCTTTATTTAACAATTGCCCTGACCCGCTCATAATATAAAAACCCGCAGCTTTTAACAAGCCCCCCGATTTGATCCGGCCATATTGCCGCCGTCACGGCGTCTCTGTTGACACCCCTTTGCCGGTTCTGTTATCATACGGCAATAGGTTTCCGCTAACCGCTTAAAAATGACCTTTGAGACGCAGGACGTAGAGAGAAAGACCCTTTCCATCCTCAAGGTGCTGGCGGGGGAGGATGAGCCGATGGGCTCCATCGTCATCGCCCGCAAGCTGAAGGATCTGGGCATCGACCTTGGCGAGAGGGCGGTGCGCTATCACCTCAGGATGATGGATGAGCAGGGTTTGACCAGCCTGGCAGGGCGCCGCGACGGGCGCGTCATCACGCCGCAGGGTCGCAGGGAGCTGAAGCTGGGGATGGTGAGGGACAAGGTGGGCTTCGCCCTGTCGCGCATCGAGCTGCTGGCCTTCCGCACCACCTTCGACCTGGATAAACGGGCCGGCAATGTGCCGGTCAACATCACCGTGTTCAGAAGGTCCGATTTCCAGAGAGCGCTGCGCATTATGAAGCCTGTGATGGACTCGCGCCTGACCGTCAGCAGGCTGGTGGCGGTGGGACGCGCCGGCGAGAAGATCGGCGATTTCATTGTACCAGCGGACAGCGTAGGGCTGGCCACGGTGTGCAGCATTGTCGTCAACGGCACGCTGCTCAAGGCCGGCATACCCATGGACTCCAAGTTCGGCGGCCTGCTGCAGATGCAGAACGGAGAGCCGCTGCGCTTCGTGGAGCTGATACATTACGCCGGGTGCTCGCTCGATCCTTCCGAGATCTTCATCAAGGCCGGCATGACCTCGGTTCTGCATACGGTCAAGACGGGCAGCGGCAACATACTGGCCAATTTCCGTGAGATACCATCCATCTGCCGTCCCATAGCGCATGATGTCGTATCCAGACTGGCCAAGGCCGGCATCAACGGCGTACTGCTGTTCGGACCGGTCAGCGAGGCGGTGTGCGAGGTGCCGGTGGAGCTGAACCGCGTGGGCATCGTCCTGCTGGGCGGTCTCAACCCGGTGGCGGCGGTGGAGGAGTCCGGCATTCAGGTTGAATCATATGCCATGAGCACCGTGGTTGATTATAAAGAACTTGTTGGTTTCGAGGAGTTGCTTCAATGAAGGAGATCAAGGTCATACCCTGCCTGGATATACGCGAGGGCAGGGTGGTCAAGGGCGTCAAGTTCGTGGACATCAGGGATGCCCGCGACCCGGTAGAGGCTGCGGAAGCCTATTGCCGCGAGGGAGCCGACGAGCTGGTCTTTCTCGATATATACGCCAGCGTTGAGAACAGGAAGACGCGACTGGACTGGGTGCGCAAGGTCGTCGAGAAGGTAACCATACCCTTTGCGGTGGGCGGCGGCATCGGCAGCCTGGACGATATGAAGCTGCTGATCGACTCCGGCGTGGATAAGGTCTCCATCAATACCGCCGCGGTCACCAATCCCGACCTGATCAAGCAGGCGGCGCGCGAGTTCGGCAAGGAGCGCATCGTGGTGGCGGTTGACGGCCTCAAGAATCCACCCGGCAGCGGACGTCCCCGTCTGGAGGTGGTGATCAAGAGCGGCAACGAGCCGACGGGACTGGATATCGTGGACTGGGCGCGCAGGATCGAGAAGCTGGGGGCCGGTGAGATACTGCTCACCAGCAAGGACGCCGACGGCACCAAGGAAGGATACGATATCGAGATGACGCGCGCCGTAGCTGAGGCGGTTTCGCTGCCTGTCACGGCCTCGGGCGGCGCGGGCACTTTGGAGCACCTGTATAAAGCGGTGGTGGACGGTAAGGCGTCGGCCGTGCTGGCGGCTTCCATCTTCCATTTCCGCGAGATCTCCATCAGGGAAGCCAAGGAATATCTGAAGAGCAAGGGGATAGCGGTCAAGCCGCTCCCCAAATAGCCGAAAATTCAATTATATTTCAGTTCAAGAGGAGGAAGCATGTCTCAAATCAATCCGTTCGAAATCGTGAGGAAGCAGGTCGATAAGTGCTCGCGCATCCTCAAGCTGGACCAGGACGTCACCGAGGTGTTGAAGAACCCCATGCGTGAGCTGCATGTATCTTTGCCGGTGCGCATGGACAACGGCACCGTCAAGGTGTTCCAGGGTTACCGCGTGCAGTACAACGATGCCAAGGGCCCAACCAAGGGCGGCATCCGCTTTCATCCCGAGGAGACCATCGACACGGTGCGCGCGCTGGCTGCCTGGATGACCTGGAAGTGCGCCCTGATGGACCTGCCCCTGGGCGGCGGCAAGGGCGGCATCATCTGCAATCCCAAGGAGCTGTCCGAGAGCGAGCTTGAGCGGCTGAGCAGGGCCTACGCCCGCGCCGTCTATCAGTTCATCGGCCCAGAAAGGGATGTGCCGGCGCCGGACGTCTACACCACCCCCCAGATCATGGCCTGGATCATGGACGAGTACTCTTCCATGGCCGGCAAGGCGCAGTTCGGCGTCATCACCGGTAAACCGCTGGCTCTGGGCGGCTCCAAGGGCCGCGGCGACGCTACGGCCATGGGCGGCATGTACTGCATACGCGAGGCCGCCAAAGAGCTTAAGGTCGACCTGTCCAAGGCGACTATCGCGGTACAGGGCTTCGGCAATGCCGGATATTACGCAGCCAAGCTGGCCAAGCAGATGTTCGGATCCAAGATCGTGGCCGTCTGCGACAGCCAGGGCGGGTGCTATTGCAAGACGGGCATCGACGCCGACGAGGCGCAGAAGGTCAAGACCAAGACCACCTCGGTCTGCAACCTCAAGGCCGGCGACCGCATCACCAGCGAGGACATACTCGAGCTGGACGTCGACATCCTCATCCCCTCGGCCATGGAGAACGTCATCACCGAGAAGAACGCGGGCAACATCAAGGCCAAGATTGTGGTCGAGCTGGCCAACGGCCCCACCACACCCGAAGCCGACGACATCCTCTACAAGAAGGGCGTGCACATCATACCCGACTTCCTGGCCAACGCCGGCGGTGTTACCGTCTCCTACTTCGAGATGGTGCAGAACTTCAACATGTACTACTGGACCGAGAAAGAGGTCTACGCCAGGCTGGACGAGAAAATGACCACCGCCTATCATTCCGTCTACGATACCCATAAGGAATACAAGATCAACATGCGCCAGGCGGCCTACGTAAGGGCAGTGGAGCGCGTCGTGGAAGCGATGAAGCTGCGCGGCTGGGTATAGAACTTAATTAGCACTAAGTAATATACGAAGGTTCGGTTCAGTTGAACCGAACCTTTATTTTTTGCCTAACATTTTATATATTGGTATTGCCTCAATGCTAACTATAATATGATGTACATTAAAATATTTCTTAAATTTGCGTATAGCCTCGTCTACACATGCATTGAGAAATCTCATTATTTTTAGATCATGTTCTATAAACTTATACTGCTCCCCATTAAGACAGGGCTGTAGTTAAGAGAGTAAAATGGCTGGAACTGAGGAGAAAAACAGCCATGGAAAGAAGAAAATGGGACCCGAAAACCAAGTCAATGATCGTGCTCCAGGGACTGAAGGGCAGATCCATTTCCGATCTCTGTGCCGAGCATCAGATCAGCCAGGCGCAATACTATCAGTGGCGCGACCAGTTCCTGGCCAACATGCACCAGGTGTTTGTACAGGATGAACGGCGTGAGAAGGCTTTGACAAAGGAGAACGCCAGGCTCAAGAAGATCATCGGCGACCTCACAATCGAGTTAAAAAAAACCGAAAAATGGCTATGATGAAGCGCAAGGAAGCAGCAGCTACC
>DAOUFT010000095.1:0-3862 GCA_034429855.1 Dehalococcoidia bacterium
CGTTGTATTACGCAGTCGTATTAAGCTTTTTAATCTCCGGGTTTGCCGATGGTCCAGAGCATCTTGATGGCGCCGATTACCGCTGCCGGGGCGACCAGAATTGTGACATAGGCCAGTACACCTGCGATGAAAGTGTCGATGCCCAGGAATTTCAGCGGATCAAATGCATTGCCGACCACGATCAGGGCGATCGCTGCCAGCAGGAGAGACTGAACCTCTTTGGGAGTGATATTGAGGAAGCCGATTATGATACCGAGAATGACGAGTATGATGGCTATGATCGCATTCCCGGGGAGAATTAGCCCTGCGACCAGAGCAATGACAAGACCCACGATCAAAGCCCAGAAACCGACGAGACCGACAACCCTTGCTTTGTCAACTGCCATTGTATCCTCCTTATTAATTCCTTAAACTTTATTATATACCGTGAAGGATAATATTGGAATAGGGGATAATACTTAGATGTCCGGGTTGGAAAGGTGTCAGTCAAAGAAGACATCTGGTGAGCCGTGGAGGGCTCGAACCTCCAACCGGTTGATTAAGAGTCAACTGCTCTACCTGTTGAGCTAACGGCCCGAAAGACAAAATATGGTAGCATCACCCCAATCTGTAAGTCAAACAATAAGGCTCTGTCTCCCCGCCGTTTGCGTATAATATAGGGTGTCATGTTTAAACCGTTCGAGGTATTTGATCATACGGCAGATATAGGCATCGTAGCATATGGAAACGATCTGGTTTCCCTATTTTCCAATGCTGCAACAGGTATGATCTCCCTCATGCTGAAAATGGATAGGCGGGTACGCAACGTCACAAGAGCTATAAGCTTAACAGCGGAGGATAACGAAGCACTGCTGATTGCCTGGCTAAATGAGTTGCTATACATAATATACACAGATAAACTGGTGTTGCATGGGTTTGATATGGCCATTGATAAGGGGAGGTTGACGGCGAAATGCGCCGGACAGCGGTTGGAAGAGGGAAGGTCTGAATTCACCAGGGAGATCAAGGCCGCCACCTATCATAACCTGACAATAGTTTATAAAGAAGGCGTGTATTCGGCTAAAGTAATTTTCGATATTTAGAGGCATATTAAAATGGTCTGGCAGGGTGAAATTCGCAGAATCGATGAATACCGCTGGGAGATACCGCAGGACTACAAGAGCGGTATGAAGGTGCCCGGACTAGTGTATGCCGACAGCGCGATGCTGGATATGATTCGAGAAGAGCAGTCGCTGGAACAGGTGGCCAACGTTGCCTTCCTGCCGGGCATAGTCGGCCGCTCTATGGCAATGCCCGATATACATTGGGGCTACGGGTTTCCCATCGGTGGTGTGGCTGCCATGCGTGTCGGCGACGGCGTCGTATCTCCCGGCGGTGTGGGCTACGATATCAACTGCGGTGTCCGCCTGTTGAGAACCAACCTCAACGAGGATGAGGTCAGACCTAAAATTAAGGAATTGATCAACCATCTTTTCAACAATGTACCATCCGGACTGGGCTCGGAAGGCAAGATCAGGATAGGACAGAAGGAGATAGACGAGGTGCTGGCCTCGGGTGCCGGGTGGGCCGTGAAAAAAGGCTACGGTACAAGGCAGGATCTCGAAGTTACCGAGGAGAACGGCTGCATGACGATGGCAGATCCCGATAGGGTCAGCGATCGAGCTAAAAAGCGAGGTATGCCTCAGCTCGGCTCGCTGGGATCGGGCAACCACTTTCTGGAGGTGCAGGTCGTACGCCGAATATATGACAGGGCCGTTGCTGCCGCGATGGGAATCATCCATGAGGGCCAGGTATTGATGCTCATACATACCGGATCGCGCGGACTGGGACACCAGGTTTGCGATGATTATCTGAGGATCATGGGCGCAGCCGTCAGGAAATACGAAATAGCCCTGCCGGACCGTCAACTGGCCTGCGCGCCGGTGCAATCTCAAGAGGGACGTGACTACCTGGCTGCCATGGCCTGTGCAGCCAACTATGCCTGGGCAAACAGGATGTGCATCGCGCACTGGGTGAGGGAATCGTTCACAAGAGTTTTTGGCAAGGGTGTGGACGAACTTGGACTCGAACAGATATATGATGTGGCCCACAATATCGCCAAGATCGAGGAGCATTGCGTTGATGGAAAAACAATCAGGCTGTGCGTACACCGAAAGGGCGCCACGCGAGCCTTTCCCGCCGGACAGAAGGGTGTGCCCGAACGCTATGGTTCCATAGGGCAGCCGGTGCTGATTCCCGGCGATATGGGCAGGTGTTCATTCATCGCCGTGGGGACTGAAAAAGCCATGCAGGAAACTTTCGGCTCTACCTGTCACGGCGCGGGCAGGCTGCAGAGCAGGGGGGCGGCCAGAAAGAGTATACGCGGCTCGGACGTAGCGGAAGCGCTGGCGGCAAAAGGTATTTATATTAAGACAGATGACCTGGAGGCGCTGGCGGAAGAGGCTTCCTTTGCGTACAAAGATGTGACAGGCGTAGTTGGAATTGCGCAGGGTGCAGGCATCTCACGTAAAATTGTCATGACGGAACCACTCGGCGTGATCAAGGGATAGGCCGTCTGGATTCGAGATAAATTAAGCTTTAAGGCGTTTGTCATAATCAGTGCAAACGTGTAGAATTAGTCAGAAATTTATTATAAGGAGTGATAACCATGGGTCTAGCAAGAGATGTAGTGATTATCGATTATTTACGCTCCCCGTTTTCCCGTTCCCGTCCCAAGGAACCCGAGAAGGATCTCTTGAACGGCTACAGGATGGACGAGGTCCTGGCCATGCTCTGGAATGAGATGATTAAGAGAAACAAACTGGATCCCAAAGAGATCGATGAGGCCATTACCGGTACGGCAAATCCCCTGCTCGAGAACTTCACCTTCGGCGGCAAATTCCCCGCATTTTATGCCAACCTGCCTTTCGAGATCTCCACGCAACAGGTTGATCAGCAGTGCGGATCGGCCTTGTGCGGCGTGAGGACCGGCGTTATGAGCATAGCCTGCGGCTATTCCGACGTGGTCCTTTGCGGCGGTATCGAGCATATGACGCATATACCCATGGGCGGCGGCGGCGCCATCAAGTACCCCGATAGGCTGATCAACGACCCTCAGTACAAGAGGATCGACCTGATGTTTTCGGTCAATATGGGCTTTACTGCCCAGAAGCTGCAGGAGATGGCGGGTATTACCAGGGAAGAGATGGACAAGTTTGCTCTGAGGTCGCATCAGCTTGCAGCCCAGTCGAAAGAATGGCTCAAAGGCGAGATAATGCCCGTCGAGATTACGCTTCCCGATGGCAGCAAGCAGATGTACGATTATGACGCGTCCGTCAGAGGCGATACTACCTTGGAACAGCTGGCAGGTTTAAAGCCGGCCTATAAGCCGGACGGCACGATCACGGCGGGCAATGCTTCACCGCTGAATGCGGGCGCCACTGCATTGCTGATCATGTCCAGAGACAAGGCCAAGAAGCTCGGCCTCAAGCCTATAGCAAGCTTCGTGTCGTTCGGTGTTGCCGGCGTCGACCCCACCATCATGGGAGAAGGACCGGTACCCTCCACTAAAAAGGCCCTTCAGGCCGCTGGCCTGAAAGCCAAGGACATCGACTACTGGGAGATCAACGAGGCTTTCGCAGTCGTTACTCTGCGCGCGATCCAGGAATTCGGCCTGAGCTGGGACAAGGTCAATGTGCACGGCGGCGCAATGGCCATCGGACATCCGCTGGGCGCCAGCGGTATCCGTCTGATCGGCACGCTGGCCCGTATCCTTAAGGAGAAGAAGGGCAAGTACGGCTGTGCCACCATGTGCGAAGGCGGCGGTCAGGGCATTGCGGCTATAATTAAAGCCGAATAAATCTTACGGATCAGGATAATAGAC
>DAOUFT010000096.1:0-26129 GCA_034429855.1 Dehalococcoidia bacterium
CGCGATATCATCAATCAGATGAAACAGGCGCTGGAGATATTTCAGCTTTTCCTGGCCAGCGTCGGCGCCATCTCCCTGGTTGTGGGCGGGATAGGTATCATGAATATCATGCTGGTCTCGGTCACAGAACGCACGCGCGAGATCGGTATCAGGAAGGCTATTGGGGCGAGACGGATGGACATTGTGAAGCAGTTTTTAGTCGAATCCTCCATTCTCAGCATATCCGGCGGCATCATCGGCATATTTATAGCTTTCCTATTCGTACTGATGGTTACAGGTGTCAAACTGGGGGGCTATACCGTGCAGGCGCCTTTTTCCTTTGATATGGTACTGATTGCACTGTCCGTATCCACTTTTATCGGCATAGCTTCTGGACTTTACCCGGCCGTCCATGCAGCCAGTATGGATCCGGTTGAATCACTACGCTATCAGTAGGAGATGAAAATGGCGAAAGTCGTGACTGAAGAAAGCGGTCGGGTTTTGGTGGTCAGGATAAATAGGCCCGGGGCCCGCAATGCAGTCGATGGCGAAACCGCTGATCTGCTGGAGGCGGCCGTGAAAAATTTCAAGCAGGATAATGGTCTCAGAGTCATGGTGCTGACAGGGACCGGAAACGTTTCATTCTGCGCGGGCGCAGACCTCAAAGCAGCCAGGAGTCTGATGGAGAGAGAGGGAGCTGAGAGCAGCGGTCCCATGGGGTTCAGCCGTATTACCGATGTGGAGAAACCGACTATCGCAGCTGTAAACGGGTATTGCTTGGCGGGAGGATTGGAACTGGCCTGCTGGTGTGATTTCCGCATCGCCGCTGAAGGGGCCAAGTTCGGTGTGGTAAACCGCCGCTGGGGCGTGCCTCTCATCGACGGCGGTACGCAAAGGCTACCCCGCATCGTGGGGCTGGGCAATGCTCTGTACCTGATCGAGAGCGGCGCCATGATAGGCGCGGAGTATGCGCTGAGGATGGGGTTGATCCAGGAGATAGTGCCCGGCGGGAAGGTCCTGGACAGGGCTCTTGAGCTGGCCCAACGGATAGCTGAATACCCGTGGACCAGCCTGATCAACGATCGTAAAGCTGCTTACCGGGGATTGTCTTTCGATCTGCCGGAGGGTATCAAACTGGAAAAGAAGATACATACCCGGTCTTTACAGGATAAAGAGATGTTTGAAGGGCTGGAGAGGTTCAAACAGGGACAGAGGCCCGCGCCGCCCGCGCCGCCGGATTAAAAAGCCAATGGCTGTATTTCACGGATACTACTGCGTTTTCAGGTTCTTCACCAGGCAGAGTATGCTGCAGCTGATCTCGAGCAGTTCGGTGATTACGTAGGCTTCCTCAAGGGTCATTCCTCTGGCAAAACTGCCATGACGGTGAACCAAGACCACCGCATGTGTTTTAAGCGCTTCGGCGATTTCCTCTGCTGCGCCGCCGGGTTTTGGCTCAAGGCCGAATCCGATTACCGGCACTTCGGGTATAAAAAGCTTTCCCCCTTCATCCTCGGTATGAATTACATGCCTTACGAAAGACAGGGCTGTTGCATGAATGGGATGGCTATGCACAATTGCCTTGAACAGCCCCTGTCGGTAGATTGCGCGGTGTACCTGCAGTTCGGTCGAGGCGAGGCGTGTGTTTTCGTCGTCATTTTCAAGGCCGGTCCGGATCAGGTCCGATTCAGACAGGTAACCCAACCGGCTGCCGCTTCTCGTGATTATGACACTGTCCTGGTCTCTGACGCTCAGGTTGCCGCCGTGAACTGAAACCATGCCGCGTCTGTAGAGGTCCGATCCTACGGACTGAAAGTGAGGCAATAGATCGCTGGTCATTGATCGACCTCCTGGGGGACACTATTTCTTTTGAGAAGAGTTGAGTTTCTTCATCAGGCGCGATTTCTTGCGTGCTGCCGTATTGGCATGTATCACCTTGCGTTTGGCCGCTTTATCCAGGGCGCTTATAGCTTCTGTCACAGCCGCACCGGCCTCACCGCCTTTTTTCCCTGCGATTAATTTCTCGGCTCTGGTGATCTTGCTCTTGGTTCCACTCTTGATGGCCTTATTGCGTTCCGCTTTCCTTCGCGAAGACCTGGCTGATTTTTCCGCTGTCTTAGTTTTGGGCAATTGTGACTACCTCCTTTGATATCACGAGCTGGCGTTCATTCTGGCAGAGTTGGCCTTGGTGGCGTTGATAACGCCGCGCAGGCTCATTAGCCTGTTCAGTATATGGTTCAATTGAAGCATACTCTTAATCTCTATAGTCGCAAACATGGTGAACACATCGTCGTTGTACTGGGTGTTCACGCTGGTAATATTTATCTTTTCTTCGGCTACCGCCGTGGTAATGTCCCGCAAAAGCCCCACCCGGTCGAAAGCTTCCACCTTTATATCTACCGGGTAAACATCCTCCATCTGTCCCCAGCTCACATTTATGAGCCGCTCCTGCTCCTCTTCGTTTATAACGTTAATGCAGTTCTTGCGGTGTACTGTGATGCCGTGGCTGCGCGTAATGTAACCGATAATATCATCACCGGGCACCGGATGGCAACATTGAGCAAGGTGTGTAAGCAGATCGCCCACACCCAGCACCTGAATGCCCGAGCCCTTTTGACGCGTTGGTGCAGTCGTGGGTTTGGCCAGAGGGATCACCTCAGGCTCTCCTGCCAGTTTGGTGGCGATCTGATGCGGCGTTATACCGCCGTAACCCACGGCGGCCAGAAAGTCGTCGGTAGTACTAAAATCGAGCTGCCTGGCGAGCTCCTCGTAGTTGGCGTCATCTATGCCCATACGCTTCATCTCTTTTTCCAGTATGGCCCTGCCGCGCTCGATATTCTGAGTGCGTTCCTGCTTCTTGTACCAGGCGCGGATCTTTTCCTTGGCATGCGCGGTTTTGACGAACCCCAGGTCGGGATTGATCCAATCCAGGCTTGGCGCTTTTTCGGTCTTGCTGGCTAATATTTCGACGACATCGCTGTTTTTGAGTTCGTAATTGAGGGAGACCAGTTTACCGTTGACCTTTGCGCCGATGCAGCGATGTCCGAGGTCAGTGTGAATACGATAGGCGAAATCCAAGGGTGTGGCTCCCCGCGGGAACGGCCTTATCTCACCTCTGGGCGTGTAAACGAAGACCTGATCGGTGAAAAAGTCCTCTTTCAATGATGTCAGGAACTCCTCGCTGTCCAGTGAGCTCTGCCAGTCGATAAGCTGGCGCAACCAGGATATCTTCTCTTCGAAATTCAGATCCGGTTTAGCTCCTTCCTTGTAGCGCCAGTGCGCAGCCACGCCGTACTCCGAAATGCGGTGCATGTCGTATGTGCGTATTTGTATCTCGAGAGGTGTCGAAGCGCCGTCGCCGGTCATCACCGTGGTGTGCAGTGACTGGTACCCGTTGTCTTTGGGGTTTGCGATATAGTCGTTGAATTCTTCTGTCATGGGGTGCCAGGTGTTGTGTATGATGCCCAGAACTTTGTAGCAATCGGGGACGGTATGCACAAGAACTCTAAGAGCGAAGAGGTCATGGATATCGCCGAAGCTGCGGCCTATGGCGGTATATCTTTGAATCTTATTATATATGCTATAGATATGCTTGGGGCGTCCGTACACCTCTCCCTTTATACCGGCGATCACCATTTCGTCGCGTAGAACACGTGCGGCATCATCGATAAACCCCTCGCGCAGGGAACGGCGAACAGCTATCATCCGCGCGATCTCACGATACTCGTCAGGATGAAGATAGCGGAAAGACAGGTCTTCAAGCTGCCATTTTATATCCCACATGCCCAGTCTGTGAGCCAACGGGGCGTATATCTCCAAAGTCTCCTGAGCGATAGCCTGTCTCCTGTCGGGCGGCAACGCCCCCAGTGTGTTCATGTTATGCAGTCTGTCGGCAAGCTTGATGAAGACTACCCGCAGATCTTCGGCCATGGCGATTAGCATCTTACGCAGGTTTTCCGCCTGTGTCTCTTGGCTGCTGACCGCTATATCGCGCCTCCACGCCAACCTGCTCAGTTTCGTAACCCCGTCCACCAGCTTGCTAACGTCAGGGCCAAACTGTTTTTCGAGCTGTGAGATCGGTATATTGCAGTCCTCGGGTACGTCGTGCAGAAGTGCAGCGGCCAGTGTAGCAGCATCGAGCTGCAGATCGGCCAGAGTCATGGCTGTTTGGAGTGGGTGCTCTAAAAAAGGCGCTCCCGATTTGCGTTTTTGGCCGTCGTGAGCCTTGAGGGCATAATGGTAGGCGGCCTCCACGATAGCCAGCTTATCGGGAGGAAGGTATTCCCTGGCCTTGGTAAACAGTGGATCTGGATCCATACGTACACCGATCAATTGTATAATAAAGCATGGCTATAATCCGTGGCAAATGTTTTCCGTATTTAATGTGACTTCAGTCATTTGCATGCCGTATTCTCAGGTATTATCATATTTTAACTGGCGGTACCGGATATTCAGTCGGAATCCGGTTTCTGGTGGGTCAGACCGCCGGAATAATAACAGAATATCTGGAGGTGTATATATGAAAGTCATCAAACTGTGCCGTGAAGGCTCCTGCTGTCCGGCAGTAACCGTGTATGAGGATAAAGTCGAGATCGGCGAAGATGCCAACACCTGCGTCCTATCTTGTGAAGAGTTCGAAATACTCAAAGAGAAGATCCTCGCCAGGGAAATCTAACAGAACCTGATTCTTAGATGATTTATAGGGTCCACCGTCCCACCAGGTGGATCCTATTCTTATGTGTCAGCCGTGGTCGGGATTTGAACTTCCCACGCTATAAATGTATCCTTGATTGGTCGTTTTTAAGCAACCCGAGAAAGGAAACGCCATGAGAGCTTCGATCTTCGAAGAGTTAAACGGTATTTTTTTTCCACGAAATACAGCAATAATAGGCGCTTCGCCCAAGGACAACTACACTTATTCACTGCTGGCAACAAAGATGCGGGATAACCTCTACCTAGTCAATCCGAACTACCAGGAAATCTTGGGCAGGAAGTCCTATGCAAATATCAGGGATATTGATGCTCCCATCGATTACGTCGTGATAGCTGTCCCGGCAGAGCACGTCCTGGGCGCTGTTGGTGACTGTATAAAAAAAGGCGTTAAGGGTGTGCATATTTTCACCTCGGGCTTCAGTGAGACAGCGCTCCCGGAAGGGATCAGGAGAGAAAAAGAGCTGGCGGAACTAGCCATTGGCAAAATCAGGATAATCGGCCCCAACTGCATGGGTACCTACTGTCCCAAATCAGGCCTGTCCTTCAACCCGGCTTCCACCAATGTCGAAGGGAATATAGGTGTTATCACGCAGAGCGGCACCTTTGCGCAGGCATTTATTTATGCGGGTAGGACCATGAACATGAGAATCAGCAAAATGATCAGCTACGGCAACGCTATTGACCTGAATTGTCCTGATTTTCTGGAGTATCTTGCCGATGATCCCGATACGAAGGTTATCGCACTTTATATCGAAGGTATAAGGGACGGACAACGCTTGAGGTCTGCGCTGGAGTATGCGGCGGGTAAAAAGCCGCTGGTTGCGCTTAAGGGTGGTGTGACGGCGGCAGGAGGGAGGGTGGCATCATCCCACACGGGATCATTGGCTGGAGCAGCGCAGACTTGGTCTACCATGTTTAAACAGAGCGGTGTGGTGCAGGTGGATGACGTGGACGATCTTCTTAATACAGTCAAGGCAATGAGCTTATCCAGAATTCCAGCCGGAAACGGAGTCTCAATCGTAACTTATTCCGGTGGATTTGCTGTGGTTCAGAGTGATATGTGCGTAAAGGCAGGCCTGCAGGTACCGCAGTTCTCAACGAAAGCTGTTGATGAATTGAGGAAGTTTGTTCCTGTAGCGGGCACCATGATAGGGAACCCGCTGGATTCATGGCAGTTGTTTTACAGGTACTCTGGCGAGGGCAGACTGTCGGACGTGTTGCGTATAGTGTCGGGAGAGGACCAGATTCACATTATAATACTGCAGTTCGACATAATAAGGTTTATGACCATGATGTGGGGCCAGACCACTGAGGAGAAACTGAAGGCTATTGCCGATGATTTTATAGCCGGCCTGCGTTATGCCCGAGACAAGGCCGGCAAGATGGTGATGGTGACAATTGCCTTGGATCCCTATACCGATAACGAGATGGAACGCCGCCTTTCTTTGTTGCTCCGAAATATATGTGATGAAGCAGGATTTGCCGTGGCCGCTTCGCTTGCAGAAGCAATCAGAACGGTCTCATATATGTACAGGTACGCTGCCATTACTAAGAATAGATAGTTGAAAGGGAGATGAGGTATGGTGGAAACAGCCGGCTTAGCGGTGGTGCTGATTACGGCGTCCAGTGTGGAAGAAGGAAACAGGATTACAGCTTTTATTCTGGATAGACACCTGGCAGCCTGCGTCAATATCGTTCCTAAAATATCTTCGCTGTTCTGGTGGCAGGGTAAAATAGATGCGGCTGACGAAGTGCTGCTGATTATCAAGACCAGGGCGTGCCGGGTGAACGATATAGTTGATGCAGTGAAGAGCGTGCATAGCTACTCGGTGCCGGAGGTAATAGCTTTGCCCATCACGGGCGGCAACGCAGATTATCTGGGCTGGATTGCACGTGAGGTCGGCGAATAGGCAACGATTTGACCTCCTGTAATATAATAATGGGCTGACAGGGAGAATGAATTTGTTTAAAGCACCGCGTGGGACTGCAGATATTCTACCGGAGGAGCAACCTCACTGGCGCTATATCGAAGAAAAAGCGCTGGAGATATGCCGCCTGTATGGTTACAGCCGCATAACCACTCCTGCTTTTGAGGAGGCAGGCCTTTTTTTACGCAGCGTCGGAGAGGGTACAGATATCGTAAATAAGGAGATGTACATTTTCAAGGATCGCAGTGACAATGAGATGGCCCTCAGGCCGGAGGGGACGGCACCTGTTTGCCGGGCTTATCTGGAACACGGCATGGACAATTTGCCGCAACCTGTGAAGCTGTTTTATTTCGCGGATATCTTCCGCTACGAAAGGCCCCAAGCGGGGCGTTACCGGCAGCACCACCAGTTCGGCTGCGAGGCTATTGGAGAGCACTCTCCGCTGCTGGACGCTGAAGTAATTCATATGGCCCTCGGCTTCTTCAGTTCGCTGGGCTTGACGGACTTCTCGCTGCAGTTAAACAGTATCGGCTGCAAGAAGTGCAGGCCAGTCCATTTAGAGAAGTTGAAGCAATACTACGAGCCGCTAAAAAGGCAGCTGTGCGATGATTGCCTTGTCAGGCTGGAAAAGAACCCGCTGCGGCTACTTGACTGCAAGAAGCCGGCCTGCCAGTCAGTGGCCGATCAGGCCCCGAAAAGCGCTGATTATCTCTGTCCCGAATGCGGCCGTCACTTCGACTCCCTGAAGCATTATCTGAACGCGCTGAATATCAGGTTTGTATTGAATCACAGGCTTGTAAGGGGTCTGGACTACTACACAAAAACCGTATTTGAAATCCAGCCTGCCGAAGGGGGAACGCAGAGTGCGCTGGGCGGCGGTGGACGTTATGACGACCTGATCGCCATGATAGGTGGCAAGCCTGCGCCGGGTATAGGTTTTGCTGCGGGGCTGGAACGCATAGTACTTAATTTGAAGGCGCAGAATGTCGGTGTTATCCCCGAAGACAGGCCGGTAGTATATATTGCCTGTATAGGACAGGATGCCAAGGTGGAGGCTGTGAAGCTGGCCGCGGCCCTGCGCAGCGAGGCTATTGCATTATTGATCTCCCCGGGCGAACGCAGTCTAAAAGCACAGCTCAGGAATGCCAATAATGCAGGTGTCAGATATGCGGTTATCATCGGTGGAGATGAGATGCAGGCTGGCACTGCAATGGTGCGCAATATGGAGACGGGCGAACAACAGGAATTGCGGCCGGATGAACTCATCGCGTTTCTTAAGGGCGCCAAATAGGAGCAGGAGAACAACGCATGGATACTTTTGAAGCTATTTTCAGCAGACGAAGCGTACGCCAGTATAAGGATACACCCGTTACCGACGATGTTCTCAACAGGGTGCTGGAAGCCGCGCGGTGGGCGCCCTCCTGGGCCAATACGCAGTGCACACGCTATGTGATCGTGAAGGATGCCGATACAAAATTGCGATTGTCTGAATGCCTGAACAAGGGTAATCCCGCCACAGAAGCCATCAGGCATGCTCCTATCGTCATAGTTGCCTGCGCGGAACTGGGCAAATCAGGCTATTACAAGGGTACGGTTTCCACGGACAGGGGAGACTGGTTTATGTTCGATGTCGGTATTGCCATGCAGAACCTGGCGCTGGCGGCCTGTGCATTGGGCCTGGGCACGGTGCATGTCGGATTTATACCAGACTCAAAAAAGGTGGATGCCGTCTTAGGCCTGCCTGAAGGGGTGGTATCGGTAGAGATGACGCCACTGGGCTATCCGGCCGGCGAGACAAAAGCACCGCCGCGCAAGGAAATGCCGGAGCTTGTATTTTACGAAAAGTACGGCAGGCATTAGAATTTAGGCAGCCTACCTCAAAGTTAAACACCGCCCGCTGCGGCTGAGGCAGCCGGAACAGCTTCACCGTGCGGGCCTGTAATTTTATAAGGAGGGAGATATGGCCAGGACGATCGCAGAGATCAACGAAAAAATTAAAAAAGGCCAGGCGGTCGTGGTCACTGCTGAAGAAGTGATCGGCATCGCCCGCAAGAAAGGAGTCGCAACTGCAGCCAGGGAGATCGATGTTGTGACCACCGGGACTTTCGGGCCGATGTGCTCTTCCAGCGCATATATGAACCTCGGCCATACCAAACCTCGGATAAAAGTCGGTGGAGGTAGGGTTTACCTCAATGACGTGCCGGCTTACACGGGTGTGGCGGCCGTCGATATTATACTGGGCGCGACAGCCATGCCGGATGACGACCCGAAGAACAAGATCTATCCGGGGGAGTTTAACTACGGTGGCGGACACGTTATCGAGGAGCTTGTTGCGGGAAAAGATATCAGGATGGTGGCAAGCGCCTACGGCACAGACTGCTATCCGCGTAAAAAGCTGGAGACATTAATAAACATCAACAGCATCAATGAGGCCATTCTGTTTAATCTGCGCAACGCTTACCAGAACTACAACGTGGCTGTAAATCTCGGCAACCGCATGCTCTATACGTATATGGGCGTTCTTAAGCCCAGGCTGGGCAACGCCAATTTTTGCTCCGCAGGCCAGCTGTCGCCATTGTTGAACGATCCGCTATACAAGACGATAGGTATAGGCACCCGTATTTTCCTGGGAGGTGGCGTAGGTTACGTTGCCTGGCACGGAACGCAGCATAATCCGTCCGCACCCCGTACCGAAAAGGGTGTACCCACACGTGGCGCCGGCACACTGGCGGTTATCGGCGACCTCAAGCAAATGAGTCCGAAGTGGCTGGTGGGAACCAGTTTCCTCGGTTATGGCGCGACATTGACCGTCGGCATAGGCGTTCCCATACCTATTCTGAACGAGGAGATACTGAGGTATACGCTGGTGACTGATGCGGATATCCTCGCGCCGGTGGTTGACTATTCCGACGCCTATCCCAACAGAAAGCCGGATGTGCTGGCAGAAGTCAGCTATGCCGAGCTTAAATCGGGCAAGATCAAGATAGATGGTAAAGATGTACCGACGGCCTCGCTTTCGAGCTATCCGGGAGCTGTGGAGATAGCGTCCACGCTCAAGCAATGGATAAGCAGAGGCCGGTTCCTGCTAAGCGATCCGGTTGCACCGCTGCCCGGAGTGGAATCCGGAGTCAAGCTCAAAGCTCTCGAAGAAAGGCCGTTGCCCTGAAGGAGGCGTAGATCATGAAGGTAGCCAAAAAAATCGTACTGCATTTTCCGCAGCAGACCATCGATAAGCCCATCGTCAGCGGCCTCATAAGGGATTTCGGTCTTGATTTCAATATCCTCAAGGCCTCTATTTCTCCTGGTGAGGAAGGCCTGATGATCATGGAGCTGACGGGCGAGCAGAAAGACTATAACCGCGGCATTAAATACCTGCGTGAGGCCGGGCTTGAGATACAGTATCTCAGCCAGGACGTATGGCGCAACGACGACAGGTGCACTCACTGCGGAGCTTGTATAGCAATGTGTCCCACCAGGGCCTTTACGCTCGAGGAAAAGACGCGCAGAGTCCTATTCGACAACTCGAAATGCATTGTATGCGAGCTGTGCGTAAGGGCCTGCCCGCCCAGGGCCATGGAGCTTAAATTCTGAGAGGGCGCGTCTGAAAATCCGTTGCCGGGGTCTCATTGCAGAGGCGTACCTTCAGGTGCGCCTGGGAATGGCATGTACGAGCAGCGCATCTACCGCCTCGATATAAAAGACCGGGACCTTGTTTCCTTTAAGGCCGCGGTAAAGGAAACGGACCTATATATACGTGCCTCCAGGGACCTCAGCGCTGAAGCTGTAGCTGCTATCAATGAGGTGAGGGGGCCGCTGGAAAGGTATATCAGCGAACATCCTATTTTCCTGCATAGCCTTGAGCCCTTGCCTGTCGATAGACATGCGCCGGAGGTTGTACAAAGGATGCAACAGGCCGCGCGGATGGCGAAAGTCGGGCCCATGGCAGCCGTGGCCGGCGCCGTCGCGCAGATGGTGGGGGAGAAGCTATTGCATTCATCAAACGAAATAATCGTGGAGAACGGCGGCGATATCTATCTTAAGGTTGATAGAATAAGGGTGGTGGCCATTTACGCCGGCGAGTCGGTGTTTTCGGGCAAGCTGGCTATTGAAGTTGCGCCTGACCGAACGCCGCTAGGGATATGCACATCTTCAGGGAGAGTCGGTCCTTCGCTCAGCCTGGGTGTAGCTGATGCGGCGGTTGTCGTTGCGCCGTCTGCGGCGCTGGCCGATGCCGCGGCCACGGCGGTGGGCAACGCGGTGAAAAGTTGGGATGATGTGGATACCGCACTTGAGATCGGCCGCAGGATTAAAGGGGTCAGCGGAATAGTTGTGATAGCCGGAAGCAATATGGGTGCCTGGGGCGATATCAGTCTGGTAGAAATATAGCCTGCAGGCTAACCGCTGCAGCAGTGTACGCTGATGGTGATTGTTAGGGTGTCGGTGCCTTCATTGCCATCGGAGACCTCGCAACTGACTGTATATATGCCTGGCTCCCCTGCAGCCAGCCACTGTATAACAGGTCCGGTGCCGATGATTTTCCCGCCGGTAGCCCTCCAGATATAGATGAGCTGGTCTTGATCTTGGTCTTCTGCTAAACACTCTATGATCGCCGTCTCATATTTGCGAATGATCAGTTCGGGGGTCTTTTTAAGCTCCTCTGCAGAAGCATTTGCTTTAACTGTAACGGGCATACGGCCCGGCCGGGTGAACTTGATGGCGGTGATCATCGGCGGGTTGTTGGGTTTTTCCGGGATGGAGATGGTAACATCCTGTGAGACCGCTCCTCCCTTTCCGTCGCTGACCACGACAGTAATCAGGTAGTTGCCGGGGTTCTCTGGAGCCGTCCAGGTTGCGGAGGCGCCGCTGCTGTCGACCGTACCGCCACTGGTGGTCCAGCGGTATGATAGATGATCTCCATCGGGATCAATGGCTGTGCAGAGGATATTCGATGTGCCCAGGGGCTGAATTATCGCAGTGTTGGCATGCAGGTCGGTGATGACTGGTGGATTGTTGACCGGTTCAGGAGGCGCCTGGACAGGTTGTGAGGCCGGTTGACCACCGCATCCCGACAAAGCAGCGATCAAGATTAAACCCAGCGCATACAATTTGACTTGGCGAAAAAGCAGATTTGAATACATTTCAGCATTATCTCCTGTCTTTAGGAGAGGAAGTTGAAGATTAAAACTTATCCTTGGATATTATTTTATTGATCCATATCTGATGAGCGAAAAACGAACCCGGGTGAACAATGATGACAATGACTGCCAGGATAAAGAGGGTTACATCGTAATACATCGATTGAATAGGAGTCAATCCGCCAAACCATTGCTCCCAGATGCCGAAACATTCGCATTGAGGATATTCCTCAAGACCCTGTGAAATCATGTACGAGTTATTCGCCATAAAGCCGAGCACCAGCGGCAAAACAAATATGGCCATAAGCCGGGGCCAAATTCCTATCACCAGTAGAAGTCCGAGCAGGACTTCACCAATCGGCAGGATCCACGGTATGAATACCAGACCGATAAAGCGGGCGAATTCAGGCGTCATAATGAAGTCGGGGATAAACCTGTCCAGGAATTCCGTCTGTCCGGGAATCTGCCCGAGGTTGGCGAGCTTGCCGCCACCCGCAAAGACGAGCGTTAATCCGATGAGCAGGCAAGCAATTATGCTAATGACACTACGCACCAAGGGCTGTTTATCGTATTCAAAGTCCAATGGTAGTATATTATCCTTGATTCTCAGTTGATTTAGATAGGCCTTGACTTGCAGAAAATTATAATCTACACTATTGCGAGTATGCAAACCCTGGTTGATGGTGAGTCTTAAGCTGGCTGCCTCTTAAATCGGGAGACCATATTGCAGGGATTAAGACTCCCAGCGTGTGTTTCAAGAGGTCCTGGGCCATACAGACCCGTCAGTATCCATGGTGCATAGTTATTATCAACAAGGAGGCATCAATGGCCCTAACGGACAAAAATCTTACCTGCGCTGAATGTGGTGGATCTTTTGTATTCACAGTAGGTGAGCAGGAATTCTATCAGTCGAAAGGACTTCAGAACGAGCCCAAGCGCTGCCCTGATTGCAGGACCAGCAGGAAACAGTCCCGCTCAGGAGGCGCCGGCAAAGCAAGGCAGATGTTCAAGGCTACCTGCGCAAGGTGCGGTGCCGAGTGCGAAGTACCCTTTGAGCCGAGACAGGAACGTCCGGTTTATTGCAGCAGCTGTTACGCATCGTCCAAACCGGAACGTTAAATATATCGCTCCCGCAGTCTCCCGCGGGAGCCTCCATATATCCATAGCTGCAGGGCGGCAGAGCGGTCTCTTGTGAAAGTAGGCGTCTGCAAGTTAAAGATCCATATCCCGGGGAGCAGGTCTCTCAAGGATAAGCGGAGCATCGTAAAGTCGCTTGTTAAGCGCCTTCAAAAGCAGTTCAATATCTCAATCGCAGAAGTCGATGACCATGACCTGTGGCAAATGACCACTATCGGATTAGCCTGCGTTTCCAATCATAATAATCGCGTTGACGAGATCATCAGCGCGGCCATCAGCCTGATCGAACACGATTATCCTTCGGTTGAGATCGTGGAGAAGGAGATCGAAATCTACTGAATCAAATGCTGCACCCCTACGGCAGTATAATTAACGTATGGATACCTATGAGTTCCTTGATTACCTAAAAAGCGATCCCGAGTACAAGGACCAGATCGTCCATATTCAGTTTATACCCCCGCGCGATGCGCGACCCGGCTGGCCCGAAAAACCCTTTCATCCCGTGCTGCAGGAACGTCTCGACCAGCTCGATCTAAGCACTCTCTATTCACACCAGGCCGAGGCTATTAATAGAATCAGGCTCGGCAAAAACGTGATGGTGGCGACGCCCAGCGCCAGCGGCAAGACACTCTGTTACAATATACCTGTACTCAATACCTTGCTGGAGGAGCCCTTCGCGCGCGCCCTCTACCTTTTCCCCACCAAGGCACTGGCCCAGGACCAGTTGCGCAGCCTCGTTTCGCTGGCGGGAGACTCGATTAATCTGCCCTGGGAGTGCGCAACTTATGATGGGGATACGCCCGGCGAAGAACGCGCCGGCATCAGAAAAAGAGCACGTATTGTGCTCACAAACCCGGATATGCTGCATGCCGGCATTCTGCCAAACCATAAGTCGTGGGATAAGTTCTTACGTCGGTTAAAATATGTGGTGGTCGACGAGGCGCATATATACCGTGGAGTGTTCGGATCGCATGTTGCCTGCGTTCTGCGCAGGCTGAGACGGATCTGTGCTCATTACGGGAGCAGACCACAATTTGTGTTCTGTTCGGCGACCATTGCAAATCCGGGGCAGCATGCCGAGGGTCTGGCCGGACTGCCGGTTGAAGTTGTGGATGAAGATGGGGCCCCATATGGGGGTAAGGCATTCGTTTTCTGGAATCCGCCGATCGTTGATGAGGCGCGCAGCCTGCGGCGCAGCGCTAATAGCGAGGTTACCCATCTATTGACTGAACTGGTGCGTAGGCAGGTGCGCACTCTGGCCTTTGCCTCCACACGTCGTTTGACCGAGCTCATCTATGTGTACAGCCGCGACCTGCTGGGCAGCCCGCTTGGGGATAAGATCAAACCATATAGGGCTGGTTATCTGGCTTCCGACCGTCGTGAGATCGAAAGGGATCTGTTTTCGGGTGAGCTGTTGGGGGCAGTGGCCACCAGCGCTCTTGAGCTGGGGATAGACATCGGCGGGTTGGACGCTACGGTGCTGACCGGATATCCGGGCAGTATCGCCAGCACATGGCAACAGGCCGGACGTAGCGGGCGTAGATCAGAGAAATCGATCACATTTCTGGTGGCCCAGAATAATCCGCTCGATCAGTACTTCATGCATAACCCCGATTTTTTCTTCGGTAAGCCCTTTGAGAATGCACTCATTAATTGGGAGAACATAAACATACTGCATCCGCACCTGCTCTGCGCGGCCTGGGAGAAGCAGCTTGATGAAAAGGACAGGGAATATTTCGGCGATGCACTCTATGCAGCTGGAGAAGAGCTGGGCAAGGAAGGGAAGCTGAGGAGGGAGGGCGACCGCTGGCATATCTCTCCCCGCCTGTCGCATCCTGCGCAGGATGTGAATATCAGAACCGCCTCTACCGAGCAATACCAGTTATTGGATTCCTCCAGGGGGTACCAGGTGCTGGAGACGATCGAGGAAGACCATGCCTTCTGGCAGGTGCATCCAGGCGCAATCTACCTGCATCAGGGCGATTCCTATTTTGTCAAAGAGCTCGACATCGAGAAGCATATTGCCGTAGTGGAGCCGGCCGCCGTGCCTTATTACACACAGACCATGGAATTGACCGATATAAAAGTATTGAGGCGAATGAGGGAGAAAGAGTCTGATGGAGTCAAGGTATGCCTCGGCATGGTGGACGTGACGAACCAGGTGGAGGGCTTCCGCAAAAAGAAGCACTATACGGATGAGATCGTGGGGGAGGAAGTGTTGGACCTGCCGCCCATGCGTTTCATCACTCAGTCGTTATGGTTTGATTTGCCCGGGGGAGCGCTGAATCTCATAGAGAATGACAAGCTCGATTTTCATGGCGGGCTTCATGCGGTGGAGCATGCCGCCATCGCCATATTGCCGCTATTTGCCATGTGCGACCGCAACGATATAGGGGGAGTGTCTACGCCCTTTCATGCAGATACGGGAAAGGCGCAAATTTTTATTTATGATGGCTACCCGGGGGGTATAGGTATAGCAGAGAAAGGTTATGAGATTATCGAAGGCCTGTGGGCTGCCACGCTCAAGACAATTGAGGAATGTCCCTGTCGCGAAGGCTGCCCGGCCTGCATACAGTCGCCCAAATGCGGGAACAACAACGAGCCGCTGGATAAAAAAGCGGCGGTCATTTTACTGCGCGGACTGCTCAACGTGTTAAAATAGGCGCTCTAAAGGTTGCAAGCAACCTGAATTTCTAAACGTAAGGAGAATAATGGATACCTATAAATACATCAGGCATGTGATACGCAGGTCGTTCAACTATACGTTCAGCCGTATCACGTTTTACCTCACCATATTCAACTTTTTCATGCTGGCGACTTGGATGTATGAGAATACGTCTATAGGCGAATTTGTAAAAAGCAACGGACTGCGTCCGGGCGACATGCTGGCCGTTGTATTTTTCACCATTTTCTTTATATCAGCTCTCGAGTATGTGGTGATCGGGCGCGACAAAGAAAGTGAGGGATATTGAGACCGGCAGCCTTAGTGGCTGAGTATTTTGCCCAGGAACTGCCTGGTGCGATCGTGCTGAGGGTTATTGAAAAGCGTATCGGGTGAAGCCTGTTCAAGGATTTGCCCCTCGTCCATGAAAATGACGCGCTTGGCCGCAGCGCGGGTAAAGCCCATCTCGTGAGAGACCACGGCCATGGTCATGCCCTCGGCAGCCAGTGCCAGCATTACATCGAGGACTTCCTTGATCATCTCGGGATCAAGCGCGCTGGTGGGCTCATCGAACAGCATGACTTTAGGATTCATGGCCAGCGCCCGTGCGATTGCCACCCGTTGCTGCTGCCCTCCGGATAACTGCGCCGGTTTGACCTCTGCTTTATCGGGTATACCAACCTTTTTCAGCAGGTCCAGCGCAGTCTGCCTGGCTTGTGCCATCGGGCGTTTGCGCACCACGCGTTGGGCCAGCATGATGTTATCCAGCACCGTGAGGTGGCTGAACAGGTTGAACGACTGGAAGACCATGCCAACCTCACGCCTTACTGCATTGATATTGCGTGCACTGTCCAGTGGGATTCCGTCCACCGTGATCTTGCCTTTATCGTAGTTCTCCAGCCGGTTAATACAACGCAGCAGAGTGGATTTACCTGACCCGGACGGGCCCACTATGACCACTACTTCTCCCCTGTATATGTCGAGGTCCAACCCGCGCAGAGCATGGACTCTGCCGAAATATTTATGCACCCCGCTAATACTGATAATAGGTTCAGGCAATCACTACCTCTCAAATTTGGTTTTCTTCTCTACCCAGTTGACCACGCGGGCCGAAAAGAGCGTCATGATTAAATATAACAGGGCAACCAGCATCCAGACTTCGATGGGATCGAAATGGATTGAAGCATATTCCCGTCCGCGGCGTGTCAGGTCTGCCACCGCGACCACGCTGACCAGCGAGGAATCTTTTAGGAGAGCGATAAACTCGTTGCCGATGGGAGGCAGGATCACGCGCACAGCCTGCGGCAGGACGACATGCCGCATAGATTGGAAATAGGTCATGCCCAGGCTGCGCGCTGCCTCCATCTGTCCTTTCGGGATGCTCTGAATACCGGCCCGGTAAATCTCGCTCATATATGCCCCGTAGCAAAAAACCAGGCCGATTATGGCCATTACTACGGGATCAGCCTGAAAATTTTCTAGCGATGGTAGGTTCCAGGCCTTGCCCAGCGACTGAATCATAACAGGTACGGCGAAGTACCAGATTATGAGCTGGACCAGCAACGGCACGCCGCGCACCAGCTCCACGTATAATGTTGAGATTACATATACGGCGCGATTTTTCGACAGCCTGCTTAGGCCGCCGATCATACCAACGATTAAGACCAGCAGAAAGGAGACCAGAGTGACGGTTAAAGTTATTACGATGCCGTCCTGGACGAACTTGAAAATGTTCATGAAAGGATCAGGCCAGGCGAACAGCAGCAGGGCGGTTATGCCGGCCACCAGCACCACCAGCCACCACCAGACATCGATACGTGAGGACGGCTCAGCGCCGGGTATATGGTCCAGCTCTTCCTGAGGTATCTGCGGTTTTTCGGGTGTACTCATTGAGCCGGATAACATTATACGCCTTAAACATTATGGAGGGTAAAAAGGGCTCAGGGCTCAGCGGCCGACCCATTTCTTATCGAGTGTATCCAGAAATCCTTCGTCCTTCAGCTCCTTGAGGGCGGCATTTATCTTTGGAACAAGGTGAGCATTTTTCTTGCAGATGGCGATACCGTAGTATTCGTCCGTGAAGATCGGCCCGACCGTCTTTAAAGCGTCTTTATTCTTGAGCACATAGCCTTTAGCCACCGGGTAGTCGGCCATGACCGCATCGAGCTGCCCGTTCATGAGGTCCTGGAAAGCGAAGCCGACCTCATCGAAGGTCTTTACTTTGGCGCCGGGTATTTTATTGGCCTCGATAATTCCCGTTGTGCCTATCTGACCGCCGATGGTCTTGCCGGCCAGGTCATCCTTGCTCGTAATGCTGTCATTGTCCTTGCGGACGGTTACTATCTGTCCCGCCAGGTAATAGGGATCGGAGAATAAAATAGTTTTTTTACGTTCATCTGTGATCGTTATGGACGAGACTGCCATATCGTACTGGCATTGCGAGACTCCAGCCAGTACCGAGTCGAAGCCCACGTTGACCAGCTCTATATCGAGCCCTGCTTTATCCGCAACAGCCCGTATTAGTTCGGGTCCAAAGCCGTCCAGATCCTTGGTCTGCTCGTTAATGATCTCGAAAGGCGGCCATGTGGCATCGCAGGCCACGGTCAACGTATTTGTCGAAGGCGATGATTTACACGCCGTCATGGAGGCCGTCAATACAATGAACAGAATAATGAATGAAAACGCAAGTTTTCTCAAGATGACTCTTCCTCGCAGGGAATGTGTTCTATTATACCACCGTTTAAAACCCCGGCTTTGTCTCAGGCTAAAGATAACCTGTATCCCCCAATTTCCACCGGCGCCGGAAGTCGGGCTCTACAGGTATGCCGTTTTCCTGCGCGTAAAGGCGCAGGCGGAAGTGGTTGAAAAAAAGCGTGGACAGCGTGCGCATGCGTCGTTGCTGCTCGGGGAAGGTGTAGTTATGTGTATCCAGTATGATGCGGCCGATATCAGGATACTCCGGCAGGTTCTCGCTGTGGCTCTCAGGATGATCAAGGTGCACGGTGATGAGGTTTACCAGCTCAGGGTCGAGGCAGGCTACCAGCAGGGAAGGGTCATAGAAGGTGCCCCCACCATCGCGGTATCTCTGGCCGTTGATCTCGGTCGGCTCTATATAGGTATTCATACTCCAACCGGCCACCATGGCTTTAATGATGGGAGCCTCCAGCACCTTCCAGGTGCGTCCGGCGAATTCAAACTGCCTGTCTGGACCCGTCATACCCAGGAAATCGGTGAAACCGTCGCCGCGCGCGGCCGTTACGGTCAGGGGCAACTTTATATCATCGAAAACCAGTTTTTCGGGATTGGGCGCTCCGGTGTACTCTCTAAGTTTCTGGGACAGAAACTGCTGCAGTGGGTCGAGGTTTCCCAGTCCCAACCATATGCGACGCGGGTCGTGGTTTATACTTACCAGTTTGTCGGTGCGCAGGTTGGCAATGAAGTCCTCAAGGTCCTCCAGTGCATGCTGGGCTGCAGGCCTGTATATATCGGGATGCCGAGCCGCGGCAACCTGCACCGCGTGGAAAAAGCTGTTAAGCACACCTGCCGAAACTCCGTAAATTTGTTTTATCTCCCCTCCCCCGCCTCTGAACCCCTCGTTTATAGCACGCGTGGTAACCAGGCCGCCCAGTATACCCGAGAACCCTCCGGCGCCATATATGATGTTGGCCGGACGATCGAAGGGAAAATTATCGAGTTGGCCGTTAAGAATTTCCCTGAAGCGGGCCATAATGGATAAGCGGTTTCTGGACGACTCGCGCATGTTGGTTGCCGCCTCGGTAGAGCCGACATAGGGCAGATCCGCATGGCCGGCTGTTGGAAGGGGTTTCCTGGTATTGATCGTCTCCATGGAAAAATCCGGCTGAACCTGCCTGACCTCTTGCAGCAGTTCGCGATGGCGACGCAGTAGGTCAAGGTAATAATCCGCGGTAATGGTCTGGTTTCGCTCGTGTTGCGAGTGCATAATGAAGACCGACGTGACTAGGTTGAGCTTCCATTTTCGTATCTCAGCATGTGGCTTGGTGCGCAGTATAGGGCGCGGGTCTGAGGCTTCCAGGTCAGCTACAATAGCGCCTGCGTCAACTATAGGCGGACGACAGTCATAGACATATTTGCCGTTGACGGTGGATGGACGGGTGGAGAGCAGGGTGCTGACCGCAGCTATTACGGCGTCTATGAGAGGAGCATCCTGCGGCGGGCCCATGTGCATGAACTGATAGGGGCACTGGAGAGTATCGTCCGGCGGGCCGAACATTGTGAAGATGGCGTCATGATCGATGGTGCAGATGTAAAGCGGTAGATCCAGGTCCGACACCTTCAGCTGATGTAGGGATGGATCTTCAGGTGTGCCCGAAGTACCACTATAGTAATGATTTAACCTCCCTGCCAGCCACTTCCTGAGGGGGTTGAGGTTGGACCGACCATACAGAGGATTCAGATTGTAAGAGCGGATCTGACCGCTGCGCGCCCTGGACAGAAAGTCGCGGAAATCTTTTATGGCTGAAGCCGCCCTGCCCCACTTCCGTGCATCTTTTTTAGCTGCCAGGGCCAGGGCGAAGGCTGTTGCCGTGATGGCACCGCCGCTGACCCCGTAAATGCGCCCGACCGGCGAATCTTGATTGAGGAGCTTCTCAGCCCGTTCCAGTTCCCTGACTATGCATGGCAGGTCGCCGAGTTTGGACGCCTGAAAAATGATCGAAGGAGCAACTGCCATGCGATATTTTAACAGAAACGGCTTGCTCACAATACTCTGCAAACAGGAATTCTCACTGACGGCCCTTGATTACGAGCTTTTTCTCACCCCAGATGCGCCTGACGAAGGCATCGCCCCTGGCATTGCGGTAATCGAAATCGCTACGGGTCATGCTGGTCAGGTTCACATCAATGCCAGTGGCTTCCTCGAAGACAGCTATCAGCTCCATGATCATATCCCTGTTCATATCACCCACTATGAGCAGGTCGATTCCGGCCTCTGGTATCCTTTCCAGCCTGGCGGCCTCGCCGTGTATAATGGCGAGATTGATCGTACTCACATCTTTCAGCTGGTCGCGCATATAATTGATGACCGATTGCAGTGTGAGGATGGTTTTGGGCGCTGGTTCAGCGGGTTGCTGTAACTGCTGCTCCCCAGGTTTCTCAACTGGCTGCTCCTGGTTTTCATCCGCTGCACTGACGGCAACGGCTTCATTCGCTTCACTCGATATAGCAACGGGAGCGGGCAACTCTATGACATCGGGTAGAGGCTGGCGGCCGTGATTGGGGATAACGCGGGCGCCCGGTATGATGGGCTTGTCTCCATCTTCCAAAGGTGTGTGCTTAAATGCTTCAGTCATGGCGATGGCATGCTTGATCTCCGGAGGTCGCCTCCTGACCTCCTCGTCTACGATCTCGACGGTGCGTGGGACACGCTGTCCTACGATTGAAGATGAGGGAATGGGCTGTTCGGCAACCGGGGGCCGTTTAGCATAGGATTCCACTATAATCTTGCGCCACTGTGTCAGAAGAGGGAAACTTTTAACAACCTCGTAGTATTTGAGATTGCCCTGAACACATGAAGTGAGCAGGCCGGCTTTCTCAAGGTATCCGAGTTCCCGGCGAACGGCGTTCAGCGGCTCACCTGTCAGGCGGGCCACCTCCCTGGTGTAATAACGTTTGCCGGTATCGCGTAAAAAGAGATACAGGACATTACGCTTGGCCTTAGAGGTAATGAAATATTTTAAGCTCGACATTTATGAACACCTATTATGTTCTAATGTACTATGATTAGTATCTTTTTTCAACCCCGGCTGCGGTTCACAGTTGAATGAATTCAACTGCCTGAAATTAAGTAATACAACCTGTGTATGATTATGATAAAATTTGCTATAGGTCGTCTTAATCCGTTATTACATGAAAGCTATGTAGCGCACTCATATGAAATAAGTATTTACGTATGGACGATGAAAGAACCGGAGGAAACATTTATGGAGAAAGTGAAGATCGGAGCACAGACGATGGTGTTCCCCACGCCAGCATTTCTGGTGGGAGCCAATGTTGAGGGGAAGGCTAATTTCATGACTGTGGCATGGGGGGGTATCGCCTGCAGTGAGCCTCCCATGATTTCGGTGGCAATACGGCATACGCGATATACAATGAAGGGAATGCAGGAAAATATGACCTTCTCCGTCAACGTACCGTCGGTAGAACAGGTTAAGGAAGTCGATTTCTGCGGAATCCGGACAGGGGCCAAGGTGGATAAGGTCAGAGTATGTAAATTCAAAGTATTTTACGGCCAGCTGCAGACTGCGCCAATGATCGAGCAGTGCCCCGTCAATCTGGAATGCAAAATCGAGCATATGCTGGACCTGGGCAGCCATGCTCTGGTGGTGGGCAAAATCGAGGAAACATATGTGTCTGGCAAGTGCTTCACCGGGGACCATCCGGACGTTAAAAAGATACGTCCTATAGGATGGACAATGCTGCCGGCCAATGTTTATCATGATCTGGGAGAGACCGTAGGCAAGGCTTTCAAAGTCGGTTTGGAACTGAAAGCTTAGTACCACGTTTTGACACATTTCTGCCTAAGTGTTACATTTACAAATGAAAACTGTTTTCATTTAGAGTTGGAACTATGGCCGTTAAGGGTATTATGGCGGAGTTGAGGAAGCGTGGCTTTAAGCTGACAACACAGAGGAAGGCCATAATTTCCGTGCTTGGCGACTGTAGCGAGCATCTGAGGCCGTCCGATATTCATGAGAAGCTGTGCAGAAAGCATCCCGGCATAGGACTGGTCACAGTTTACCGCACGCTGGAGCTGCTTCAGGAAAACGGCCTGCTCTGCGAAGTCCACATAGGCGATTCGTGCCGAAGCTATCTCAAGCGGCGGCAGCCTGGTGAGCATCATCATCACCTGATCTGTCACAAATGCGGGCGAGTTGAGGACTTCACCGACTGCGAGCTCGACCGCCTCAAGCGGCGTTTGGAGAGGGAAACGGGCTACCGCATCAACCTTCACCTGCTGGAGTTCATGGGACTGTGCCCGCAGTGCAAGATCAAAGATATATAGGGGTATTGATGTTCAGGCTCATCGTTCTAATTGCCGCCGCTGTATTGCTGCTCATGAATGTAGCATCTTGTAAAATGACTGCTCCGGCACAGGATGCTGATAAAATAGGTGTGGTGGTGACAATTCTCCCCCAGCATGAGTTTGTAGAACGTGTGGGTGGAGATAAAGTCGATATAACCGTGATGGTTCCTCCAGGCGCTAGCCCGCATACGTATGAGGTCAAGCCTGTCCAGATGGTACGTTTGAGCAAAGCCGCTGTCTACTGCAAAGTCGGTTCTCCCATCGAGTTCGAGCTAACCTGGCTGGACAAGCTGCTGGCCCAGAACAAAGATATGCTCGTAGTCGATTGCAGTCGTGGTATAGATTTGATCAAGAGCGATGACCCCGACGAGCCGGGTCTGGATCCTCATATCTGGACCTCGCCGCGCAACGCTAGGATCATGGTGCATAATATCTGTGCGGGCCTTATTCAGGTCGATCCGCAGAACAGCCAGTACTATGAAGGTAACCGCGATTTATACTTGAATGAACTGGATGAGCTGGATGCCGAGATGGTCACCATGTTGAAAGGCATCAGCAGCCGATCATTCATCGTCTATCACCCAGCCTGGGGTTATTTGGCACGGGACTACGGCCTGAATCAGCTTGGCATAGAGCAGGAGGGCAAGGAACCCAAAGCTTCCTATATGTCCAGGCTGATACAAGAAGCACGGCGGCAGAATATCAGGGTGATATTCGTGTCTCCCGAGTTCGACTTAAGGAACGCCGAGGCCATAGCACGCGAGATAGGTGGGCGGGTGGTCATTATCGATCCGCTGGCCGGAGACTACCTGGAAAACATGCGGAAGGTGGCGGCTGCCTTCAAGGAGACATTGAAATAGCCTTGATACCCGCTGATATCGTCAGGTTGGAAAAAGTCTGGGTGAGCTACAATGGCACACCCGCGCTGGAGGACGTTGACCTTACTGTCAGCCAGCATGACTTCCTGGGTGTCATCGGGCCTAATGGAGGCGGCAAGAGCACGCTGCTTAAGGTCATGCTGGGGCTGATCAGACCACAACGAGGCCTCGTAACCGTGCTGGGCAAGCCGCCTGAACTGAGCCGCGGCAGCATTGGCTACGTTCCGCAGTACAGCAACTATGACCATAACTTTCCCGCAAGCGCGATGGAAGTGGTCTTGATGGGAAGATTTGGGAAAAGGGGCATGTTGAAGCCGTATAACGGAGAAGACCGAGAGGCCGCTGAAAAAGCGCTGGAAAGAGTCGGCATGCTTTCACATGCCCGTGCTCAAATAGGGCAGCTTTCAGGCGGTCAACAGCAGAGGATTCTTATAGCACGAGCGCTTGTTTCCGACCCGGCCCTGCTACTTCTGGATGAGCCTACAGCAAGTGTGGATTCGGCCATGCAGACCGATTTCTATCAACTCCTGGAGGATCTAAAGAACGAGATGGCCATCGTCATGGTATCCCATGATATAGGCGCCGTATCGGTGTTTGTGGATAAAATAGCCTGCCTCAATGTGCGGCTTTATTATCATGGCCCGCGCGAAATAACGCAGGACATACTGGAGGCAACATACAAGTGCCCGGTGCAGCTTATCGCCCACGGCGATATCCCGCACCGAGTGCTGATGGAACATTGATGATGTTCGAAGCGTTTCAGTTTGAATTCATGCGCAATGCGTTAATGGCCGGGCTGCTGGCCTCCATCGCCTGCGGTATCGTGGGCGTGTACGTTGTGGTTAAAAAGATCGTTTCCATGAGCGGAGGTATCGCCCACGCCTCTTTCGGCGGCATAGGCCTGGGCTATCTATTGAATTTCAATCCGGTGCTGGGCGCCATGTTCTTCTCTCTTCTGTCGGCGCTGACCATGGGACTGGTCACGCGGAGGACCCAGTTGCCGGAAGACACGGCCATAGGGATACTGTGGGCGATCGGTATGGCGCTGGGCGTTATATTTATCGGTCTTTCTCCCGGATTCGCACCGGACCTTATGAGCTATCTTTTCGGCAATATCCTGACCGTGCCCATAAGTGATCTTTACCTGATGGCTGGGCTTGACCTGGTTATACTGGCATTGACTGTTGCCTTTTACAAGGAGTTCCTTATGCTGTCCTTCGATGAGGAGTTTGGAACAGTTGCAGGTATGCCTGTCGACGGCCTTTACCTGTTATTGCTGTGTACAGTTGCCCTCACCGTTGTCGTGCTTATACGTGTGGTTGGAATGATACTGGTAATCGCCATGCTGGCCTTCCCTGCAGCGATGGCCAGACAATTCACCCATGATATAAGGAAAATGATGGTTCTTTCGGTTGTGCTCGGTATGATATTCACCTTCGGAGGCTTGTGGATATCCTATTTGCTCAATCTTGCGTCCGGAGCAACCATTATTCTTTTCAGCGGCCTGGCGTTACTGGCGACCTATATCATAAAGGGACTGCGACGCAGGACTAAAGTGCACTTTACACGATAATACCGGCATAGTATGATGACGACACTCGTTATCAATCGTTGGAGGATGTATTGATGAGGAATATCCTTTTATTATCCGTATTAGTGTTGCTGTCGGCATCCGGCTGTATTACTCTTTCTATGGGAGGCGGAGCTGCAAACCAGGCGCCGGTAGTGGTCAGCTTTACGGTCAGCCCCACTTCCATCCATGCTGGCGAGAGCGCTATACTGTCATGGGAAGTTAAAAACGCCTCATCTGTCAGCATCGATCCTGGTATGCCTGCATTAGCTACGACAGGTGCGGAGAAGATAGCCCCATCATCCACCACAACCTATATTTTGACCGCCGGTAACTCAGCCGGCTCAACCAGAGCTACGGCACTATTGACCGTTACAGGTACTACAGGCACACCGCAGCAGCCTGTATCCGGAGTTCCTGTCATACTATCCTTCACAGCTTCTCCGACGAGCATTAGTCCCGGTGGGTCTGCAATACTTAGCTGGACGACCTCCAATGCCACGGGCGCCGCTATCAGCGGCATCGGCGCCGTCGGCACCAGCGGCGTCACGTCCATCAGTCCCAGTGCGACTACGACATATATTCTGACAGCAACCAATGGCATAAACACAGCAACCGGTGCTACCAGTGTGGTAGTGACGGGAACGCCCACGGCATCGCCGGTACCTTCATCCCGCCCCACAATACTCTATTTCACAGCTAATCCAGCCAGCGTAAAGCTGGGTGGCTCTGCGGTGCTTAGCTGGGATGTGCTAAATGCATCATCCGTAGTTCTTCAAGATTACGGGCCTGTACAACCATCCGGTAATCTGACTATATATACTTCAGGCACAGGTACAATTACATTCCAGCTGACTGCTCAGAACTCTGTGGGCTCGAGTGTTGCCACTACAACCATTGCGGTTTATCCCTAGCCGGCGAATGCATTTTGTTTGTATACAAAATAACCATATGCTATGATTGGTGGAATCGGCCTCGGCCGATTCCACCATTTTATGTCAGGAGAGCGGACAATGAAGATTGCAGTATTAAACGGTAGCCCCAAGGGTGAGGTCAGCGTAACTGTA